>NZ_CP016353.1:1362272-1682045 GCF_002240355.1 Prauserella marina
TTCTCCTCGTCCTGTTCCCGCAGTCGTCGCAGGGCGGGGCCGGGCTTTCCGACGAGGGAACGAGTGCTTCGAAGCGGCGCCCGCACTCGCAGGCGTAGTCGTAGATCGGCATGGCTCACCAGTTCTCGATCGAGTCGGCGAGGATCGCGGACACGTCCTCTTCGGTCACCGTGCGAGGCGCGACGGCGAGCAGGCGCTGCTGTTGCATCGTGCCCTCGACGAGCGAGGGGATGTCGGATTCGGTGAAGCCGACGCCACCGATGCCGTTGGGAATCCCGATGTCGCGCATGAGCGAGGCGAGCACGGCGGGAAGCTGCTCGCGCGGGTCGGCCTGTTTCGGGGCGCGCGGGTCGAGCATTTCGGCGGCGTGCAGATGCTTGCGGGGATCGGAGGGGAAGGTGAACCGGAACGCGGCCGGAGCCGTCAGCGACACCGATTCGCCGTGCGGGACGAGAGCTTTCTCCGGAGGGTAGTTCTTCGGCCGGTACTCCTTGACCCTGCCCGCGATGGGGTAGGCGCAGGCGTGCGGAACGTGCACGCCCGCGTTGCCGAAACCCATTCCGGCGAACGTGGCCGCGAGCATCATGTCGGTGCGGGCTTCGAGGTCACCGCCGTTGAGTACCGCCCTGCGGAAGGAACGGGCCAGCAACCCGAGCGCCTGCTCGGTCCACGCGTCGGAGATCGGGTTGGAGCCGTTGTAGGCGACGCGGGTCTCCGGCGTGTGCCTGGCGAAGGAATGGAACGGCTTCGCCGTGTAGGACTCCAGCGCGTGGCACAGCACGTCCATGCCGCTGGCCGCGGTGACCTCGGGCGGCATGGAAAGGGTGAGCAGCGGATCGACGACGGCCATGCTCGGCCGCAGCCTGGGATGACTGATGCCGGACTTCACGGCGAGACCGAGGAAGTCCATGACGCACACCGGGGTCGTCTCGGAGCCGGTGCCCGCGGTGGTGGGCACGGCGACGAGCGGTTTGAGCGGTCCCGGTGGTGCCAGGCCCTTGCCGATGGGTTTGTTGACGTAGTCGAAGAGGTCGGCAGGGTGGCTGGTCATCAGGTTGATGGCCTTGGCGGTGTCGATGGAGGAGCCGCCGCCGACCCCGATGAAACCGTCCCATGTGGACTGTCCGGCGAAGTCGACGGCGGCGGTGATGCTTTCGTCGGTGGGTTCGACGTGCACCTGATCGTAGATCTCGACGGTGAGCCCACCCGCCTTCGCCGCGTCGGCGACGCGCTGGGGAACACCGGTTGCCGCGACGCCGGCATCGGTGACGATGAGTACCCTGCGCGCTCCCATTCCGGCGAGGTCCCAGCCGATCTCGTCGACGGCTCCCGCGCCGAACTTGAGCGGCGTCGCGCCCCAGGTGAAGACGGTTTCGTTCTGGTACGCGGTCATCAGGCGAAGTGTCCCTCCGGTGCGAACGGCAGCCTCGCGGCCTGTGCCTCGTCGTGGCCGAAGATCACCTCGGCGCCGGTCTGTTCCGCGATGCGGCGCAGCTTCTCGACCGATTCCAGCCACCGCACGCTGTCCCACACGATGGCGGCGCCGATCGCGGGAGGTCCCCAGCTTTCCGAGAGGTACACCGCGTCGGAGGTGAAGATCTTCGTCCCACCCCGCGGAAGGTCGACGCGCAGTGACATCGTTCCCCAGGTGTGGCCGGGGGTTTCGATCACGCCGACGCCGGGTGCGATGTCGGTGTCGCCCTCGATCAGCTCGAAATCGATGCCCTCGTAGTCGGACTTGAGGTGGGCTCCCTTGAAGGGGCCGTCGATACCGAGCGCTCCTTCGTGTTCGTGGCGGTTGACCACGATGCGGGTCCTGCCGTTGTCGAAGAGCTTCGCGTTGGCCGCGTGGTCGAAGTGGAGGTGGCTCAGCACCAGGACGTCGATGTCTTCGGGGGTCAGCTCTAGCGCGGCCAGCGAGTCCTGGAGGTAACTCGTTGCTCGCTGCACGGGGAAGAATTCCTGAAGCCCGGTGGGTGCCCAGCGGGTTTCCCAGTCCTGGGGAACGCCCGTGTCCCACAGGATCCGGCCGTCGGGGTGCTCGATGAGCACGGCGTGGGTGGGGCAGGTGGTCCACACCGCCGGTTTGTCCTTGGCCGACCGGGTGGTGATGTTCTGTCCCGGCTTGAGCAGCAGCCAGGTCTGGTCGCATTCCATCGTGCCGGTCCGCAGCAGGTGAACCTTGCTGGGTGCGCTCATGTGCGCCTCCTCGCGCATCGGCAAATCCGCCTCCAGCGAGAGTGGCATGCTACATACCACCCCGCAAGGCGGTGACTCTTCGGGCTTCTCGCACGAGTTCTCGCCGCCGTGCAACCTCGGCGAGCGCGCTTTCCGTCTAGCCCGGCATGAAACTACGTGCCGCGTTGGCGTTCGTCGTGGTGGGTGCGTTCGCGCTGTCGGGTTGCACGGGCTGGACCGGCCCCGAGCAGGTGCGGGAACCGGCGGGGCCGGGCGGCGGAGAGGCGAGGCTGGTCGCGTTCGATTCGTGCGAGACGGCGTTGCGTGAGTTGCGCTCGGCCGCCGGAGCGTCACCCGTCGAGCCGCTGCCCCCAGCCGAGCGCGGAGGCGTTTCCGGCAACGAGGGAAATCCCGAAGCGGAAACGGGGGACGCGAAGGTCGTTCCGGCGCGGCCGCAGAGTTCTCCTGGCGTCGCCGAGGGCGAGGCGCGGTCTCCCGATTCGGCGCCAGAGGAGCATTCCGGGACCAACAACCACGAGGCCGGCGTCGAGGAACCCGACCTCGCCTACACCGACGGCAGCAGAATCGTGACGGTGGCGGGAGGGGTGTTGCGGGTCGTCGACGTCGACACCCGAACGGTGACGTCCACAGTGGAGGTTCCGGGCGGGGCGGCGAGCAACCTGCTCGTGGATGGTGACCGGGCACTGGTCGTCGGTGACGAGGCGGAACTGACCCTTGTGGACCTTTCCACGACGGCGCGGGTGCTCGGCACGTTGCGGACCGAGGGCGGCTACGTCGATGCCCGGCTCGTCGAAGGTACGGCCAGGGTCGTCGTCAGTTCGGCACCGGCGGTCGCCGAACCGGCCCGTGCCGAATCCACCGGCGGTATCGACGACTGGTTGCCGCGGTACGAACTCGCGAGGCCGGACGGCACGACGACCTCCGGAAGGCTGGTCGACTGCGACAGGGTGAGCCATCCGGAGACGTACCGGCCGACGGCGATACTGAGCGTGCTGACGATCGACCTTTCCGGTGAACTCGGCACCGGTGACCCGGTGGCGATCGCCGCCGGCGGAGCGACCGTCTACGGCACCGCGGACAGCCTGTACATCGCCAATCCCGCCGGCGAGGACACCGAGATCTTCCAGTTCGACATCACCGGTGACGGTCCGGCGAGGCACGTCGCCTCCGGAAGGGTCGAGGGCACGCTGCTCAACCAGTACGCGATGTCGGAGTACGAGGACACGCTGCGGGTCGCGACGACACGCTCGGGTGAGGTCGACCGCACCGATGGCCGCGACATCGCCGGAAGTACCGACAGCGCGGTGAGCGTGCTGGCGAGGGAGGGCGACACGCTGAACCAGATCGGCGGGCTCGAAGGGCTCGGTCCCGGCGAGCGCATCTACGCGGTGCGGTTCTTCGGCCCGGTCGGCTATGTGGTGACGTTCAGGGAAACCGATCCGCTGTACACATTGGACCTGCGGGACCCGAGGTCACCGAAGGCGGTCGGTGAGCTGAAGATCACCGGCTACTCGGCCTACCTGCACAACGCGGGAGAGGGCAGGCTGATCGGGGTCGGGCAGGAAGCCGACGAGCGGGGCAGGGTACTCGGGGTGCAGGTGTCGCTGTTCGACGTGAGTCACGCGGCAGCGCCGCGCCGCCTCGCCCAGCATCAGCTTTCCGGCGGGATGGCCCTCGTGGAGCACGACACCCACGCCTTCCTGTACTGGGAACCGGAGCGGATGTTGTTGCTGCCGACCGACACCGGCGTGCTGGTGTTGCGGGTGTCGGAGGCGAACGTGACCGAACTCGGCGTGCTCGGCGAAGGCGAGTCGGTGAGCCGCACCCTGGTCGTCGGTGACGAAATCTGGACGGTGGCCGATTCGGGCCTCGCGGTGTACGACCTGGCGGGGCTGACCCCGCTGGCCACGGTGCCGTTCTGACCCGCCCCGCGAGTCCCCCGCCCAGGACGCCGAGATCCGCACTCAGGACGCCGAGATCCGCGTTCGGGACGGCTCAGGGCCGGGCGAACGGTGCGAACCAGGTGAGCGCCAGCGAGTCGAGGGTCGGTTCGGGAGGCGCGGGCATCCAGCTCAGATACGCCCGCAGGTTGCCGTAGCGGTGCAGCAACGTGTAGGCGAGGCAGCGGCGGGCGAACGGTTCGCCGACATCGGAGGGCGTGTAGCCGTAGGCACGCAACAGCGTGCGCAGGAAGCTCGCGCCCTCCTCGCCGCCTCCGGCGAGATACACGGCGACCGCGACGAGGTCGTACTCCGCCGCGCCGCGCATGGCGGGTTCGAAGTCGAACAACCCCGACGGAATCGCGGTCCCCTCCCGCAGCAGGACGTGCTCACGCATGACCTCGGTGTGCAGTAGCACCGGCTCGGTGGCTCCGACATCGACCGTGTCGAGGAAGCCGGGGATCTGCGACAGCCATTCCTCGGCGAGGCCGCGTTCCCGCTGCTCGCCCACCACCACGTCGCGACGCTCACGCACGAACGCCTGCCAGTCAAGGGGTTCCAGCTTCTCCAGCGAGGGGTCGGTGACGGCGTGCAACTCCGCGAGCGCGACACCGATTCGTTCGGCCAGCCCGGTGCGTTCCGACGCGGACAATCGCGGCCACGCGCCGGAAAGGGGCTCACCGGGCAGTCTGCGCATCAGCACGTAGTGCCAGCCCTCGGCTTCCCCCGCGCCGACCAGACCGGGGGTGGGAATGGACAGTCGCCCTTCCAGCGCGCCGAGCACGGTGGCTTCGACCCGTGCCTCTCCCGCGTCCTCGGCGGGAAACAACTTGAGCACCAGATCCTCGCCCACCGCGTACACGGGTACCGAACCGCCGGGGAACCGCGAGACCGGCGCAGCGCCGAGCCCCAGGGGCACCCGCAGCCGCGCGAGGGAAACGTCGTCCATGACCGGCACGTTACAGCTGGGCGCGAACGGTTTTCTCCGGTGAGCGGACTCCGTGCTCGGTCACCACGGCCGTCACCAGTTCGGCGGGGGTCACGTCGAAGGCCGGGTTGTAGGCTCGCGCGCCCTCCGGCGTGACCCGCACGCCGCCGCTGTGCGTGACCTCGTCCGCGGCGCGCTGCTCGATCTCGATACCGCTACCCGAAGCCAATGTTTCGTCCACTGTGGAGGAAGGAGCGACGACGACGAACGGGATGCCGTGCCGCGCGGCGGAGATCGCGAGCGGGTAGGTGCCGATCTTGTTGGCGACGTCGCCGTTGGCCGCGATCCGGTCCGCGCCGACGAGGACACAGTCCACGAGCCCTGCCGCCATCGCCGACGCGGCGGCGCTGTCGGGCAGCACCCGGTAGGGAACGCCCGCCCTTGCCAGTTCCCACGCCGTCAGCCTCGCCCCTTGAAGCAGCGGCCTCGTCTCGTCGGCAAGCACCTCCTCGACCAGACCTTCGGCGTGCAGATGCCAGACGACGCCGAGCGCGGTGCCCCACGCGACGGTGGCCAGAGCCCCGGTGTTGCAGTGGGTGAGCAAGCGCAGCGGTTGGCGACCGCACCGGCGCAGCACCAGTTCGGCCGCGTTGGCCGAGGCCGCTCTGTTGACGCGTTCGTCCTCGGCCAGCAGCGCCCTGCCCTCGGCAAGCACGGCCTCCGCTCCGTGTGGCAACGCCGCGAGCGCGCGCTCGACACCCCACCGCAGGTTGACCGCGGTCGGCCTCGCCGAGGCGATCCGCTCGGCTTGTCGCCGCGCGGAAGCGGAATCCGCGTCACGAGCGGCGAGCACGACGCCGAGCGCGCCCGCCGCTCCGAGCGCGGGCGCACCGCGCACGGCGAGGCGCTGGATGGCGTCGATGAGCTCATCGACCGTGTCGATGCGCGAAGTCCGGTAGGAGCCGGGTAGCGCGCATTGGTCGACGATGACGATCGCGCCGTCGAGTTCGCCCGCCCAGTCGACGGTTCTGTCCACGATTGCTTCCACGGCCCCATTCTGCACAGTCCGCGCGCGGGTGTGGACCTCCAGCGCGGTGGAGGTTGCAAGGTGAGGACATGACCCAGGCGCGAGAACGGCGGCCCGCCGTTCTGTGGACACCGGAGCACAGGGCGACCACGGCGGGACTGCTGCTCGTCGTCACGCTGATCGCGTTCGAGAATCTCGGCGTCGCGACCGCGATGCCGACCATGGTCGCCGACCTCGACGGAACCGCCCTCTACTCGTGGCCGTTCACCGCGTTCCTCGTCGCCAGCGTCGCGGCGACGGTGCTGTCCGGCCGGTTGTGCGATCTGCGAGGTCCCGTTCCCTCGTTGCTCGTCGGTCCCGCCGTGTTCCTCGCGGGACTGCTCGTCGCGGGGGCCGCGCCGACCATGGAGGTGCTGCTGGCAGGACGGTTTCTGCAAGGACTGGGCACCGGCACCCTGCTCGTCGCGACGTCGGTGCTCATCGCGCTCGTGTTCACCGACCGCGAGCGGCCGGTGATCTACGCGGCCAACGCGGCGGCGTGGGTGCTGCCTGCCGTGCTCGGCCCGCCGGTGGCAGGGCTGGTGACGGTGCACTTCGGCTGGCGGTGGGTGTTCCTCGGGCTGGCGCCGCTGGTGCCGGTGGGGGTCGCGCTGCTGATCCCCGCCCTCCGCCGGATCACCCGCGCCGGGCAACCGGACGGCGAAGGCGGCGGGCGGAGGGCGAGTGTGTGGGCCGCCGTGTCGGCCGCGCTGGGGATTGCCGCGCTGACCTGGGCCGCGCAGCATCCTTCCTCGCTCGCCGCCGGTTACGGCCTCGCCGAGCTCGTCCTGCTGGCTGCCGCGCTGCGCACGCTGTTGCCGAGGGGGACGTCGCGGGCGCGGAGTGGGCTGCCCGCCCTCGTCGCGTCGAGGGCGTTGCTCGCTGGTTCCTTCGCGGGCATGGAGGCGTTCCTGCCGCTGACGATGACCGGCGTCCACGGATACGGGCCCGCGCTGGCCGGTATGCCGCTCACGACGGCAGCGGTGAGCTGGTCGGCGGCCTCCGTGGTGCAGGGGCGCAAACCGGACTGGCGGAGGGAGAGCCTCGTCCGCGCGGGGTTCTGCTTCCTCGCGGTCGGACTGGCGTTGTTCACGGCTGTTTCGCAGGCGTGGTGTCCCGGCTGGGTCGCGTTTGTCGGAGCCGCGGCGGGCGGCGCGGGGATGGGAATCGCGCTTCCGTCCATCTCGGTGCTGCTGTTGCGCCTTTCGCCGGTCGCGGAGCGCGGTTTCAACACCTCGGCGCTCCAGCTCGGCGACTGGGTCGCCTCCGCGCTGGCGATCGGTCTCGGCGGGGTCCTGCTCGGCGCGCTCGCCTCGGCAGCGGCGCCGGGTCCCTCGGTGGCGGTACTCGGCGCGCTGCTGGCGGCTTCGGCGCTGCTCGGGGTGGTGATGACCGGCAGGAGAGCGGCGTGAGCAGTGTCGCGCCTCACGGCCTGCCGGGCACGACTACCCTGGACAGGCGATGACCTATCTCGACCACGCGGCCACCACCCCCATGCTGCCCTCGGCCGTGGCGGCAATGAGCGAAGCGCTGTCCTCCGTCGGCAACGCTTCCTCCTTGCATTCCTCGGGAAGGCGTGCACGCAGGGTCGTCGAGGAGGCCCGCGAGACCATCGCCGACGCGCTGGGCGCCCGGCCGTCCGAGGTGATCTTCACGGCGGGCGGCACCGAGAGTGACAACCTCGCCGTGAAGGGGATCTTCTGGGCGAGGCACAAGGAGCAGCCGCGCAGGAGACGGGTGCTGGCCAGCGCCGTCGAGCACCACGCCGTGCTCGACGCCGTGCAGTGGCTCGCCGAGCACGCGGGAGCCGAGGTGACCTGGCTGCCCGTCGATGGCGACGGCAGGCTGAGCCCCGAGACGCTGAGGGCGGCCATCGAGACCGATCCGGACACCGTCGCGCTGGCCACCGTCATGTGGGCGAACAACGAGGTCGGCACCGTCAACGACATGGCGGCACTCGCCGGGGTCTGCGCCGAGAACGGCATCCCGCTGCACACCGACGCCGTGCAGGCGGTCGGTGCCATCGAGGTCGACTTCGCCGTCGGGGTCAACGCGCTGACGCTGACCGGGCACAAACTGGGCGGGCCCTACGGGGTCGGCGCGCTGCTGCTCGACCGCGACACCGCGTGCGTTCCGCTGCTGCACGGGGGCGGTCAAGAACGCGAGGTGCGTTCCGGCACGCTCGACGTTCCCGCGATCCACGCCTTCGCCACGGCGGTGCGGGCGAGCGTAGAGCGGAGGCAGGAGACGTTCGACGAGCTGACCAAGCTGAGGGACGAGCTGGTCGCCGCCGTGCTGCACGAGGTGCCGGACGCGGTGCTCAACGGCCCGCCTGCCGACGCCTCAGGTGGCAGGCTGCCGGGGATCGCGCACTTCACGTTCCCGCACTGCGCCGGCGACAGCCTGCTGATGCTGCTCGACGCGAAGGGCATCGAGTGCTCGACCGGTTCGGCGTGCACGGCGGGAGTCGCCGAGCCGAGTCACGTGCTGCTCGCGATGGGAGCCGACGCGGCGTCGGCGCGAGGCTCACTGCGGTTCTCGCTCGGGCACACGTCGTCGGCGGCCGATGTCGACGCGCTGCGCGGCGAACTCGGTGGTGTCGTGGAAAGGGCGAGGCAGGCCGGTCTCGCCGGAATGCGCAAGGCGGTCGCCGACGAGGACAGGGCACTGTCGGCGAGCGGTCAGGAGGGGTGAGCTGATGCGGGTTCTCGCCGCGATGAGCGGGGGAGTGGATTCGGCGGTCGCCGCCGCGCGAGCGGTCGCCGAAGGACACGATGTGGTCGGCGTGCATCTCGCGCTGTCGGCGAAGCCGGGAACACTGCGGACCGGTTCGCGTGGTTGCTGCACCGTCGAGGACGCGCACGACGCGCGAAGGGCGGCCGACATACTCGGGATCCCGTTCTACGTATGGGATTTCGCTGAGCGGTTCACCGAGGAGGTCGTCGAGACCTTCGTCGGCGAGTACGCGGCCGGGCGCACTCCCAACCCGTGCGTCACGTGCAACGAGAAGATCAAGTTCGAGGCGTTGCTCGACAAGGCGATGGCACTGGGGTTCGACGCGGTGTGCACGGGGCACTACGCCCGGTTGTCCGTTGTGGATGGTGTGCCGGAGCTGCGCAGGAGCGCCGACGAGGACAAGGACCAGTCCTATGTGCTCGCCTCGCTGACCCCGGAACAGTTGCGGCACGCCATGTTCCCGCTCGGCGGCTCGCGCAAGCCCGACGTGCGCGAGGAGGCGGCCGAGCGCGGGCTGTCCGTCGCGAGCAAGCCGGACAGCCACGACATCTGCTTCATCCCCGACGGCGACACCAAGAAGTTCCTTGAGAAGCGCCTCGGCGAGCGGCCTGGTGACCTCGTGGACGCCGAGACCGGCGCCGTGCTCGGGAAGCACACCGGCGTGCATGGGTTCACGGTCGGCCAGCGCAAGGGGCTCGGCATCGACGCGCCTGCCGCCGACGGCAAGCCGAGGTACGTGCTGTCGCTGGAGCCCGTTTCCGGCGCGGTCAAGGTCGGATCGGCCACCGAGCTCGCCGTCAGTCACATCGCGGCCGACCGGCCGATCTGGCCTGGTGAGCACCCGCTCGCCGGACCGGCCGAATGCGTCGTGCAGGTGCGTGCGCACGGCGGTACGGCACCGGCCGTCGCGGAAGCCGTCGGCGACGAGGTCACCATCGAGCTGCGCGAACCGCTGCGGGGTGTGGCTCCAGGGCAGGTCGTCGTGCTGTATCGCGAGGACTCCGGTGCTGGCGACCTCGTGCTGGGAAGTGCGAAGATCGCCTCGACGGCGTAACGAGGTCGCGTGCGGTAGCGTCCCGCCGTCGCGGGAGGTACTCGATGACGAGCCTGATCAGGTCCAGCACCGTGTCCGATGTGGTGCGCCGCAGCGCGGCGAGGGTGCCGGACCGGATCGCGCTGCGGTTCGCGGGGCGCGAATGGACCTACGCCGAACTCGACGCGGCCGTGACGAGGGCGGCGGCACACCTGCTTTCGCTGGGCCTGCGGCACGGCGACCGGGTCGCAGCCTACGGCAAGAACTCCGACGCCTACCTCATCGGGTTCCTCGCCTGCGCTAGGGCGGGCCTGGTGCACGTCCCGGTCAACTTCAACCTCACCGGCGGCGAACTCGGCTACCTGATCGAGCAGTCGGGAAGCAGGGCCGCGTTGGTCGATCCGGCGCTGCGCGGCAACGTCGAGGCTCTGGGGCTTCCGCTCGATCACGTTCTCGCGCTGCGGGACGAGGACGGATCGTTGCTTGAGGTGGCGCGCGAAGACGCCGCCGTGCCGGAACTGGCCGTCGACATCGCCGACACGGATCTCGTGCAGTTGCTGTACACGTCGGGAACGACGTCGCGCCCGAAGGGCGCGATGATGACCCATCGCGCGCTCGTGCACGAGTACCTTTCCTGCGTCGTCGGGCTCGACCTGACCGAGGACGACGCGCCGCTGCACGTGATGCCGCTGTACCACTCGGCGCAGATGCACGTGTTCCTGTTGCCGTGGCTCGCCGTCGGCGCGGTCAACACCCTGCTTGAGACGCCTGATCCAGGCGAGGTGCTTCGCGTGCTCGCCGATGGCGGGCACGGCGCGTTCTTCGCCGCGCCGACGTTGTGGGTGGCGATCGCCAACCACCCGGAGTTCGCGGCACACGATCTTTCCGCGCTGCGCAAGGCGTACTACGGTGCCTCGATCATGCCGGGGCCGGTGCTGGCCCGGCTCAGGGAAGCGATGCCGCGACTGGGGTTCTACAACTGTTTCGGCCAGTCCGAGATCGGCCCGCTCGCCACGATCCTGCGACCGGAGGAACACGAGCAGCGGCCTGATTCGGCCGGAAGGGCCGCGTTGTTCGTCGAGTTGCGGGTGGTCGACGCCGACGGCAACGACGTGCCGCCTGGCGAGCAGGGCGAGGTGGTGTACCGATCGCCGCAACTGTGCGAGGGCTACTGGGACAAACCGGAGGAGACCGAGGAAGCCTTCTCCGGCGGCTGGTTCCACTCCGGTGACCTCGTGCGCGTCGACGAGCAGGGCTACCTCTTCGTGGTCGACCGCATCAAGGACGTGATCAACACAGGTGGTGTCATGGTCGCCTCCCGCGAGGTGGAGGACGCCATCTACACCCATCCCGGCGTCGCCGAGGTCGCCGTCGTCGGGCTCGCCGACGCCAAGTGGATCGAGGCGATCACCGCCGTCGTCGTGCCGAAGGGCGACGCCGCGCTCGACGGCGGCGAACTGGTCGAGCACGTCAAGACGCGGCTGGCGGCCTTCAAGGTGCCCAAGGCCGTGCACTTCGTGACCGACCTGCCCCGCAACGCCTCGGGCAAGATCCTCAAGCGGGAACTGCGCGACCGGTTCAGCGGTTCCGAGTAGCAGGGCGCAGCGCCAGCAGCGAGCTGGTCAGCGCTTCGGCGGCGTCCTGGTCGCCGAGCAGCACCCTGTGCAGGGTGGCGTCGGCGGTGTGCACGAGCAGCGCGGCGGTTCGTTCCGCACCGGCGCCTTCCTCGACGCCGGTGCGCCGGAGCTGCACGGCGACCTCGGCGACGGCGGCGTCGTGCAGCGCGCGAAGGGCCGCGACCCCTTCCGGCGAGCGCGGGGTCAGCTCGTAGAGCACGGCGTGCAGGTGAGGACGTTCGGTGTGCAGGACGGCGAACTCGGTCGCGAACGCGCGTACCGTGCCAGGCCAGTCCGGCTTCTCCTCGGCCAGCCTCGCCGACAGCGCGGCGAGGCGCGAATGCCCCTCGGCGATGTGCCGCTCGGCGAGCGCCCGCAACATGGCCTGCTTGTGCGGGAAATACTGGTACAGGGTGCCGATGGAGAAACCGGCCCGTTCGGCGATGCGGTTGGTGGTGGCCTCGGCGCCCTCTCGCTCGAAAACCTGAGCAGCCGCTTCGAGCAACGCGTCGACGGTGTCGCGGGAGCGCTGCTGGCGCGGCCTTTTCCTCGGGGTGTCCTTCATCGTCCTAACGCGAGTTGGCGAGAGGTCCCGCACGGGGTGGGATGGAAGCCATGCACGAACGATACCTCGCCGAACTGCCTGCCGGGCTTGTTCCGGATCCGTTGCCCCGCAATCGATCGCGATACTGGTCGTGGCGCGGAACCGAGGTGCACACCGAGTACGTCGGTGATCCGGACTCGCCGAGAAGGGCGATCCTGCTGCACGGAGCGGGTGGGCACGCCGCGGCCCTGTGGCCCTACGCGGTTCTCGCCGCGGCGGCGGGTTTCCACGTCGTGGTCCCCGATCTTCCCGGCTACGGCAGGACGGTGGTGCCCAGCCCTGGGCGAGTCCGCTACCCCGACTGGGTCGAGCTGGCCTGCGCGCTCACCGAACGGGAACGCCGCGAGCACGACGGTGAGCTGCTGCTCATCGGCGCCAGCATGGGCGGGATGCTCGCCTACGAGGCGGCGAGCAGGACCGGCGCCTCGGACAGGGTGCTGGCGACCTGCCTGCTCGATCCCCGCGAACCGGTGGCACGCGAGCACATCGGGAAGCGGGCCTGGCAGGGCAGGGCCGCGGGCCCAATGCTGCGGGTGCTCGCGGGCCCGCTCGCGAACGCGCGGGTGCCGATCCGGTGGCTGGCCAACATGTCCGCGATCGGCAACCGGCCGAGCCTGACGGCACTGGTCACCGGAGACCGGAGGGGCGGCGGTTCCCGGGTGCCGCTGGGCTTCCTGCGCTCGTTTCTCACCTCGTCACCAGCCGTGGAACCGGAGGACGCGGCGGGGTTCGAGCTGGTGCTCGCCCAGCCCGCGCTGGACCGGTGGACGCCGACGGAGGTGAGCCTCCCGTTCTTCGAACGGCTCGCCGTCGAGAAGGAACTGGTGCTGTTACCAGAGGCCGGGCATTTTCCCGTCGAGGAAGCGGGGGTTCGGGTGTTCGCGGGCCTGCTGGCCGCTCAGCGCGGCGCGTAGCGCCGGATCCCGTCCTCGTCGTCGGCCGAGGTGAGCTGCCCCTGCAACACCAGCAGGTCGAGGTGCGCCCCGGTTTCCAGAACGGCAAGCATCTGGTTGAACCCGTCCATGCCGGTGAGCGAGCGCTTCCGCCTCGTCCAGGTGAGGCGGAGCGCGCAGTCGTAGGCCGTTCCGGCGCCCGCCGCGACGGTGTCGCCCATCTCGGCGAGCCGCGTCTCGTGGTGGGCGAGCAGTTCGTCGGCCCTCGCGTGCACGCTCGGCGACACCGGGCCGTGCGCGGGAAGCATCCGCATGTCCGGCAGTTCCTTCATCAGCCGGAGCGAGCTGAGGAAGTCGCGCAGCGGGTACTCGACGGGCACCGGCTGGAAGCCGATCGAAGGCGTGATGTGCGGAAGCACGTGATCGCCGGTGAAGAGCAGTTTTTCCTTGGGGTCGGCGAAAACCACGTGCCCGGCCGTGTGCCCCGGCGTGTGCACGACGTCGAGGTCCTTGCCCCCGAGCACGGTCCGCTTTCCGGCCGCGAGCCACTCGTCCGGCTTCTCCCACAGGCTTTCCTCTGCCTTGGGCGGGGTCGTGCCGAAGATCTTGACGAGCTCGTCGACGACGGGCCGCCCTCCGGCCTGGAGCAGCAGCTGGATCTGTGCCTGCATGGGACCCCACTCGGACGTCAGTGTCGCCGTGAGTGACGGTTCCTCAAGCTGGCCGAGCGCGACCTTGCCGCCGAACTTCCTGCGCAGTTCGACCGCGAGCGTGTAGTGGTCGCGGTGAACGTGGGTGATGAGGAATTGACTCACGTCGCCGAGACCGGCGCCGATCGCGCCGAGCCCTGCCGCGAGCCGTCGCTCCGCTTCCTCCAGCGCCCAGCCCGAGTCGACGAGGACCAGTTCGGTGCCGTCGGTGATGACGTAGACGTTGACGGCGCGAAGCGCGTCATTGGGCAGTGGCAACGGGATCCGGTAGACACCGGGAGCCACCGAGTAGATCCCCGGCTCGGTCCAGTCCCGGTTGCTGTCTTCCTCACGCGGCTCCACGGCGACCCTCGCTGTCTCTCACACCTTTGTCCGGTCAATCCTCGATCAGAGCAGTTTCGTGCGTCTGGCAGGAGTGTCCTGAGACGCATGTCACCGGCCGAGCGCCGAGAAGGGTGAAGACAGCGAGGGTCGCCGGTTCAGTCGGCGCCGCTCTCGTTGCTGAGCCGTTCGAGCTCGCGGCGCAGCAGGCCCATTCTCGCGTCGGCGAGCAGCGGGATCTCCCTTCGCCTCCGCCTGACCGCGCTGGGGTCGATGTCGACGACCAGCAGCGATTCCTCCCACGTCGGCGCGGTCGCCACGGCGGAACCCCACGGGTCGATGACCCGCGAACCGCCCCAGAACCGCACCCCGGCCTCGTCTCCGACCCTGTTGACGAACACCACCCAGCACTGCTGCATCCGCGCGGTGAAGGTCAGCAGGTCGTGCCAGTACTCGGCGGGGTCGAAGGAACCGGCGGTGAGCTTCGCGGCCGAGTTGGTGGGAACGATGAGCAGTTCGGCGCCGTCCTGCGCCGCGAGCCACGGCAGCATCGGCTGCCAGGCGTCGTTGCAGATCAAGGTCGCGAAGCGGCCCATGCCCGTGTCGTAGGCCCGCATGTGCGATCCGGGGCTCGAATGCTTGCGCTCCTCCCAGATCAGGTAGTTCGGCAGGTACAACTTCCGGTGGTTGTGCACGATCTGGCCGTCCGAGAGGTACAACGCGGAGTTGTGCCTGCGGATCCTGCCGTCCTCAAGGAGGCCGATCACCACGTCGGGACCGTGCCTGGACAGCGCGGCGAGACGCGGGTCGTCGGGCCACAGCGAGATGTCGTCGGCGAGCTGGCCGAGCGCATAGCCCGTGAGGCTCAACTCCGGAAAGACAACCAGATCGGCATTTTCGCTGGCAGCGTCCTTGATGATGCGTTCGGTATCGGCGAGGTTCCCGTCTACGTCGCCGAGCCGGCAGTCGGTTTGCGCGAGCGCCACTCTCATGCGTCTCACCTCCCTTGTCAGAAGCGATTTCGGTACCTAGAAGGTACGGGATCGGCGGGTGCCGCAGCGACCGCGAGCCCGCCCCGTAACCCTGTGGCGACGCGGTACCGAGGGGCGGGTTCAATGGGCCGCGTGAGTGAGCGATTCTGGCAGGCGGGGGCCGCGACCGGGGTGGGTTCCATGCCCGGTACCGATGCCGCCGAAACGGCCGCCGTCGTCGTGGGTGAACTGCCCGCGCTGCCACATCTGCCCGAGTTGCCGGCGAGGGGGCTCGGCGCGGACATGCTCGGCAGGACGGCGGCGATGCTGGTCGATCTCGCCGTCGAGGTCGTGCCCAGTGGATACCGGGTGACCGCGAGACAGGGCAGGCATCACCGGCGGGCACTCGATCTGTTGCGCTGGGACGTGGACGCCTTCGCCGAGGCCGTCGAGCGGGCGGGCGCCCCCGGGGTCGTCAAGACCCAGGCCGCTGGGCCGTGGACTCTCGCGGCGGGCATCGAAACGGCGCGGGGGCACCGGGTGCTCACCGATCGTGGTGCCACCCGCGATTTCGCCGAATCGCTCGTGGAGGGCCTCACCGCGCACGTGGCCGAGTTGCGGGCCCGTACCGGCGCGAAGGTCGTCGTCCAGCTCGACGAGCCCACGTTGCCCTCCGTGCTCGCCGGTGCGTTGCCGACCGCTTCCGGGTACGGCACGGTGCCTTCCGTTCAGGAACCGGAGGCACGCGAACTGCTCGCCGGGGTGATCTCCGCGCTGGGGCGTGCGACGGGAACACCGGTGATCGTGCACTGCTGCGCCGCGCGCCCGCCCGTCGGATTGCTGCACGGCGCGGGGGCCGGTGCACTTTCGCTCGACGCCACGCTGCTGGCCGGTGCGCCCGCCGCCCTGCTCGACGAGATCGGCACGGCGTGGGACGCCGGAACGTCCCTGCTGCTGGGTCTCGTGCCCGCGAAGGAGCCGGAAACCCGCGGGGAACTCAGGGAACTCGCCGCGCCCGCGCTCGCGTTGGCCGACCAGCTCGGCTTCAACAGGTCGATCCTCGCCGAACGGGCCGTGCCCACCCCGGTGTGCGGTCTTGCCGGTGCCACGACCGGCTGGGCGCGCAGGGCCCTTGCACTGACCCGCGATCTGGGCAAGGCGTTCGTGGAGCCACCCGAGAGCTGGTAGAACTCGGCCCATGTGGTGGTTCCGGCGTGAGCAGGCCATTGCCCGCGAGGGACGCGCTGACCTTCCTGCCGCGCGACCTCGTCGGCGCCTGCTGGAGGAGCGGCGCGAGAATGTCGGTGGGGCTGACTAGGCTACGAGCCTGTGAGCAGTGAAGACCTCGCGGCCGTTGCCGGTACGGATCAGGTGGCCGAGGACATCGCCGATGTCCCGGCCCAGGTGAGAGAGCGCCATGCCGCGCTGGCCGACGAGATCCGGGGGCACCAGTTCCGCTACTACGTGCTCGACTCGCCGACCGTGTCCGATGGCGAATTCGACCGGCTGCTCCGTGACCTCGAAGCGTTGGAGGCCGAGCATCCGGGACTGGAGACGCCCGACTCGCCGAGCCAGAACGTCGGCGGCATGTTCTCCACCGACTTCACGGCGCACGATCACCTCGAACGCATGCTGAGTCTCGACAACGCGTTCGACTTCGACGAACTGCGGGCCTGGATCGACAGGGTCGAGCGCGAGGTCGGCGGGCAGCCTCGGTACCTGTGCGAGCTGAAAATCGACGGGCTCGCCATCAACCTTCTTTATGAGAACGGCAAGCTGACCAGGGCGCTCACCAGGGGTGATGGGCGGACCGGCGAGGACGTCACGCTCAACATGCGCACCTTGCAGGACCTGCCGGACGAGCTGACGCCCGGCTCCGGGTACGGCATTCCGTCGCTGATCGAGATCAGGGGCGAGGTGTACTTCCGGGTCGAGGAATTCGCCGCGCTCAACGCTGGTCTCGTCGATGCCGGAAAGCCGCCGTTCGCCAACCCTCGCAACGCCGCGGCTGGATCGTTGCGGCAGAAGGATCCCAAGGTCACCAGGACGAGGCCGCTGCGGCTGATCTGCCACGGATTCGGCAAGCGGTCGGGATTCGACCCCCAGCGCCAGTCCGAGGCATACGACGCGCTTGTGGCGTGGGGCATGCCGGTTTCCCAGTACAGCAAGGTCATCGACACCCCGCAGGGGCTCATCGACCACATCGAGTACTGGGGCGAGCACCGGCACGACGCCGAGTACGAGATCGACGGCGTGGTGATCAAGGTCGACGAGGTTTCCCTGCAACGCCGCCTCGGAGCCACCGCCCGCGCGCCCCGCTGGGCCATCGCGTTCAAGTACCCGCCGGAGGAGGCCACGACCCAGCTGCTGGACATCAGGGTCAACGTCGGCCGCACCGGCAGGGTCACGCCGTACGCGGTGATGGAGCCGGTCAAGGTCGCCGGTTCGACCGTCGCGATGGCCACCCTGCACAACGCCGAGGAGGTCAAGCGCAAGGGCGTGCTCATCGGCGACCGGGTGGTCATCCGCAAGGCGGGCGACGTGATCCCCGAGGTCCTGGGCCCGGTCGTCGACGTGCGCACGGGTGACGAGCGCGAATTCGTGATGCCCGCGCACTGTCCCGAATGCGGTACCCGGCTCGCGCACCAGAAGGAGGGCGACGTCGACATCCGCTGCCCCAATGCGCGCTCGTGCCCCGCGCAGCTCAGGGAGCGCGTGTTCCACCTCGCCGGAAGGGGCGCCTTCGACATCGAGGTCCTCGGCTGGGAGGCGGCGGGAGCGCTGCTACAGGCGGGTGCGATCACCGACGAGGGCGACATCTTCGACCTCGACGCGGACAAGCTCGCGAGCGTCGACCTCTTCGTCACCAAGGCGGGTGAGATGTCCGCCAACGGACAGCGGTTGCTCGCCAACCTCGACTCCGCCAAGGACCGTCCACTGTGGAAGGTCCTGGTGGGCCTCTCGATCCGGCACGTCGGTCCCACCGCGGCGCAGGCGCTGGCGAGGGAATTCGGCTCCGTCGAACGCATCGACGACGCGACGGAGGAGCAACTGGCCGACGTGGACGGTGTCGGTCCCACCATCGCCACCGCCGTCGTCGAATGGTTCGCCGTCGACTGGCACAGGGAGATCGTCGAGAAGTGGCGGAGCGCGGGGGTGCGCATGGAGGAGGAGCGCGACACCTCCATCCCCCGCAACCTCGAAGGACTGTCCATCGTGGTCACCGGCTCCCTGGAGACCTTCTCGCGCGACGAGGCGAAGGAACTCATCATGGCCAGGGGTGGCAAGGCCGCCGGCTCGGTGTCCAAGAAGACCGCCTTCGTCGTCGTCGGCGAGGCACCGGGGTCGAAGTACGAGAAAGCGGTGCAGCTCAAGGTGCCCGTGCTCGACGAGAACGGGTTCAGGGTGTTGCTTGAGCGCGGCCCGGACGCGGCCCGCGAGGTCGCCGAACTCGCGGGAGAGGAGGGCGAGTCGTGAGCGACATCGTCGTCCGCGCACCACGACCGGAGGAGATCGCCGCGCTGGGCGAACTCACCGTCGCGGCCTACTCAGGCGACGGCTACCTCGACTACGCCGACGCCGACTCCTACGCGGCGGCCCTTCGCGACGCGGCGAAGCGAGCGGAGCGGGCCGAGCTGCTCGGCGCTTTCGACGGCGAGGGAACACCGCTGGGCACCGTGACCGTCGCGCCCCACGGCTCGCACTACGCGGAGCTGGCGCAGGAGTCCGAAATCGAATTCCGGATGCTCGCCGTCGCGCCGTCCGCGAGGGGGAGGGGAGTCGGCGAGCTGCTGGTGCGCGCAGTTTTCGACAGGGCACGGCGGCTCGGGGCACACAGGGTGGTGCTGTGCACCCAGCCGGACATGACCCCGGCACACCGCCTCTACGAGCGCCTCGGGTTCCGGCGGCTACCCGAACGGGACTGGTCGCCGGTACCCACGATCATGCTGATGGCCTTCGTCGCCGACGTCTGACCACGGCGCCGGCCACGAGAGCACAGCAGGCGAGTCCGAACAGGATCAGCACCGTCAGCCAGGCCGGTGCTTTGCCGATCAGCTCGTGGACCCGGTCGACGAGGCGGCGGCTGAGCGAACCGGGATCGGAGAGCACGATCGCGACGAACACGGTCGCGAGGGCGAACACCCCGCCGAGCAGCACGCGGCCCGCCGTGGTGCCGAGCCCGGCCTTGTGCCCGATCACCTTGCCCGCGCGCACGATGCGCCGCGCGCCAAGTACCTGCATGGAGGCAACGGCCAGCGCAAGCCGGAGCACCTGCACGGGGCCGATGGCGAAGACCACGGCCGGAACGGCGGTACCCACGAGAAACAGGTGCCAGCGGTAGCGGCGCAGCCAGGCGAGGGCGTCGCCGCTGAGCCACAGCAACACCAGCGTCTCGCCGATCAGCACGGCCAGCGAGATCCAGTTCAGCACCGTGCCGATGATCGCGGTGACGCCGTCGGTGGTGCTGAGGAAGACGGCGGGCACCGAGAGTACGGCGGCGGCCACCACGGGTGTGGCGAGTCGCCGCTCCACGCGCCGCGCCCGGTCGGATCGCGTGGGCTCGTCGGTCATCACCTGCGACTTTACCGGCGGCGACCGCGCGGATCGCACCCTCCGTCACCGCGTCCGGCGGCCCCGGGTGTCCCCGGGAAGCTCAGCCGTCCAGTACGACGGCCACGATGCCCGCCAAGTGTGCCAGCCTCGCGACTTCCGCGGCCCTGAACATCGGGCCACCCGGCCTGCCGACGAGCAGTGCCCTGTCCGGCTTGCCGAGCGGGGTCGCGGCCAGCTCCGTCCCCAGCTCCCGCCAGGTCGCGGGAATCCAGTCCTCCTCGCCGTCGAGCACCGTGGCCCGCTCCAACGGCAGCCACGGCATGTCGGCGATGGTGCGCTCCGGCGCCGCGCTGGACGCGGCGAGCTGGTCCACTCCGCCGTCACTGCGCTGGACCACCACCGACCAGCCCGCCCTGACGATCTTCGGAACGCCTTCGGCGAGCAGGTCGAAGCCCGATTTCGGCTGGGCGGCGATCTCCTCGACCAGTTCGAGCTCACGATGGGTGTCGAGCACCCCCGCGTAAGGGCGGACGGCATCGACCTCCACGCCTTCGACGCTCTCGGCCGCCGTGATCAACGCGTCGGGCAACCGCCCGGAGGGCAACTCGACGACGAGGTCGTCGATGGCGATACCGCCCACGCGTTCCACGACGTCGACACTCAGGATGTCGGCACCGGCCATGCCGAGAGCGGTGGCGACCGCCCCCAAGGTTCCCGGGCTGTCCGGGAGCTGCACCCGGATCAGGAAGGACACCGTGCGCCCCTCTCCGTGATGGGTTGGCAACACGCTGCCGAACGGGCGCGGCTCGTGCGCTTCTCCGCCAGCTTCCTCACCTCATTCAAGCAGCTCACCGCAGTTCTCAGTGCTGGTATTGCCGGTTGTCGCTCGGTCTCGCCTTGTCGTGCCGTTCTTTCTGGTCGTGCCGCCGGTCTTCGTACCGGGTCGTAACCGATTCTGCCGGGTCACCCGACCCGAGCGATCGTCGGCCGATGATTGTGACAGAACGACCACGACGAGCGGAGCCACCGTCTGCGTGGCGAGTCCCCGCGGTCATAACCCGGTCGAGCAGGCGACCTCGCACGCCATAGACTGCCGTGAGGAGTGCTCACGGCGTGAGTACGCCCGAGATTCGAGAGAACATCCCGCCGCAAAAGTTGAGAACACCCCCGGGGAGTCACCCGCGTGTCGAATATTTCCCGCACTGAGGTCGCGCACCTCGCCAAGCTCGCCAGAATGGCGGTAACCGAGGAAGAGCTGGACGTCTTCGCAGGCCAGCTCGACCAGATCCTCGATGCCGTCGCCAAGGTCGGCGAGATTGCCGAAGCCGACATCCCGCCCACCTCGCACGCCGTCCCGCTGACGAACGTGTTCAGGGAGGACGTCGTCAGGCAGGGGCTGAGCCAGCAGCAGGCGCTCGCCGCCGCACCGGCGGCCGAAGAGGGCAGGTTCAGGGTGCCTCGGATTCTGGGGGAAGAGCAGTGACCGATCTGACCAAGCTCGGCGCGGCGGAACTGGCCGCGAAGATCCACGCCCGCGAGGTGACCTCCGTCGAGGTCACCACCGCCCACCTCGACCGCATCGGGGAGGTCGACGGCGCCGTGCACGCGTTCCTGCACGTCGACGCCGACGGCGCGCTCGCGGCGGCCCGTGCGGTGGACGGCGACATCGCCGAGGGAAGGCAGCCCGCCTCGCCGCTGGCCGGGGTTCCGCTCGCGCTCAAGGACGTGCTGGCCACGGAGGGTGTTCCGACCACCTGCGGGTCGAGGACGCTGGAGAACTGGCTGCCGCCCTACGACGCCACGGTCACCCGCAGGCTGCGCGAGGCAGGCGTCGTCATCCTCGGCAAGACCAACATGGACGAGTTCGCCATGGGCTCGTCCACCGAGAACTCGGCGTATGGCCCGACCCGCAACCCGTGGGACCGCGAGCGGATCCCGGGTGGCTCGGGCGGCGGCTCGTCGGCCTCGCTCGCCGCGTTCGAGGCTCCGCTTGCCATCGGGACCGACACCGGCGGCTCCATCAGGCAGCCCGCCTCCGTTACCGGGACGGTCGGCGTCAAGCCCACCTACGGCGGGGTGTCCCGCTACGGACTCGTCGCCTTCTCCTCCTCGCTCGACCAGGCCGGGCCCTGCGCCCGCAGCGTGGCCGATGCCGCGCTGCTGCACGAGGTCATCGCTGGGCACGACCCGATGGACTCGACCTCGATCAACGCTCCGGTTCCCCCCGTCGTCGCGGCGGCGAGGGAAGGCGCGCTCGGCGATCTCAAGGGCGTGCGGGTCGGCGTTGTCAAGGAGTTCGCGGGGGAGGGCTACCAGCCCGGCGTCCTGCGGTCCTTCGAGGCGGCCGTCGCCCAGTTGCGCGCTCTCGGCGCCGAGGTGGTCGAGGTGTCCTGCCCGAACTTCACCTACGCCATGCCCGCCTACTACCTGATCGCGCCGAGCGAGTGCTCGTCGAACCTTGCCAGGTTCGACGCCATGCGCTACGGGCTGCGGGTCGCCGACGACGGCGACCACAGCGCGGAAGAGGTCATGTCGCTGACGAGGGAGGCCGGGTTCGGCCCCGAGGTCAAGCGCCGCATCATGCTCGGCACCTACGCGCTGTCCTCGGGGTACTACGACGCGTACTACGGCTCGGCGCAGAAGGTGCGCACGCTCATCACGAGGGACTTCGCGGCCGCGTTCGAGCAGGTGGACGTGCTGGTGTCGCCGACGACCCCCACCACCGCGTTCAAGATCGGTGAGCGGGTCGACGACCCGCTGGCGATGTACCTCGCCGATCTCTGCACGATCCCGTCCAACCTGGCGGGCAACGCGGCCATGAGCGTCCCCAGTGGACTGTCCGATGAGGACGGCCTTCCGGTTGGCCTGCAAATCATGGCGCCCGCGCTGGCCGACGACAGGATGTACAAGGTGGGTGCGGCCTACGAGGTCGCGCGCGGACCGGTGCTCGACCGGATTCCCGAGCTGAAGGGAGTGTCAGCCTGATGGCCGCCCCGGTTACCGAGCTGATGGACTACGACGAGGTCATCGAACGCTTCGACCCGGTGCTCGGGCTTGAGGTCCACGTCGAGCTCTCCACCAACACGAAGATGTTCTGCGGCTGCGCCAACCTCTTCGGCGGAGAGCCCAACACGCACGTGTGCCCCACCTGCCTCGGCCTCCCCGGTTCACTGCCGGTGGTCAACGGCAAGGCGGTCGAATCGGCCATCCGCATCGGGCTCGCGCTCAACTGCGAGATCGCCGAGTGGTGCCGGTTCGCGAGGAAGAACTACTTCTACCCCGACATGCCGAAGAACTTCCAGACCTCCCAATACGACGAGCCGATCGCCTTCGAAGGGCACCTCGACGTCGTACTCGACGACGGCGAGGTCGTCAGGGTCGACATCGAGCGCGCGCACATGGAGGAGGACACCGGAAAGTCGCTGCACGTCGGCGGTGCCACCGGGCGGATTCACGGCGCGGAGCACTCGCTGCTCGACTACAACAGGGCCGGGGTGCCGCTGATCGAGATCGTCACCAAGCCGATCACCGGCATGGGCGAGCGGGCCCCCGAGGTCGCGCGGGCCTACGTGGCGGCGCTGCGCGACCTGCTGCGTGCCATGGATGTCTCCGACGTGCGCATGGACCAGGGTTCGTTGCGCTGCGACGCGAACGTGTCGCTCATGCCGAAGGGCGCGAGCGAGTTCGGCACCCGCACCGAGACCAAGAACGTCAACTCGCTGCGCAGCGTCGAGCGCGCCGTGCGCTACGAGATGACGCGCCAGGCGGCGATCCTGGTCGACGGCGGCTCCATCACCCAGGAGACGCGGCACTTCCAGGAGACGGACGGCAGCACGTCGTCCGGCCGCACCAAGGAGACCGCCGAGGACTACCGGTACTTTCCGGAGCCCGATCTCGTCCCCATCGCGCCGAGCAGGCAATGGGTGGAGGAACTGCGGGCGACGCTTCCCGAACTTCCGTGGGAGCGGCGCAAGCGCATCCAGGCCGAGTGGAACCTGACCGACGAGGAGCTGCGGGACCTGGTCAACACCGGTGCCGCCGACCTCGTCGCGGCGACGGTCGACGCGGGAGCCGAGCCGGGCGAGGCGCGAAGCTGGTGGGTGCAGTACCTGACCCAGCAGGCCAACACCCGCGAGGTGGAGCTGACCGAGCTCGCCATCACCCCTGCCCAGGTCGCGAGGGTCATCGCGCTTGTCAAGTCGGGCGAACTGACCAACAAGCTGGCGCGTGAGGTCGTCTCGGGTGTCCTCGAAGGCGAGGGCGAACCGGACGAGGTCGTCGACAGGCGCGGCCTCAAGGTCGTTTCCGACGACTCCGCGCTGCTCACCGCGGTCGACGAGGCGCTGGCCGCGCAGCCGGACGTCGCGGAGAAGATCCGTGGCGGCAAGGTGCAGGCCGCGGGCGCGATCGTGGGCGCGGTCATGAAGGCGACGAAGGGCCAGGCCGACGCGAAGCGGGTCCGTGAGCTGATCCTGGAACGCGTCGGAGCCTGATGGCCGACGCGGTCGGCGGACCTGTGCCGGTGTTCCGGCCAGGGAAACCGATGTGGCAACCGGTGACGAGGCGCTGTTGACGAAGATCTCGCTGGCCAAGGTGACCGAGATGTCGTGGCGTGAGTGGCTCGGCCTCGCGGCCGGGCTGCTCGCGCTGGTCGCGCTGTTCTTTCCCTGGACGGTGCTGGCCTCCGGTAATCCCGAGGTGCAGGCGGCGCTCGCCGAGCTGCCAGGCGGCGACGTGACGCGCTCGGCCTGGAATTCGACGTTCTTCGCGTGGTTCCCGCCGTTGCTGGTGCTGCTCATGGGCCTCGTCGTCGGAGTGTTCGGCAGGGTGCCTTCCGCGCGGACGGCGGGCTTGCCGCACCTGTGGCTGATCGCCGCGGTGGTGGCCGTGGTGTCGCTGGTGCTCGGCTGGGTGCTCATCGACTGGCAGTTCGGCGAGGACGTGCGCGGTGTGCTCGACGCGGGCGGGGTGACCGTCGGTGCGGGAGTGGGCCGCTACCTCGCGCTGGTGGCCGGTGCCGGATCGCTGGTGGCCGCCGTGTTCGACCTGCTGGCGGCGAGGGCCGAATTCCGCGCGCCCCGCAAACCGCCCAGGACCTCACCCCGCCGCCCCTGACCTGCCTGCCCTGGCCTGTGGCCGCCGAGATCCGCCGCGCCGCCGAGCCCCGCGAGTCCCCCGCTCAGCCCGCCGAGATCTGCGCTCAGGTCGCCGAGATCCGCGCCCAGCCCGCCGAGATCCGCGCCAGGCGCCCGCGCCCGGCGCCGCGTCAGTCGCGGCCGGAGCCGGAAGCGGGCTGGCGTACGACGAGCACCACCCGGTCGTCGCTGGACACCGGGTCGCCGCCGTCCTTGTTGATGGTGCCCGCGACGGCGACGTCGGCGGTGACCGGGTCGAGTCCGCCGAGCTTGCCGTAGCTCGTTCCGTTGGTGCCGTCCATGGTGATCTGTGGTTCCCCGCCGATGGAGCCGTCCTCGGAAAGCGGCAGGTTCTGCACGTTGCCCTTCTCGGACGTCGCCACGGCGAGCACGTCGGTCCAGTCGGCGCAGCCGCTGACACCCGGCTTGTCCGGCCACGTCCACGCGGGGACGTTCAGCTCCTTGCCTGGCTCGACGCGGTACAGCGAATCCTTGTCGGCACCGCGGTCGGTCACCCACAAGCGCGAGCCGTCGGTGGTCTTGCACAGTCCGCCAGGCGAGTGAAGTCCGCTCGCCAACACCGGCGAGCCTGGGGACGGGTTGTCCTCGGCTGGCTCGCCGCCCGGAGTGACGCGCAGGACCTTGCCCGCGAGTGACTTCGGATCGGTGCTCGCCGAGGGATCACCGGCGTCACCGGTGGCGACGAGCAGCGCGCCCGTCTCGTCGGTCAGCAGCGCGCCCGCGTTTCCGGTCTGCCCCTTGGGAATGCCGGTCAGCACCGGCTTCGCCGCCTGCCCCTGTGCGAACCGGACGACCCTGTTGTCCGTGGGGGTGGTGATGTAGGCGTAGGCGAGGCCGTCCTCGGCGTAGGTCGGGGAAAGCGCGAGCCCGGTGAGCCCCCCGTCACCGCCCGCGTCGACGTCGAGCTGGGCATATTCGACCTGTTCGGTGTCGAGGCCGACGAGGTAGACGTGCCCGCTCTTGCGTTGCCCCGCGAGCGCGCTGACGGTCGAACCGTCGCTGGGCAGCGCAGCCACGGCCGACACGATGTCGAGGCAGGTGGCGATGACGGCCTTGTCGAAATCCGTGCAGCCGTCCGGTGGCGGTACCTCGGACTGTTCCGCTGGCGGTTCGCTCGGCATTCCCTCGGTGTTGGCCTCGGGGAGGTCGGGTTGCGGGCCTGCTCGCGGGGTCAGTTCCGGTGCCGGTTCCCAGCTTTGCGGGGCCGCGCTGTCTTCGAATTGGGCACATCCCGACAGCACGAGTGCGCCGCTGGCGGCGATCGCCAGCGGCCACGACCGTCTCGGAGGCCGGATTCGCACAATGATCGAGCCTAGGCGCCACGCCGTGAACCTTGGGTAAGTGGGGTCACTCGCGTACGTCACGATGGTGATCGTGACGGTCACAGTTCTTGTTCCCGATGACGATGGTGTGCTCGCGCTGGCTGAGGTCGGCGGTGTTCGGCCGCTGCGGTATCAGGTGGGTGAGCCACTACCCGCAGGCGCCGCGGGCGCGGAGGTGCTGATTCCCGGCATGGGTGGAGCCGACGCGGTGGGAAAGATCCTGGGTGAGCTTCCGAAGTTGCGGCTCATCCAGTTGCTCAGCGCCGGCGCCGAGCAGTGGATCGGCAGGCTGCCGGAAGGCGTGCTGCTCTCGACGTGCAGGGGCGCGCACGGTGGTGCGACGGCGGAGTGGGCGGTGGCCGTGCTCCTTTCGCTCTACCGCGATCTCGGTTCCTTCGCCGAGGCGCAGCGCGAGCGGCGCTGGTCGCCGCACACGACGGACGGTCTGCAAGGCAAGCGGATCCTCGTGGTCGGGGCCGGTGATGTCGGCAACCAGTTGCGGCGCAAGCTCGAACCGTTCGACGCCAACGTCGGCATGGTGGGTTTCACGGCGAGGGAAGGGGTGCACGCCGTCGGTGAGCTGCCCGGCTTGCTCGCCGACGCCGACGCGGTGGTGTTGTTCGTGCCGTTGACCTCGCGCACGAAGGGCATGGTGGATGCCGCGTTCCTCGCCGCGATGCCGGATGGCGCGGTACTGGTCAACGCGTCTCGCGGTCCGGTGGTCGACACCGCCGCGTTGCTCGCCGAGGTGTCGGCCGGCAGGCTGATGGCCGCGCTCGACGTCGCCGATCCGGAGCCGCTGCCGGGTGATCACCCGCTGTGGAGCGCGCCAGGCGTGTTGATCACGCCGCATGTCGCGGGCTCCGTACAGGGAGCGAGGCGGCGTTCCTACGCCGTCGCGGTCACCGAGATTTCCCGGTGGGTACAGGGCGAACTGCCACACAACCTGGTACACGGCGAGTACTGAGCACCGGGCACGCCCAGGTCGTTCACCGCCCGTTCGTCACCGATTGTCGAATGGCCTTGTGTGGTGCGCCGGTGTTTCACCCATGGGGGCGAGAAATGCTTTATTGTGCCGCCGCATGAGTACTCACGACGACGGGTTCGATCAGCCGACGACGAAGCTCAGCGCCGGCCAGTTCGACGGCAGCGGGTTCTCTTCCGGCACCGGATACGCACCGGCGCCGCTGGAACCGCCTGCCGACTTCGACGGTGGTGACGGTGAGGAGAACCGCTGGCACGGCGGTCTCGACTTCGGTTTGCTGATCCTGCGTGTGGTGCTCGGGGGCACTATGGCCGCGCACGGGCTGCAAAAACTGTTCGGGTTGTTTGACGGACCGGGCATCGGCGGATTCGCCTCCGCCCTGACCGGCATGGGCTACACGAGCCAGACGACACTGCTGTCCTGGATCACCGGAATCGCGGAGCTGGGCGGTGGTGTGCTGCTCGTACTCGGGCTGTTCACCCCGCTCGGTGCCGCGGCGATTCTGGGTGTCGCGGTGAACATCATCTACGCGAAGTTCGCCGCGGGAGGACGGTTCTTCACCGGCGACGGCGCGGGTTTCGAGTACGAGTTGTTCATCGGACTGACCGCGTTCGCGTTGCTGTTCACCGGATCCGGCAGGGCCGCGATCGACAAGAACACGCCGTGGCGCAGAAAGCCGCTGCCGTACGCGTTGCTCGGGCTGTTGCTCGCCGGCGCTGCCTCGGCCGTGGTCATCGTCCTGTTCCGCTGAGCAGGCGCCACGACGAAGCGAGGGAGCTTTGCTACCGGATAGCGGTAGCAAAGCTCCCTCGCTTCAGTTTGGCCGCGGTTACTTGTTCGGGTCGCGGACCGCGCCGGTGTCGGCTGAGGTCGCCATCCTGGCGTAGGCCCGCAACGCGGAGGTGATGGGCCGTTCGCGCTCGGCGGGCTGCCAGGGCCGCTCGCTCGCCTCCATCTTGGCGCGCCGTTCGGCGAGCACCGCGTCGTCGACGAGCAGTTCCAGCTTTCGCTCGTGCACGTCGATCCGGACCTGGTCGCCGTTGTGCACGAGACCGATCACGCCGCCCGCCGCGGCCTCGGGGGAGATGTGGCCGACCGAGATGCCCGACGAGCCGCCGGAGAACCGGCCGTCGGTGATCAGCGCGCACACCTTGCCGAGCCCTGCGCCCTTCAGGAACGCGGTGGGGTGCAGCATTTCCTGCATCCCAGGGCCGCCCGCGGGGCCCTCGTAGCGCACGACGAGCACCTCACCCGCCTGTAGCTGCTTGCCGAGGATCGCCGAGACGGCTTCCTCCTGGCTTTCCACGACGCGTGCGGGGCCCTCGAAGCGCCACAGTTCCTCGTCGATCCCCGCGGACTTGATGACGGCCCCGTTCTCGGCGAGGTTGCCGCGCAGCACGGCCAGCCCGCCGTCGACGGTGTAGGCGTGCGCGACATCGTGGATGCAGCCGCCCTCCGCGTCGGTGTCCAGCGAGGACCATCTGTTGGATGTGGAGAACGCCTCGGTGGTCCGCACACCGCCGGGAGCGGCGTGGAACAGTTCGACCGCTTCCTCGGAGGGCGAACCGCCCCGGATGTCCCAAGTGGACAGCCATTCGGCGAGGCTCGGCGAGTGCACGGAGTGGACCCCGGTGTTGAGCAGTCCCCCTCGGTTCAGCTCGCCGAGAATCGCGGGGATGCCACCGGCCCTGTGCACGTCCTCCATGTGGTAGTCCGAGTTCGGCGCGACCTTCGAAAGGCACGGCACCTTGCGGCCGATCGCGTCGATGTCGGCGATGGTGAAGTCGATCTCGCCTTCCCGCGCGGCGGCGAGGATGTGCAGCACGGTGTTGGTCGAGCCGCCCATGGCCATGTCGAGCGCCATCGCGTTCTCGAACGCCGCGCGGTTGGCGATCGTGCGGGGAAGCGCGGTCTCGTCGTCGTTGCCGTACCAGCGTTTCGCCAGTTCGACGACCGTGGTTCCCGCCTTGCTGAACAGGTCCTTCCTCGCCGCGTGTGTCGCGAGGGTCGATCCGTTGCCCGGCAGTGAAAGGCCGAGTGCCTCGGTGAGGCAGTTCATGGAGTTCGCGGTGAACATCCCGGAGCACGAGCCGCACGTCGGGCAGGCCGAGCGTTCCACGATGGACAGTCCGTCGTCGTCGACGGCGGGGCTCGCCGACGCCGAGATCGCGGTGATCAGGTCGGTCGGTGCCTGCGCGACGCCGTCCACGACGACGGCCTTGCCTGCCTCCATCGGCCCGCCCGACACGAACACGGTCGGGATGTTGAGCCGCATGGCCGCGTTGAGCATTCCCGGCGTGATCTTGTCGCAGTTCGAGATGCACACGAGCGCGTCGGCCTGGTGCGCGTTGACCATGTATTCCACGGCGTCGGCGATGATCTCGCGTGACGGCAGCGAGTACAGCATGCCGCTGTGGCCCATGGCGATGCCGTCGTCGACGGCGATGGTGTGGAACTCGCGAGCGACACCGCCGGCCTCGCGAACCGACTCGGCCACGATGTCGCCGAGGTCCTTGAGGTGTACGTGCCCTGGGACGAACTGGGTGTAGGAGTTGGCGATCGCGACGATCGGCTTGCCGAAATCACTGTCGGTCATACCGGTCGCGCGCCACAGGGAGCGGGCGCCCGCGGCGTTGCGGCCGTGGGTCGTGGTACGGGAACGCAGGTGAGGCATGGCAGCCAGGTTACGCCCGGGTGTTCACCGTTCCCGCGCCGCGTCGGTGCGAATCAGCGGGAGTCGCCGGAATCGTCGCCGCCTTGCCGGGCGTCCGGCTCCGGTTCGGGCCGCTCGCCGGAGTTCTTCTCGGTTTCCGGTTCGGCGAGCACACCGGAGGGATCGGAGACGAGCCCGTCGCTGACCAGCGACAGCACAGGCAGGTGCCGGGTCCGCACGGTCGGCAACGTGACCTTGGTGCCGTCGGTGAGCACGGCCTGAACGCGCGACTTGCGGGTGATGGCCAGTGCCTTGAGCGAGGTCCACGGCAGTTCGCGGGTGCTGAACACGGTACGGACGGTGAGCCCCGCCGACGTCGCGGTCGTGCGGATGCGGATGATCCACACGGTCAGCGCGACGGGGAACAGGTACAGCGCCTGTAGTCCCGGTGCCGCGAAAGCGGCGGGCGTGATGCAGAACAACAGGATGACAATGGTGAGCAATGAGGTGGCCGGAATGCGGAAAATTGCCTTCCTGCCTTCGTTCACGCTGCCGCCTTTCCGGTCCTGCCCGGCCGGTTCGTCGGCGTCGGCGGGCGCTGACGCCGCCGTCGGCGAAGGGTTGGGAGAGGCTTCCGGGGCTACCGTCTTCTGCTCGGCCACCCTTTGATGGTGCACCGTTGTCCCTTGCCTCCGACATCGGGGGGCTTCCGACAATCGGAGTGTCCAGTATTCGGAATCACCATCTCGCAGAGTTGACACTCCCGATAAGCAGCGATTACCGTCAGCGGCGTGAACTCGCAGATTGCTATCGTACTTCCCAAGCGCGTCGACGCTTAGGGATACAGTCTCTGCATCGACGCGCGACCCTCGTGCGACCCTCGTGGTCGGCGGGGGTTTTTTAGTGCGCGGAGTGAGTAGCCCGGCACAACAGCACAAAGTCCACCACGTCAGCACAGGCCAGAACACCGAGACCCACGAGGCAAACCGATGACAAGCGCCACCTCGCGATCGGAAACGAACGCTGGGCCGACACCACCGGCATCGCCCAGCCAACAAGGAGCAAGGCCGAAACCGGCACCGCCAGCTGGCGCGCCGGTACGGCTCACCGGCGCGCAGTCGCTGGTGCGCTCGCTCGAAGCGGTCGGCGTCGAAGTGGTATTCGGCATTCCGGGCGGCACGATTCTGCCGGCGTACGACCCGCTGCTCGACTCGACGAAGGTCAGGCACGTCCTGGTCCGCCACGAGCAGGGTGCCGGGCATGCCGCGACGGGGTACGCGCAGGCGACCGGCAAGGTGGGCGTGTGCATGGCCACCTCGGGGCCCGGCGCGACCAACCTGGTCACGCCGCTCGCCGACGCCAACATGGACTCCGTTCCGCTCGTCGCCATCACGGGGCAGCAGACAAGGGCCCTCATCGGTACCGACGCGTTTCAGGAAGCCGACATCTGCGGCATCACGATGCCGATCACCAAGCACAACTTCCTGGTGACCGATCCCGCCGACATCCCGAGGGTCATCGCCGAGGCTTTCCACCTCGCGAGCACGGGCCGCCCCGGCCCGGTGCTGGTCGACATCCCCAAGGACGTCCTGCAAGAGGCGACGGCGTTCAACTGGCCGCCTGAGATGCACCTGCCCGGTTACCGGCCGACGATGCGCCCGCACGGCAAGCAGGTGCGGGAAGCGGCGCGGCTGATCGCCTCGTCGCGGAGGCCGGTGCTGTATGTCGGTGGCGGGGTGCTCAAGGCGCGGGCTTCGGAGCAGTTGCGGCGGCTGGCCGAGCTGACCGGTATCCCGGTGGTGACCACGTTGATGGCCCGTGGTGCCTTCCCCGATTCGCATCCGCAGCACCTGGGGATGCCGGGGATGCACGGTTCGGTCGCGGCCGTGGCGGCGATGCAGCGGGCGGACCTGCTGATCGCGCTGGGCGCCAGGTTCGACGACAGGGTGACCGGCAGGCTGGATTCGTTCGCGCCGGACGCCACGGTGGTGCATGCCGACATCGATCCGGCAGAGATCTCCAAGAACCGCAAGGCCGACGTGCCCATCGTCGGCGACTGCGCGGAGATCATCACCGAGCTGATCGAGGCGGTGCGGGCGGAGAACGAGGAGTCGGGCCCCCCGGAACTGGACGCGTGGTGGACGCAGGTCGGGGCGTGGCGCGAGACGTTCCCCGCCGGGTACGAGTGGCCAGCTGACGGGACGTTGTCGCCGCAGTACGTGATCGAGCGGATCGGCGCGCTCGCCGGTCCCGAGGCGATTTACACGGCGGGGGTCGGCCAGCACCAGATGTGGGCCGCCCAGTTCGTGAAGTACGAGAACCCGCGTACGTGGATCAACTCGGGCGGGCTCGGCACGATGGGCTTCGCGGTGCCCGCGGCCATGGGCGCGCAGTTCGGGGAGCCGGGCAAGCAGGTGTGGGCCATCGACGGGGACGGCTGTTTCCAGATGACCAACCAGGAACTGGCCACGTGCGCCATCGAGGGCGCGCCGATCAAGGTCGCCGTGATCAACAACGGCAACCTCGGCATGGTCAGGCAGTGGCAGAACCTCTTCTACGCCGAGCGCTACTCCAACACCGATCTCGGGACGCACAAGCACCGCATCCCCGACTTCACGCTGCTGGCGGAGTCGCTGGGCTGCGCGGGTCTGCGGTGTGAGACCAAGGACGAGGTCGACGAGGTCATCCGCAGGGCGATGGACATCAACGACCGCCCCGTCGTCATCGATTTCGTCGTCGGCAAGGATGCACAGGTGTGGCCGATGATCGGCCCAGGTACAGGCAACGACGAGATCATGGCCGCGCGTGGCATCCGGCCACTGTTCGATGACGACGAGGTGTCCCGATGACCAACCACACGCTGAGCGTTCTGGTCGAGAACGTTCCCGGCGTGCTCGCGCGCGTGTCGGGCTTGTTCTCCCGCAGGGGTTTCAACATCGAGTCTCTTGCCGTTGGACCCACGGAGAACCCGGAGGTGTCCAGGATGACGATCGTGGTCGCCGTTGACGAGCAACCGCTCGAACAGGTGACCAAGCAGCTCAACAAGCTCGTCAACGTGATCAAGATCGTGGAGCTCGACCAGACCAGCGCGGTGCAGCGGGAACTGCTGCTCGTGAAGGTCAGGGCCGACGCGACGGTGCGCAGTCAGGTGCTGGAGACCGTGCAGCTCTTCCGCGCCAAGGTCGTCGACGTTTCCCCGGAAGCGCTCACTGTCGAGGCGACGGGCACGAGCGACAAGATCGGCGCCTTGTTGCGCATGCTGGAACCGTACGGTGTGCGTGAGCTTGTGCAGTCGGGCATGGTCGCCGTCGGAAGGGGAGCGCGGTCGATCACGGCGGCCTCTCCCCGCTAACGAGGCGCTTCGCGCCGATGAGCAACTTTTTCAGATGATCCGAAAGGAAGTAGTACCCCTCATGTCAGTCGAAATCTTCTACGACGACGACGCCGATCTGAGCATCATCCAGGGCCGCAAGGTTGCCGTGATCGGCTACGGCAGTCAGGGGCACGCTCACGCGCTGAGCCTGCGTGACTCCGGAGTCGATGTGCGCATCGGCCTGCCTGAGGGGTCGAAGTCGCGGGCGAAGGCCGAGGACGAGGGGCTGCGCGTGCTGTCCCCCGCCGAGGCTTCCAAGGAAGCCGACCTGATCATGGTGCTCGCGCCGGACACGAAGCAGCGCGCCATCTACACCGAGGACATCGAGCCCAACCTCAACGCGGGTGACGCACTGTTCTTCGGGCACGGCTTCAACATCCGTTACGACCTGATCAAGCCGCCGGCCAATGTGGACGTCGCGATGGTCGCCCCCAAGGGACCCGGCCACCTGGTGCGCAGGCAGTTCGTCGACGGCAAGGGCGTGCCCTGCCTCATCGCCATCGAGCAGGACCCGAGCGGCAACGCGCAGGCGATCGCACTCGCCTACGCGGCGGCCATCGGCGGCGCGAGGGCGGGCGTGATCAAGACCACGTTCAAGGAAGAGACGGAAACCGACCTTTTCGGTGAACAGTCCGTTCTCTGCGGTGGTGCTTCCGCGCTCGTGCAGACCGGCTTCGAGGTACTCACCGAGGCCGGGTACGCGCCGGAGATCGCCTACTTCGAGGTGCTCCACGAGCTCAAGCTCATCGTGGACCTCATGTATGAGGGCGGTATCGCCCGGATGAGGTATTCCATCTCCGACACCGCGGAGTACGGCGACCTCACCCGCGGCCCCAGGGTCATCACCCCTGAGGTCAAGGAAAACATGAAGGCGATCCTCGCCGAAATCCAGGACGGCACCTTCGCCAGGGAGTGGGTCGCCGAGGACGAAGCGGACCGCCCGAACTTCCGTAAGCTGCAGGAAGCCGGCGAACAACACCCGATCGAGGAGACCGGCCGTAAGCTCCGCGGACTCATGTCCTGGGTGGACCGTCCGATCACCGAAACCGCCTGACGCGAAGCATTTTCACGGCCCCCGGGGCCGCTTTTCCCGCCCTCCCGGCGGGGAAGGCGGCTTTGGGGGCCTTTTCGGTTGTGGCATACGGTGGCGGTCCATGAGGGAGCTTTCTTCAGTCGTCGAGAACGACCTCGGCGACTCCACCGTCGCGGCGGAGTTCGCCGCACTCGACGCCGACCTGGATTTGGTCGCCGCCGACGGCATCGATGCCATTGATGCCATTGACGCTATTGGCTCCGTCGACGACAAGGTCGATCTCAGAGCCGAGCTGGACTTCGGCGAAGCGGAGTGGCACACCGTCCCCTCCTCGGAGGACCGGGTGCTCGAACTGTCGTTCGTTCCGCACACCGACGGTGTCACCTATGTAGCGATGCGTCAGGCAAGCAGCCAGGAAAGCCCTGTCCTGGTTTTCACTCCGTCCGAATGGGACGCATTCCTCGCTGGAGCGAGAGAAGGGCAGTTCGACAGGGAGAACGCCGGATAGTCACGGCCTTCCCGGCGGCGTCACGGGTCCGGTGCGAGGCGTGACGCCTCGGGGCAGGGAAGTCCTTGCGCGTCCCCGCCGATTCATTGCCCGCGCGGTGAAAACTCCGGCGTTGACACCGTTGTCCCCTGCTGCTCTGGCACGACAGCGCGCCCGTGTCCCTCCGTGTTGGCCATCGGCTGAGGTCCGCGAATCCGCCCGGTTGATTCGCTTCCGCCGAAATGTGCCGTCCCGTCGGCGACGGCTCTCATTCTCTGGGAATGTCTCGGTGAATAGGGGGCCGTCGAGCCGGTGCGGTGACCAGGATGGCGTTCGAGTAGCCGGAACGTGGGTCCGTGCTGGTCGGCGCGAGTGCGGGTCTCGTGGCTCCTGGCGCGGATCCCGCTGTCCCGGCGCGGATTCCGGCGTTCTCGGCCGTTGATTCGTGTGGCCTGCATTGCGGTCGTGTTCCAGCTGGGCGTTAGACTGCGAGGCGCCCAGGGCTCTACCGGGCACCTCAGGGCACAGCGTCGTGACCCGTCGAGCGCGTCTGCGAAACCGATCCCAACGCTTACGAAAGGCGCATCGTGACCATTGCCAGCCAGCCCGTCGTGCTCATCGCCGAGAAGCTCGCACCTTCCGCGGTGAGTGTGTTCGGGGACGAGGTCGAGGTCCGGCACGTGGACGGAACCGACCGTCCCGCACTGCTGGACGCGGTGAAGAACGCGGACGCGCTGCTCGTTCGGTCCGCGACCAAGGTCGACGCCGAGGTGCTCGGAGCCAGCGGCAGGCTCAAGGTCGTCGCGAGGGCGGGTGTCGGCCTCGACAACGTCGAGGTTCCCGCGGCGACGGAGCGGGGCGTGCTGGTCGTCAACGCGCCGACCTCCAACATCGTGTCCGCCGCCGAGCACGCCGTCGCGTTGTTGCTCTCCGTCGCGAGGCGAGTGCCCGCCGCGGATCAGAGCCTGCGTGCCGGTGAGTGGAAGCGCAGCGCCTACACCGGTGTCGAACTCAACGGCAAGACGGTCGGCCTCGTCGGCTTCGGCAAGATCGGCCAGCTCGTCGCGCAGCGGCTCGCCGCCTTCGAGACCAAGATCATCGCCTACGACCCCTACACCTCGCCGGCGCGCGCGGCGCAGCTCGGTGTCGAGCTGGTGTCGCTCGACGAGCTGCTTGAGCGGGCCGACGCGATCTCCATCCACCTGCCGAAGACGCCGGAGACCAAGGGGCTCATCGACGCGGCGGCGCTGGCCAAGACCAAGAAGGGCGTCATCATCGTCAACGCGGCCAGGGGCGGCCTCCTCGACGAGGACGCGCTGGCGAACGCGGTGCGCGAAGGACAGGTCGGCGGTGCGGGTGTCGACGTGTTCGCGAGCGAGCCGACGACGGAGAGCCCGCTGTTCGGCCTGCCGAACGTGGTCGTGACCCCGCACCTGGGTGCCTCGACCGCCGAGGCGCAGGACAGGGCGGGAACCGATGTCGCGAAGTCGGTCCTGCTCGCGCTGCGGGGCGATTTCGTGCCGGACGCGGTCAACGTCGCCGGCGGCGGCACCGTTGGCGACGAGGTGCGCCCCTACCTTCCGCTCGCTCACAAGCTGGGAACCGTGCTGTCGGCGTTCAGCACGCAGGCTCCGTCGTCGGTCGCCGTCGTGGCCAGCGGTGAGCTTTCCGGTGAGGACGTGAGCGTGTTGCAGCTCGCGGCCCTTCGTGGCGTGTTCTCCAGCGTCGTCGAGAACCAGGTCACCTTCGTCAACGCGCCGAGGCTCGCCGAGGAGCTGGGTGTGCAGGTGCAGGTGACGACCGAGCCGGAAAGCCCCAACTACCGCAGCCAGCTCACGGTGCGCGCGGTGTACGCGGACGGAACGGTCAACTCCGTTTCGGGTGCCGTGTCCGGCAAGGAAGAGATCCAGAAGCTGATCGAGGTCAACGGCAGGCACTTCGACATCAGGGCCGAGGGCAACATGCTGCTGCTCGAATACCCTGACCGGCCAGGCATCATGGGCAGGGTCGGCACGTTGCTCGGCGAGGCGGGCATCAACATCGAGGCCGCGCAGATCAGCCAGACCACCGATCGTTCCGACGCGGTGATGCTGCTGCGCGTCGACAGGGCCGTCGACAACCAGCTCCTTGAGCCGATCGGCGCAACCGTCGGCGCGCGGAAGATCCGCGCCATCACATTCGCATAACGAGACTCCCTTCGGCTGCACTCGCTGCGGTTAGGTGATCACCGACCGAGGTTGTTCCTTGACGCCGCAGCGAGGGCATGTCGATGAATCGATGGGTGGCGCGGTCGGTTGCCGCGGCAATGACCGTTGTACTGGCCGGATCCGTCACCGGGGTCGCCTCGGCTCAGGATGAGCCACCACCCGCGCGGGGGCTCGACCCCGCTTCGGTCGATCCCGCCAAGGTGGCTGGAAAGCTCTCGCCACGGCTGGCCGGGGCCGAAGGCAGCACGACGGCGTTCGTGCAACTGGATCGCACGCCGGCCGTCGACGCGTTCAACGAAGTCCGCCCACAGGGGCTGGAGGTCGCGCGGGAAGCGGCCGTCGAGGCGAGGCAGGTCGTCGAGGACACTGTGGACAGTGTCGTCGGGGTTCTGCGCACGCTCGACTCGAACACGACGGTTCTCGCGCGCACCACCAACGCCGTCGCGGGTGCGATCGTGACGGCGGACGCGGCCGCTCTCGCCGGTATCGCGGAGCGCGACGACGTGCTGTCCGTGCGCCCGGTCGTGCCGAAGACGAGGACGAACACGAGCGCGGTTCAGCTCACCGACACCCTCACCGCGTGGCAGCAGACCGGACGGTTCGGCGACGGTGTGCGCATCGGCATCATCGACGACGGCATCGACTACACGCATGCCGACTTCGGTGGTCCCGGTACGAAGGAGGCCTACGAGTCCATCGACCCGACGGTCGTCGAGGCGTCCTATTTCCCGACGGCCAAGGTGGTCGGCGGAACCGACCTCGTCGGTGACGAGTACGACGGTTCCGGCAGCCCCGCGCCGGACCCCAACCCGCTCGCGTGCGGCAACCACGGGACCCACGTCGCCGGAACGGCGGGCGGCTTCGGTGTCGAGGCCGACGGCAGCACGTTCACCGGTGACTACGCCTCGCTGACGCCGGAGCGGGTCGACGAGATGCGCATCGGTCCTGGTACGGCACCGAAGGCGCAGTTGTACGCCATCAAGGTCTTCGGCTGCACCGGTTCGACCAACGTCACGGCACAGGCGATGGACTGGGCGCTGGATCCGGACGGCGACGGTGATTTCTCCGATCGCCTCGACCTCGTCAACCTTTCGCTCGGCAGTGACTACGGCGCACCCGACGACCCCGATTCACTGTTCGTGCGCAAGCTCGCGGCCAACAACGTGCTTCCCGTGTTCTCCGGCGGCAACGGCGGCGACCTCTACGACATCGGCGGCTCGCCGGGCAACACCCCCGAGGCGCTGACCGTGGCCAGCACGAGGGACGCCTCGATCCTGCGCGACGCCGTCGACGTCACCGCGCCTCCCGGTACGACGGGCCGTTACGGCGGCCAGTACAGCCAGGACTACGCGGGCTACGACGAACTCGATCTCACGAGGGCGGTGGTCGCGCTTTCGGCAGGCAACGCCGACGGCTGCGAGCCGTACTCGGCCGAGGACGCCGCTGCCGTCGCGGACAAGTTCGTGTGGCTGGAATGGGACGACGACGACGCCACCCGGGCGTGCGGTTCGTTCGCGAGGGCGCAGAACGCGCAGGACGCGGGGGCGGCCGGTGCGCTGTTCTCGTCCACTGTGGAGCATTTCGCGGCCGGTCTCGCCGGTAACGAGGGCATCCCGGTGTTCCAGTTCACCGGGTCGGCGACCGAGGCGGTGCGGTCCTCGCTGGAAGCGGGAACGCTTGAGGTGCGCATGTCCGGCGCCGCGAGGGCTAGCCTGCACACCGAGGATCAATCCATAGTGGACACACCGAGTGTCTTCACGTCGCGAGGTGTTCGCGGGCCTTCGGTGAAGCCGGATGTCGCCGCGCCAGGCGACACCATCGCCTCGGCTTTCGCGGGCAGCGGCAACGACCGCACGGTGTTGTCAGGAACGTCGATGGCGGCACCGCACACCTCCGGCGTCGCCGCGCTGATCAGGCAGGCACACCCGGACTGGACGGTCGAGGAGGTCAAGGCCGCCGTCGTCAACACGGCAGGCCACGACGTGAGCGACGACAGCGGAACCTTCGCGCCGCAACGGGTCGGCGCGGGAAGGCTCGACGCCAAGGCGGCGCTCGACAACAGCGTGCTTGCCTACGTGAAGGACGACCCGGGCTCGGTGAGCGTGACGTTCGGGACGATCGAGGCAGCCAAGCGCACCTCGGTCACCAAGACCGTGAAGGTGGTCAACAAGGGCACGAACGTCGTGGACCTCGGCGTCGGCTACGAGGGCGTGACCCAGCAGCCTGGTGTGCGCTACGAGGTCTCGAAGAGCTCGGTGCGATTGAGCCCGCGCGGAGTGGCGACGGTCGGCGTCACCGTGCACGTGGACCCCTCGGCGCTGCGCAAGACCATCGACCCGACGATGGAGACGGAGCAGGCCGGTCTGGCGAGGCAGTTCCTCGCCGACGCCTCGGGCCGGATCGTGTTCACCCCGCGCAGCGGCACCGCGGTGCCGCTGCGGGTTCCGGTCTACACGGCGGCGAAGCCGGTCGCCGACATCTTCGTTCCGAAGCAGGTGAACTTCCCCCGCAAGGCGAGCCAGAGCGTGCTCAACCTCGGCGGAAGGGGTGTGGACCAGGGTGAGGACAGCGAGGCGTACCAGTCGCTGATCAGTCTCTTCCAGCTTCAGGCGACCTCGCCGAGGCTGCCGGATTGCGCCGATGGCGGGAGCGAGGAGTGCGCGGTCAACGGCACGGCCAGGGGCGGCGATCTCCGGTACGTCGGGGCCACCTCGACGGCGCCGCTGGCGGCCGAGCAGGGCAACCCCGACGACGCTCTGCTCGCCTTCGGGCTCGTCACCTGGGACGACTGGGCCAACATCGGCAGCAACACGGTGCCCTACATCGACATCGACACCACCGGCGACGGACGGCCGGACTTCGAGTTGTACGTGACGAAGGCCGTGTCGAGCGACGTGCTGCTGGTCAACACCGTTTCCCTCAACGAACCGGAATTCCCCTCCGTGGACATCCAGGCGGTGAACGGACAGCTCGGTGACGTCGACACGAATGTCTTCGACACCAACGTCATCGCGTTGCCGGTGAGACTTTCCGCGCTTGGCATCGATCCGGAAGCCGACTCCCACAAGATCACCTACACGGTCGGCGTCGCCGGGTACTACGGCTCTCCTGCCACGGGCGACGTGGACGGTGTCTCGGACCCGCTGACGTTCGATCCGCTCGCGCCCGCCTACACCGTGCGAGGCGGGGGAGACCCCGCGCTGTCCTACTTCGCGAGGCCGGGCACGGCGCTCGTCGTCGACCGCGATCCGGCGGCCGATCCCGGCGAACAGGTGCTCGGACTGCTGGCGCTCAACCACCACAACGCCTCGGGAGACCGGTCCTCGGTCGTCCGGCTCCACGTCGCGGGCCAGAGGCCGACACCGAACCTTTGATGATCATTTACGTAGCGCAATGCCACCATCGGGTGGCTCCCTGTGGAGGGCGCTGCGGCGTAAGGGTGGTAGGGCTTCGAACAATTGTCGACTGCCGGTAACCTGCCGTCGCTGGAGTTCGATCGCGAATGGGGCATCCGGGACCCCGGTGACCCGACTGACGGAGGTGTGTGGATGCGGCTCGCTGTGATCCCAGGTGACGGGATCGGGCCCGAGGTGGTCACCGAGGCATTGAAGGTACTGACCGAGGTCGTGCCTGGCGCCGAGACCACCAACTACGACCTCGGTGCCACCCGTTGGCACTCCACCGGAGAACTGCTTCCCGAGTCGGTGCTCGGTGAGCTCCGGCAGCACGACGCGATCCTGCTCGGCGCCGTCGGCGACCCGAGCGTGCCGAGCGGCATTCTCGAAAGGGGATTGCTGCTGCGCCTGCGTTTCGAGCTGGACCACCACGTCAACCTCCGGCCCGCCAGGCTCTACCCCGGCGTGCGGGGGCCGCTCGCCGATCCCGGCGAGATCGACATGGTCGTGGTCAGGGAGGGCACGGAAGGCCCTTACGCCGGCAACGGTGGCCTGCTGCGCAAGGACACCGAGCACGAGATCGCGACCGAGGTCAGCGTCAACACCGCTTTCGGGATCCGGCGGGTCGTCGCCGACGCGTTCCAGCGCGCGCAGGAGCGGCCCCGCAAGCACCTCACCCTCGTGCACAAGACCAACGTGCTCGAACACGCCGGTTCGTTGTGGTCGCGCATCGTCGAGGAGGAGTCGCTTGAGCACCCCGACGTGACCGTGGCGTACTCGCACGTCGACGCGGCGACCATCCACCTCGTGACCGATCCGAGCCGGTTCGACGTCATCGTGACCGACAACCTCTTCGGCGACATCATCACCGACCTTGCCGCCGCCGTCACCGGTGGCATCGGGCTCGCCGCGAGCGGCAACCTCGACATCACCAAGCGCAACCCGAGCATGTTCGAGCCGGTGCACGGTAGCGCGCCGGACATCGCGGGCCAGAGCCTCGCCGACCCCACGGCGGCCGCGCTGTCGGTGTCCCTGCTGCTCGATCACCTCGGCCAGAAGGAAGCGGCACGGCGCATCGAGGCTTCGGTCGCCTTCGACCTGGCCACCCGCGACCAGGCGTCGCCCGGCAGCACGCAGGCGATCGGCGACCGGCTCGCCGCGCTGGTCTCCTCGAACACCCGGCAGGCGAGCTGATCCTCCCCGTGGTCACTTTCGGTCCGTGGCAACGACCGAAAGTGACCACGGGACAGCACCCGGGCCTCTCGCGTTCGCGAGGGGCCCGTTGTCGTTCGCGGTGGATTCGTTGCGGGACAAGTACCTTGGGTGCACAACGAGTGCGCGACGATGCCTGTCCTGGTTGGACGGAGCGCCGCCAGTACCGCCCTGGGTGAGCCACCGCGCGACGCACGTAGACTCGGTACGTGCGTCTTGGTCGAATTGCTCATCCTGAGGGCGTCGCGTTCGTCTCCGTCGAAGGAGATGGCGCCGACGCGGTAGTGCTGGAGATCGCCGACCACCCGTTCGGCAACCCGACGTTCACGGGACGACGGTGGCCGCTCGCCGACGTGAGGGTGCTCGCGCCGATCCTGCCGTCGAAGGTCGTCGCGGTCGGCCGCAACTATGCCGCTCACGCGCAGGAGTTCGGCAACGAGGTTCCGAAGGAACCGATGATCTTCCTCAAGCCGTCGACGAGCGTGATCGGCCCGAACGTGGCCATCAAGCGCCCGCGAGCGTCATCCCAAGTGGACTTCGAGGGTGAGCTCGCCGTCGTGATCGGGCAGCCCGTTCGCAACGTTCCCGCCGCGAGGGCCGGTGCCGCGATACTGGGCTACACCGTCGGCAACGACGTGAGCGCCCGTGACCTCCAGCGTTCCGACGGCCAGTGGGGCAGGGCCAAGGGGTTCGACACGTTCTGCCCGCTCGGCCCCTGGATCGAGACGTCGCTCGACGCGAGCGACTTGGCCCTGCGGTCCGAGGTGGACGGCGAGGTCAAACAGGACGCCCGCACCTCGGCGCTGGTGCACAAGATCCCCGAGCTGGTCGAGTTCGTCTCCGGTGTCATGACCCTGCTGCCCGGCGACGTCATTCTCACCGGGACACCGGAAGGCGTCGGCCCGGTCGAGAACGGCCAGCAGGTGTCCATCACCATCGAGGGCATCGGCACGCTCACGAATCCCGTTCAGGACGCCTAGGGCTTGCCCACTCCAAGCCTATGAAACACGCCTGGCAAAAGCGGGGGCGTGCTCGGGGCGGAGCCCGATGCCGATCAGGTAGGCGGGGATGAACGACAGCTTGGGGAACCGGCGCATCAGCTTGATCACCGGTTTCGGCGGTCCGGTCCGCCTGCCCTCGACGATGGGCTCGGCGACCCCCTTGTGCAGCAGTTGTTGCAGTGCCTGAACCGCGATGGTCGGCAGCAGCCTGCGCCTGCGGACCTTCGCCAGGCGTGAGCTGGTCACCTCGCCCTTGCGCAGTGGCGCCGCCAGTACGGTCGCCGTGGCGACGGCGTCCTGTACGGCGAGGTTGATCCCCACTCCGCCGATCGGCGACATGGCGTGCGCGGCGTCCCCGATGCACAGCAACCCCTCGGTGTGCCAGCGGTTCAGCCGGTTCACCCTGACGTCGAGGTGCTTCACGTCGTCCATCGAACCGAGCCGGTCGACCCGGTCGGCCAATTCGGGGCGCACGGCCGCCACCTCCTCTCGGAAATGCTCGATCCCGCGTGCCCGCAGGCTCGCGTCGATTCCCTTCTTGGCGATGTAGGCGATCTGGTAGTAGCCGGAGCGCGGGATCACGATGGCGAACCTGCCGTCCCTCGCGGTGGGCGTGAGTGAGGCGCTTTCCTCGCCTTCGTGCTGCGGCAGCTTGAACCACCACGCGTCGATCGGCACCGGAAGTTCCTTCGGCCGCAGACCGGCCTGCCGCCTCGCGATCGACCACCGTCCGTCGCAGGCCACCGTGAGGTCGGCGCGCAGTTCACCGGTGCCGCCTTGCCGCTCGCGGTAGCGCACACCCTCGACCACGCCGTTCTGCTCGATCAGCCCGGTCACCTCGGTGTTCCTGCGCAGCGTGAAGGTCGGTTCCTTCTCGGCGGCTTCGGCGAGCAGGTTCAGCAGGTCCCATTGCGGGGTGATGGCGATGTAGGGGTGGCGCACGTTGAGCCTGCGCAGATCCCCGACCACCACGAGCCCTTCGTCGCCGTCGGGGAAGGCGATCTCCTCCAGCTTGCTCTGCGGAAGCGCGGCGAACTGCTCGCCGAGACCGAGTTCGTCGAGCAATCGCAGCGTCGAGGGGTGCACGGTGTCGCCGCGGAAGTCGCGGAGGAAGTCGCCGTGCTTCTCCAGCACCGTCACCTCGACGCCGGCGCGGGCGAGCAGCAGTCCCAGCACCATGCCAGCCGGACCGGCGCCGATGATCGCGCAGGTCGTGGCCTCCTTGCCGGTCGTGGCCGGATGTTCCGACATGATCAGCACCTCTATTCATCACTTGTTGAATAAATTCACCATGCACCGAAAACCCGTGCCCGTCAAGGGCGATAGGCTGGATGGGCTATGACTGAGAACAAGGCCGTCCGCGCTCGCTTCTGTCCATCGCCCACCGGAACCCCGCACGTCGGGTTGATCCGCACGGCGTTGTTCAACTGGGCCTTCGCCCGCCACCACGGTGGCTCGCTCGTGTTCCGCATCGAGGACACCGACGCGGCGCGCGACTCGGCCGAGTCCTACGAGGCGCTGCTGGAGGCGCTGCGCTGGCTGGGACTCGACTGGGACGAGGGCCCCGAGGTCGGCGGTCAGTACGGCCCCTACCGGCAGAGCGAGCGTGGCGAGGTCTACTCGGACGTCGCGAGGAAGCTGCTCGAAGCGGGGGAGTTGTACGAGGCGTACTCGACCAACGAAGAGGTCGAGCAGCGGCGCGTGGCCGCGGGGCAGGACCCCAAGCTGGGCTACGACAACTTCGACAGGGAACTCACCGACGAGCAGCGGGCCGCCTTCGTCGCCGAGGGCCGCTCGCCGGTGCTGCGGCTGCGGATGCCTGACCACGACCTCACGTGGAACGACCTCGTGCGCGGTGAGATCTCGTTCAAGGCGGGCACTATTCCCGACCCCGTCCTCGTGCGCGCCAACGGTCAGCCGCTCTACACGCTGACCAATCCGGTCGACGACGCGCTCATGCGCATTACGCACGTACTGCGTGGAGAGGACCTGCTGCCGTCGACTCCCCGGCAGCTCGCTCTTTACGAGGCGCTCACCAGGGTCGGTGTCGCCGAGTTCATCCCCGAGTTCGGACACCTCCCCTATGTGATGGGTGAGGGCAACAAGAAACTGTCCAAACGCGACCCGACGTCGAACCTTTTCAACTACCGCGACCGAGGGTTCATCAAAGAGGGCCTGCTCAACTACCTTGCGCTGCTCGGCTGGTCGATCGCCGACGACCGCGACATTTTCACCGTCGACGAGCTGGTCGAGGCGTTCGAGATCACCAAGGTGAGTGCCAACCCCGCGCGGTTCGACGTGAAAAAGGCCGAAGCCATCAACGGTGTGCACGTGAGGGCGCTCGACATCGGCGACTTCACCGAACGGGTGCTGCCCTATCTCGTCGGTGGCGGCGTGCTTCCCGCCTCGCCTTCCGCCGCACAGCTGGAGACGTTGCGGGCCATCGCGCCGCTGGTCCAGGAGCGCGTGACCGTACTGTCCGAAGCGGTCGATCTGCTGCGGTTCCTCTTTGCCGACGAGGAGAGTTTCGCGCCGGAGGAAGCCGCCGCGACCAAGAACCTCGGCCCTGTCTCGGAGCCCGTGCTGCGCGCGGCCATCGAGGCGCTGGAGGCAACGGGCTCCTGGAGGGCGGGCGAGATCGAGCAGGCATTGAAAAACGCACTCGTCGACGGGTTGGGACTCAAGCCACGTAAGGCTTTCGCGCCGATTCGGGTCGCGGTGACCGGGCGTACGGTGTCACCGCCGCTTTACGAATCGATGGAGCTTTTGGGGCGTGAGATTTCACTCGGCCGGTTGCGGCGCGCGCTTCCGCGCAACTGACCGTAGAAAGGCTGGACCGAAACAGACAGCCCTTTATCACCTTGTCAGACGAGTCGGCGGCGGCCAAACTGACCTAGCCTCGCTTGGTGGCTTTTGCGTTCGGCTCCCCGACGGCATCGCAAACTGTTTCTGACAACGCGGCTTCCCCACCATGGGTGCCGCCCGAACTCCGGCTCGTCTGTCTCGACATCGACGACACGTTGATCGACTTTTCCGCCGCGAGCCGAAGATCGCTCGCGGCCTTGATCGGCCGCACCGACATGTGGCCGCTCTGGGAGCGGATCACCGATGAACATGTCGCGAGGGTCGTCGCGGGCGGGCTCGACTACGCCGACATGCATGTCCGGCGCACCGAGGCGTTCCTCACCGAACTCGGTGTGATCGCGGCGCATCCCGACATCGCGGAATTCGAGGTACAGCGCAAGGACAGGCTGCGCCGGTATCTGCGGCTGTTCGACGACGTGCTGCCCTGCCTCGACTGGCTGATCGCGGCGGGGGTGCGCCTCGCCGCCGTGACCAACGCCTCCGGCGCGCACCAGCGAGAGAAGCTCGCCAACCTCGGCCTCGCCAGATTCTTCGACCACGTCGCGATCGCGGGCGAGATGGGGGTCGCCAAGCCCGATCCCGTGATGTTCCACTCGGTCTGTTTCAAGCTCGGCTGTGATCCCGCCGAGGCCGTCCACGTCGGCGACAAGCTCGGCACGGACGCGATCGGAGCGCGCGACGCGGGGCTGGCGGGCGTGTGGCTGGACAGGGACCCTTCCGGCTCGGCCGACATCGATCCGCCCGCCGGAATTCACGTTCTCGCCGGTCTCGACGAGCTTCCCGAGTTGCTGGTGTCCGAGTTCGTCAGGGTCGGCGTACCCGCTCAACGTTGACCGGCAGGCCCGGTTGTCGCCCTGTTCAGGGCGTGGTCTAGTATTTCTTTCCAGTGGTGCTGAGCCCGAGCTTGCTCAGGTGAGGCACCTCTTTGGGGTATGGTGTAATTGGCAGCACGACTGATTCTGGTTCAGTTAGTCTAGGTTCGAGTCCTGGTACCCCAGCGGTGGAGTGAAAAACCCGCTCTGGTAAGTTTCTCTCCAGCACAGAAGAACAAGCCCCCGTCGTCTAGCGGCCTAGGACGCCGGCCTCTCACGCCGGTAGCGTGGGTTCGAATCCCATCGGGGGTACTCGAAAGAGTAAGGCCCTTATCCGCGAAAGCGGATAAGGGCCTTTTTGTTGCCCGCTCAATGTCCGCGAGTCCCCCGCTCAGGCCAGCGAGATCCGCACTCGGGCCGTCGAGATCCGCACTCAGGCCAGTGAGATCCGCGTTCGAGCACCGGAACCGCCGCGGCGCGAAGTAGTGCGGCACGGAGCCGCGGCGCCGCCGGCTACCTCGCGTCGGCGTAGCGGTCGCCGATGGCGGCGGGTATCGGGAACAGCACAGGGCAGAGGAGCCGGACACCAGCGCCGCCGTCTCAGGAGGAGCCGGACACCGGCGCCGTCGTCTCGTTGCCCCGCGCGAGACACGTCGCCCGCTTGCAGCGAGCGCGTTCGGCCTGAAGGTGTGCGGCGTGGCTCCTTCGTCGGCTGTGGACCGACGGTTTGCCGGTCGAAGGGGCGTTACCGGGACCGCCGGAAACCCCGGAGCCCGGAAACCCAAGCCAGGAGCCCAAGTCCTTCGAGCCCCGAGGAGACGGCGTGGTGCGCCACGTCACGGTCGGCAGGTCACCGCCGTCACGGTCACTGCCGTCATGTCACCGCCGACATGGCCACGGTCGACCGTCCACTTCAGCGGGACGGCCGGACGACCGTGGTCAGCGTGGGATCGATCGGCGGGTGCCGCGGGTTTCACCGCCGACATGCTCGTGCGAACGTGGCAGCGCGTTGTCGCGCCGCCGCAACGGTTCCCGCCGTCGTCGAGGCGGCCTTCGGTGGCGACCGCGATCAGGCGACCGCGGTCGCCGTCGGACTGAGCCGAGTCGGGGGAGCGGTCGTCCGGCACGGACTGTGAGAGTTGTTCCTGCTGTTGCTGGCGGGGCTGGATTTCTTCCTGGGAGCGTTCGCCCGCCGCTGCCCCGGACAGCGGGCGGCGGGACCGCGAGGCGTCCCTTGGTCTAGAGCCGTTCCTGCAACGCGTCGGCGGCGGCGAGTAGATCGGCCGCCCACCGCGCACCCGGCTTGCGCCCGATGCGTTCGACGGGACCGGAAACCGAAACGGCCGCGATGACCGTGCCAGAGGAATCCCTGACCGGGGCGGAAACGCTCGCCACTCCCGGCTCCCGCTCCGCGACGCTCTGGGCCCAGCCCCTTCGCCTGACCTCCAACAGCGTGCGCTCGCCGTAGACGGCGTCGGCGAGCACGGTGCGCTGGGTGTGCGAATCCGCCCATGCCACCAGTACCTTCGCGCCCGACCCGGCCGTCATCGACAGTCGCGTGCCGACGGGAACGGTGTCGCGCAAGCCACTCGGCGGTTCGGCCGTCGACACGCACACCCGCTGTACGCCGTCCCTGCGGTAGAGCTGCACGCTCTCGCCGGTGATGTCGCGCAGTTTCGGCAAGATGATGCTCGCCGCGTCCAGCAACGGGTCCGTCGTTCCTCCCGCGAGTTCCCCGAGCGCGGCACCGGGACGCCAGCGGCCGTCGGGGCCTCTGCGCAGTAACCGGTGTACTTCGAGTCCGACCGCGAGGCGGTGCGCCGTCGCTCTCGGAAGTCCTGTGCGCGCGCACAATTCGGCGAGCCCGCACGGTTCTTCGGCGACGGCATGCAGTACGGCAACGGCTTTGTCCAGGACGCCGATACCGCTCTGCTGGTTTTCAGGGTTATGCTGTCCCACAAAGCGATACTATATTCTCGGAGTTTGGGAAGTCCAGATTGTGGGAGCCGACTTCCGCAACTCCCTGTTTCAACGCTCATGGAGGAGCCCTGATGGCCGAAGAACGGGGCCGCACACTCGCCGAAAAAGTGTGGGACGCGCACGTTGTGCGCCGAGGTGAAGGCGCAGAACCGGATCTGCTCTACATCGACCTGCACCTCGTGCACGAAGTCACCAGCCCGCAAGCGTTCGACGGGCTGAGGCTCGCCGGAAGGCCGGTGCGCAGGCCGGATCTCACCATCGCCACCGAGGACCACAACGTCCCTACGGTCGACATCGAGCTTCCCATCGCCGATCCCGTCTCGCGGACGCAGGTGGACACGCTTCGCCGGAACTGCAAGGAGTTCGGAGTCCGGCTCCACCCCATGGGCGACATCGAACAGGGCATCGTGCACGTCATCGGCCCGCAGCTCGGCCTGACCCAGCCGGGAACCACCGTGGTGTGCGGCGACAGCCACACCTCCACCCACGGCGCTTTCGGCGCGATGGCCTTCGGTATCGGCACCTCGGAAGTCGAGCACGTCCTCGCGACCCAGACGCTTCCGCTGCGTCCCTTCAAGACCATGGCCGTCAACGTCGAGGGGACGCTGCGTCCCGGAGTGACGGCCAAGGACGTCATCCTCGCCGTCATCGCCAGGATCGGCACCGGCGGAGGACAGGGCTACGTACTCGAATACCGGGGCAGTGCGATCAGCGCGCTGTCGATGGAATCGCGGATGACCATCTGCAACATGTCCATCGAGGCAGGCGCGCGCGCGGGCATGATCGCCCCCGACGAGACGACGTTCGCCTTCCTCAAGGACCGTCCGCACGCTCCGCGCGGCGCGGACTGGGAGGCGGCACTCGCTGAATGGCGCGAGCTGCGCACGGACGACGGCGCCGTTTTCGACGCTGAGGTCACGATCGACGCCGATGAGCTGACTCCGTATGTGACCTGGGGTACCAACCCTGGTCAGGGACTTCCGCTCGGCTCGTCCGTTCCCGACCCCGAGCGCATCGCCGACGAGAACGAGCGGACGGCCGCAGAGAAGGCCCTGTCCTATATGGATCTTGTTCCGGGCACTCCGCTGAGGGAGATACCGGTGGACACCGTGTTCCTCGGCTCGTGCACCAACGGCCGGATCGAGGACCTCAGGGTCGCGGCGGGCGTGCTGGAGGGCCGCAAGGTCGCCGAAGGCGTCCGGATGCTCGTCGTTCCCGGTTCGATGCGGGTGCGCAAGGCAGCCGAAGATGAGGGACTCGACACGATTTTCACCGCGGCGGGCGCCGAGTGGCGGCAAGCGGGGTGCTCGATGTGTCTCGGGATGAACCCGGATCAGCTCAAGCCGGGGGAACGCAGCGCCTCGACCTCCAACCGTAACTTCGAGGGAAGGCAGGGCAAGGGCGCGCGGACGCATCTCGTGTCGCCGCTCGTCGCCGCGGCGACCGCCGTGCGGGGAACCCTGTCGTCGCCCGAAGACCTCGGCCAGTAAGGCGACTGTCCACCTCTCGACAGTACAAACCCAGGTCAAGCCGCCGCGGACCGATCACATCGCGCGCCTGACCAACCCGAAGCAGGAGCGATCCGACATGGAACCCTTCACCAAGCACACCGGCATCGGAGTGCCGCTGCGCAGGTCCAACGTGGACACTGACCAGATCATCCCGGCCGTCTACCTCAAGCGCGTGAGCCGCACCGGGTTCGAGGACGGGCTGTTCGCCGCATGGCGCGGTGACGAGCACTTCGTGCTCAACCAGGAGCCGTTCAAGGCGGGCAGTGTGCTCGTCGCGGGACCCGACTTCGGAACGGGATCCTCGCGTGAGCATGCCGTGTGGGCGCTCATGAACTACGGCTTCCGGGTCGTCATCTCGTCCCGGTTCGCCGACATCTTCCGCGGCAACTCCGGCAAACAGGGTCTGCTGGCCGCCCAGTGCGAGCAGGCGGACGTCGAGTTGCTGTGGAAGCTGCTCGAAACCGAGCCAGGCACGGAGGTCACGGTGGACCTCGCCGAGAAGACTGTACGAGCCAAGGACTTCGTGGCGAGCTTCTCGATCGACGACTACACCCGCTGGCGGTTGCTCGAAGGACTCGACGACATCGCCCTGACACTCCGACACGCCGACGAGATCGCCTCGTTCGAGTCGCGACGGCCTTCCTGGAAGCCGCTCACCATCCCTTCAGCGTCGTCCTGAGCCGCGGATTCCCTGCTCAGAAAGGGAATCCCGGCTCGGAGGCCGGTCTGGGAAACCTCGCCGAACGGCATCGGAAGGGCCCCCAAACGGGGTCATCGGGGACACAACAGCGCACCCGATAAGGAAAAATTCCGCGTGCCGTTTGGAATTTGTGCTGCGTTGGTAATACCGTGTGCGCATGTCGGCCGGTGTGGCCGGGTAACAAGTAGTTCTTCTTGGAGGACTGGAATGGCCAACAAGGCCCAACTGATCGAGGCGCTCTCCGAGCGCCTGGGCGACAAGAAGGTCGCGTCGCAGGCTGTCGACAACCTTGTCGACATCATCATCCGGACGGTGAACAAGGGCGAGAAGGTGAACATCACCGGCTTCGGTGTGTTCGAGAAGCGCGCTCGCGCTGCCCGTACCGCGAGGAACCCGCGGACCGGCGAAACCGTGCGCGTCAAGAAGACCAACGTCCCGGCCTTCCGTGCCGGCACGACCTTCAAGGACGTCGTCAGCGGTGCGAAGAAGCTGCCGAAGGCCACCACGGCCAAGCGGGCGACCGCGAGCAGCAGCGCCAGGAGCACCGGCACGACGACGAGGGCGGCCGCCAGCCGTCCGACCGCGACGCGCAGCACGACCACCCGTACCCGCGCGACGACGGCTCGCAGCACGAGCCGTACCGCCACCAAGGCGGCTCCGAAGACGGCGTCGAGGACCGCGGCCAAGACCACAGCCAAGACCGCCACCAAGGCGGCACCGAAGTCGACTGCGAAGGCGACGACCGCGAAGGCGTCGACCGCGAAGAAGACGACGGCGAAGGCAACCAAGGCGACGACGAAGGCGGCTCCGAAGGCCGCGGCGAAGAAGACCACCACCGCCGCTGCCAAGAAGACCACCACCGCTGCCAGGAAGAAGAAGTAGGCGACCTACTGGTCAGCTACCTCTCGGCAGGGCCCCGCGTATCCCACGTGGGGCCCTGCCGCATGTCTGGGGGTTGTCGGGTTCGCGCGGCGTGGCCAAAGGATTGGCCATGTCGCACGGGCACTCGGCGCGACGGCGGGGCGGGGAAAAGTCAGGCCGGCAAGGGGAGAGCGCGCCGTCAGCGCACCGAAGGCGAGGGAGCGGGCAACGGGCTGGGCAGGTAGCTCGCCGCCACGAGGCTCGGGGTGTCCCCATCCGCCGCGAAGGACAGCAGCCACAACGAGCCCTTCTTGCTCGCGAGGGAACCGGTTCCGCCCGTGGGAAGCGCGACACCGCCGACACCACCGCGTTCGGCCAGCGTCCGTACCAGGGCGGGGATGACCCCGCCCTGGCTGCACACGACCGGAGTTCCTCCCTCAGCGGCGATCCGCAGCAACCTGGCCACCGTGGCCGAGGGGGCGGACGAGAAGCTCTCCTCGGCGAAGACAGGCTCGGTTGTGACTGTCCTGTCGAGATCGTCGGCGACGCCGAGCACCGTCTGAACACAACGCAGCTTCGGCGCCGCGAACACCCGGTCCGGGCCGAACGTGCCGAGCAGCACTCGAAGTGCCGCCGCCTGACGCCTTCCCGCCTCGGAAAGGGGCCTCAGATCGTCCGCACCGGCCCACGACTCCCGCTTGCCGGCCTTGGCATGCCGGACAAGCAATACGGTCGTCAGATCGGCAGGCAGGGCCATGAACTGCCGCAATACCGCCCTGTCCCCGTCGTAGCCGACCATCGGGACGGCCAGTTCGGGTGAGCACCAGCGGAGTTCGTCGACTTCCTCGTTGGCGGCGAATAGCCCTCCGAGAGCCCGCGCCGAGAAGTAGTCGACCGTTTTCGCCGCCTCGCCGACGGAGTATTCGACCCGGGTGAGGAATCGGCCGAGAACGGCATCGAAGCCGGTTTCCTCGGCCAGTTCCCTAACGGCCGCGACCGGAGCGGTCTCGCCCTGATCGAGCTTTCCTTTGGGAAGTGACCAGTCGTCATATCGATTGCGATGAACAACGGCCACTTCGAGCTTTTCCGTGGCGGGGTTCCTTCGCCACAACACCGCACCCGCCGCGCGGATGACCGGCCTTTCCGTGCCGCTCACGCGTTCACCCCGTCGCGCCGTGTTTGCGGAGCAGTTCGATCTGGTGGTCCCGGACCTGTGTGGTTTCGGCGGGGAAGGGGATCCATTCGCCTGTGGCGCTCAACACCCAGCACCGGGTCAGCGGATCGAGCGCCGAGTCGAACACCTCACCGAGTTGTGCGGCCAGCTTGGGATCCTTGACCTGGACCATTGCTTCGATGCGGCGATCGAGGTTGCGGTGCATCATGTCCGCGCTGCCGATCCAGTAGGCGTCGGCTCCCCGGAAGTGGAAGATCCGCGAGTGTTCCAGGAAGCGGCCGAGTATCGAGCGCACGGAGATGTTGTCGCTCAGCCCCGGCACACCCGGTTTGAGCGCGCAGATGCCGCGCACGACGATGTCGACCTCGACGCCGGCCGCCGATGCCCGGTACAGCCCGTCGATGACCTGTTCGTCCACCAGTGAGTTGCATTTGATGCGCACACCGGCCGGTTTGCCTGCCTTGGCCAGTTCGATCTCGTCGGCGACGTAGGAAAGGATGCCGCGCCGGATGCCGTGCGGTGACGTGAGGATGTTGCGGTAGGTCGCCTGCCGCGAGTACCCGGTGAGCACGTTGAAAAGGTCGGTGAGGTCGGCTCCGATCGCCGGATCCGCCGTCAGCAGGCCGAGATCTTCGTACAGCCGCGCCGTCTTGGGGTTGTAGTTGCCGGTTCCGATGTGGCAGTAGCGGCGGATGGTCCCGCCCTCCTGCCGGACGACGAGCGCGACCTTGCAATGGGTCTTGAGCCCGACGAGGCCGTACACGACGTGAACGCCGGCGCGTTCGAGCGTGCGCGCCCACGTGATGTTCGCCTGTTCGTCGAAGCGGGCCTTGATCTCCACGAGCGCCACGACCTGTTTGCCGGCCTCGGCCGCGTCGATGAGCGCGTCGACGATCGGGGAATCACCCGATGTGCGGTACAGCGTCTGCTTGATGGCGAGCACTTTGTCGTCGGCGGCCGCCTGCTCGATGAACCGTTGCACGCTCGTGGAGAACGAGTCGTAGGGATGGTGGACGAGCACGTCACCGTCGCGCAGGGTCGAGAAGACGCTCTTCGGTGTCTCTCTCTCACCGAACGCGGGATGTGTCGCGGGAACGAAAGGGCGGTCCTTCAGCTCCTTGCGATCGACGGACAGAAGCTGCATCAGACAGGTGAGATCGAGCAGACCGGGAACCTCGACGACATCCCTCGGATCGACTTCCAGTTCCCTGAGCAGCAGTTCGAGCATGTGCTCGCTCATGTCGTGCGCGACTTCGAGCCGCACCGGGGGACCGAACCTGCGTTGCGCGAGTTCTCGTTCCAGCGCCTGCAACAGATCCTCGTCGCGGTCTTCCTCGACCTCGAAGTCGGCGTTACGGGTGACCCGGAACACGTGGTACTCGGTGACTTCCATGCCACTGAACAATTCGCCGAGGTGCGCCGAGATGAGCTCTTCGAGCGGAAGGAAGGTCGCGGTCTGGCTGTCCCGCTGGCGTTCGATCCTGACCAGCCGGGGAACGTTGTTGGGCACCTTGACTCTCGCGAACCGCTCGGTGCCGCCCTCCGGATCGCGCACCGTCACGGCGAGGTTGAGCGAAAGACCGGAGATGTAGGGGAACGGGTGGGCGGGGTCGACGGCCAGTGGGGTGAGCACGGGGAAGATCTGCTCGGTGAAGTACTGCGAGAGCCTTGTGTGATCAGCGCCATCCAAATCGGACCAGCGCACGATCCTGATGTCCTTCTCGGCGAGCGAGGGCCGCACGTGCTCCTCGAAGGCGGCGGTGTGCCGTTCGACCAGGTCCTGGTTGCGTTTGGCGATGTAGGAAAGCTGTTCGCGCGGGGTCAGCCCGTCAGCGCTGCGCACGGAGAGCCCGGTCTCGTCCCTTCGCTTCAGTCCCGCGACCCTGACCATGTAGAACTCATCCAAATTGGACGCGAAGATGGCGAGGAACTTGGCCCGTTCGAGCAGCGGCTGGGAGGCGTCCTCGGCGAGCGCGAGCACCCTGGCGTTGAAGTCCTGCCAGGAGAGCTCGCGGTTGAAGTACCTGTCGTCGGGAAGCGCGTCGGGAACCTGTTCGCCGCCGGTCACCGCGGGCGGCGCCGAGGGAACCGACGTCGGCGGCGGTGCCGGTTTCCCGTCGGTCTCGGTGGGTACCGGCGGCGGCGAGGTGGTGACTCGCCGGCTACCGTCTGCCGAGGTTCCGGGGGCTACCCCACTCTTGTCGTCGCTCACTCGTGCATTGTTCCCCACTTGTGGCGACCGTGTGCACCTTCCGATCCGGCGAACCGGTGAAGATCGTCGCCCGTGGCGGGGGTTCCTACCGTGAGAGGTAAGCGGCTTCCAGCACGGCCGTCGTGCGCTTGCCGAGCCCGATGAGCCGCGCGTGCTCCAAATCCGCCGCGGTGTCGACGTCGCCGCGCAGCGACGGCGCGGCCAGCCCGAGCGGAGTCGCGCCGGAACGCTCGTGCGAGGCCGCCGAACCCGCGCCGAAACGTGGATCGAGCGCTCCGCCGTTCGAGGAGAGCAGAAGCGTGGTCCCGGTTCCGTGCCGGTCGGCGGTGAATGCCCTGCGGCCGTCCGCTTCCTCGATCGCCGCCGACAGTTCGCTCGCCCTCAGCGCGGGAAGGTCCGCCTGTAACGCGCCGACGATGCCGCCGGGGTCGTCCGCGCGCAGCAGGCGTTCACCGAGCCGAAGCGCCGCGTTCAGCCCCGTGTCCGCCGGGTTTCCCCGGACGTTCCCTTCCCCGCCCGCTGCCGGTTCGTCCTCGCCGACGACCTCGACGCCGAGCGCGCGCAACTCGGCGAGCGGTTTCGGATCGCTGCCGACGACGAGCACCCTGCGCACGCCTGCCGCTTCCGTGGCGGCGAGCAACGTGTCCGAGGCGAGCGCCAGGACGAGCGCGGCGTGGCGCTCCGCGTTCGCGGCGTGACCGAGCGCGCCTCGAAGGCGGGATTTTCCGGCCACCGGAGGCTTCAACGGCACGATGAGGTCTACAGCCACGTTCCCATCTTTACGCAAACCGGCGCGTTCGGTGCCTATGGGAGGATCGTGGGCAGGTTCGAGGAAGGAGCGACGTTGGCCGATCGTGAGAAGGGCGGCTTCTGGGTGGCGGCCGCCGCCGTGCTGTTCTACCCGTTGACCTGGATGGGTCGCAGCGACTACCGGGGGGCCGAACGGATTCCGGCGACGGGCCCGGCGCTGCTCGTCATGAACCACGTCTCGCACCTCGATCCGGCCGTGGACGCCGTGTTCGTCCACCGCAATCGCAGGGTGCCCCGGTTCATGGCGAAGGAGAGCCTGACCAAGATTCCCGTGTTCGGCAAGATCCTGCTCGGTTCGGGAGGTATTCCCGTATCGCGGGGTACGTCCGAGGCGGGGGACAGCCTCAAGGCCGCGCACGACACGTTGAGCGATGGCAAGATCGTCCTCATCTATCCGGAAGGGACGATCACCAAGGACCCCGACGGCTGGCTCAAACGCTCCTACACCGGCGTCGCGAGGCTGGCGCTGCAAAATGACGTGCCTGTGATTCCCGTCGCGCGGTGGGGAACCCAGAAAATTTGGAACGGCTACACCAAGAAGTTCCGGCCCTTCCCTCGCAAGACGGTCGTGCATTCCGTCGGCGAGCCCGTCGATCTTTCTGCCTACCGGGCCAAGGAGCCCACCTCCGCCGTTCTGCGCGAGGTGACCGATCTGCTGATGGCCGAAGTCCTCGCGCTGCTGGCCGAGGTCAGGGGCGAACAGCCGCCGTCGAAGCCACCGGCGACGGCCCCTCCGGCCGAACCTGGTGACCAGGACGAGAAAGCCGAGCAGGCAAAGGAAGACGGCGCCTGAGATGACTGTGCAGTCGGTCACGGTGCTCGGTGCCGGTTCATGGGGCACGACATTCGCGAAGGTGCTCGCCGACGCGGGCAGGGACGTCACGATGTGGGCGCGCCGCCCCGAGGTGGCGGCCGAAATCCGTGAGGAGCACACCAACAACGGCTATCTGCCGGGAGTCGTTCTTCCCGGGCGGGTCACGGCGACCGACGACGCGGCGCTCGCGCTGGACGGCGCGCAGGCCGTCGTGCTCGCGGTACCGAGTCAGAGCCTGCGGGCCAACCTCACCGCGTGGCGTTCGCTGTTGCCGCGCGAGGCGATACTGGTGAGCCTCGCGAAAGGGGTCGAACTCGGCACCCTCAAACGCATGAGCGAGGTCATCGGCGAGATCGCGGGTGTGCGATCCGACGACGTCGTCGTGGTGTCCGGCCCCAATCTCGCCAAGGAGATCGCGCGACAGCAGCCGGCGGCGGCGGTGTTCGCGTGCGCGGACCACGACAAGGCCGTCGCGGTGCAGCAGGCCAGTTTCAACTCCTACTTCCGGCCCTACACCAACACCGACGTCGTCGGCTGCGAGCTCGGCGGGGCTTGCAAGAACGTGATCGCGCTGAGTTGTGGCATGGCGGCTGGGCTCGGCTTCGGTGCCAACACGATGGCGACGCTGATCACGCGCGGGCTCGCGGAAACCGCGCGGCTCGGCAGCAAACTCGGCGCCGACCCGTTGACGTTCGCCGGACTGGCCGGGGTCGGCGACCTCGTGGCGACGTGCGCGTCACCGCTGTCTCGCAACAGGACCTTCGGCGAACTGCTCGGCAGGGGCGAGACGGTCGCGATGGCCCAGCAGGCCGTCGGCGGTCAGGTCGCCGAAGGCGTCATGTCGTGTCAGTCCATCAGGGAACTCGCTCGCGGGGTCGGGGTCGACATGCCGATCACGGACGCGATGTTCCGGGTGTGCCACGAAGGGATGAACCCGGCGCGCGTCGGCGCCGAACTGCTGGGGAGGCAGCAAAAGCACGAGTGGTCCTGACCAGGCTGCCTTCCGGGTTCCGTCACGGGGATGCCCGCCGTCAGGCGGCGGCATCCACGGACTGGAATCGGTTTGACGGCGAGCGCCGCTGCTGGTTCGCTTGGCGGCGTGTTGACGCGATCCATGACAGGGCGCCGGGGTGACTCCGACCTCCGGCGCGTCGTGCTCGCACCGTGTCCTTGTGGCCACTGCTGTCCGTGTCGGTGACAACGCCCGCACGCCTGTTTCCCTCGCTTCGCTTTCCCACTCAGCTCTTCAAGGACACCATTTCCATGTTTGCCGTTCCCGAGAACACTGTCAGTACCGCCGTGTCGCCGACCGCCGCGAATCCGCTGCTGCGCCACCCCGTGCGCACCGCGCTGGAGTTCGCGGCCGACAGGGAGCGCTGGCGCAACATCCTTCGCTACGACCCGGACGAGCGGTTCGCCTCGTTGCTCGAACGCACCGCCGACCAGGAGGTGTGGCTGCTGAGCTGGCTTCCCGGCCAGGAGGCGGAACCACACGACCACGGTCTGACGACGGGCGCGTTCACCGTCGTGAGCGGTCAGCTCACCGAGACGGTGACCCGTAAGACCGTCGAAGGCAGGGTGCTGACTGAGGTGCACACGCCCTCGGCCGGTCAGTCTCGCGTCTTCGGGCCGGGCTACGTGCACCAGGTACGCAACACCGGCCCCGATCCCGCGATCAGCGTGCACGTCTACCGGGCAGGCGGGCGCACCATCCGGCCCTACCGGTTGGATCCCGTCGAAGGCCCGCTTCCCGGCACGCCCTAGCTGTATTTGGTGCCTGCGCGGCTCGCGACGTGTTCCGGCACCGGGGTGGAGCGGGGAACGTACTCGGCCGTGACCGGTGAGCCGAAGCCGGTGTGCACCGGAAGTACCCCCGCCCACACGTCCGTCGTGCCGAGGTCTTCCGGTTCCTCGCCGGGGCCCTCCGCCCTCATTTTCACCGAAGCCTCGGCGAGGTCGAGCGCCAGCACGGTCACCGAGGCCAGTTCCTTCGCGCTGGCTTCGCGGGCGTAATTCCATGAACCGGGGGAGAGTTGATCGGTGATGACCTTGAGGCCGTGTTCCTTCTCGGCACCGGCGAGCGGCCTCGCCCTGCCGTGCACGACCGCGCACCGGTAGTTCATGGAGTGATTGTTCAGCGAGCGCGCGTACACGATCCCGTCGAGAATCGTCACCGTCACGCACACGTCGACCCCTTCGGCGGCTTCCCTGAGATTGCCCGCCCCGGTCGAGCCGTGAAAATAGAGTGTGTCGCCGTCGCGGCCGTAGCCGGTCGGCAATACGACGGGAGACCCGTGCAGGACAAGGCCGAGATGGCAGACGAGAGCGTTGTCGAGTACGTCGTAGAGCGCGGACCGCTCGTGGGCGGCGCGGTGTTTCTTGCGGGTCAGCGTGCTGCGCGGGGTGGCTGACAGTGCTGGCGTTTCGGGCATACCGGCACGGTTCCACGATTAATGGCATCCTGGAACGGCCACCATTGAAGAGAAATGGGAGGCCACTTTGGCCGTCATCGACACCGCACTCCCGGTCGCGCTCGACCGTACCTCCGAAACGCCGCTCGCGGTACAGCTCGCCGATGCCCTGCGCGCGTCCGCCTCGACGGGGCATCTCCGTGGCGGCGACCGGCTTCCCTCGACGCGCGCGCTCGCCGACCGGCTCGGCGTGAGCAGGACGGTGACCTCGGCGGCCTACGAACAACTGCATGCCGAGGGCTGGATTCTCGGCAGGCACGGCTCCGGCACCTACGTCACCACCTCTCCTCCCTCCGGCCGTCCCGAGCGAAGGGCCGTCGTCGCGGGCGAGGAACCACCGTCGAACCTGCTGGTGCTCGCGCCAGGACTGCCGTGGGCGGAAGGACTCGACAAGGCGGCGTGGCGCAGGGCGTGGCGCGCTGCCTCGGACACCGCGCCCTCCTGGTACGCGCAGCGTTCGGGACTTCCCGAATACCGCGCCGCCATCGCGGAGCACCTGCTGCGCCACCGTGGGCTCGACGCCGGCACCGAGTCGGTGCTCGCGACGGGAGGAACGACGGCGGCCGTCATCGAACTCGCCGCCGCCGTGCTGCGTCCAGGCGACCTCGTCGCCATCGAGGAACCCGGATATCAGCGCGCGGTGCACGCCTTCCGCAGGGCGGGGATGCGGGTCGTCGGCGCGGCCGTCGACGCGGAGGGGCTGCGGCCGGACACCGTGCCCGACGGCGTGAGGGCGGTGTACTGCTCGCCCGCGCACCAGTATCCGATGGGCGGCAGGATGAGCGCGGCTCGCAGGGTCGAACTCGTCGAAAGGGCCCGGGCCGAGGACTTCCTCGTCGTCGAGGACGACTACGACGGTGAGTTGCGTTACGACGTCGCCCCGTTGCCGTTGCTGGCCGCGCTCGCTCCCGATGTCGTCGCCCACCTCGGAACCACGAGCAAGATCCTCACCCCGACGCTAGGCGCGGGCTGGATGGTCGCGCCTTCCTCGGTGACCTCCGCGGTGCTGGAGTACCGCGAGGTGACGGGGACGAGGCCATCGCACGCGGGGCAGCGGGTGATCGTCGAGCTGGCGCGGCACGGCGATCTCGGCAGGCATCTGCGCAGGCTGCGCAGGGAATTGTCGGAGCGAAGATCCATGCTCGTCGGCGCGTTCGGCAAGGCGGGCATCCCGGTGCTCGGCGACGACGCGGGAGCGCATCTCGTGGTGCCGCTCGCCTCGGCCGAGGACGAGAGAGAGCGGCTCGCGTCGGCGAAGCGCAGGGGTTTGCTGCTCGACGGGCTCGGCAGGCACTTTGCCCGCACCCCTTCCACCTTCGGTGTGGCGGTCGGCTACGCGGGCTGTTCACGGGAGGCGCTGCGGGACTCGCTCGGGGTGCTCGTCGACTTGTTGCGAGTGAAGCCCCGGTAGGGTGACCGGCCATGAGTAGCCGCAAGACGCGAGTGGCCGTTGTGTTCGGTGGCCGCAGCACCGAGCACACCATCTCCTGTGTTTCCGCGGGTAGCGTGCTGGCGAACCTCGATCCCGACCGGTTCGAGGTCGTTCCCATCGGCATCACGAGGGCCGGTGGCTGGGTGCTGGGTACGAGCGATCCGAAGGCGCTGGAAATCCAGGGCGGCGAGCTGCCGACGGTGGAAACGGGCAAGGCACTCGTGCTGGCCGGCGACCCGACGAGCAACGGCGTCGTCAGCGTCGAGCCCGGCAGGGAAACCGAACTGCTCGGCACCGTCGACGTGGTGTTCCCCGTGCTGCACGGTGCTTTCGGCGAGGACGGCACCATCCAGGGGCTGCTGGAGATGGCCGACATTCCTTACGTGGGTGCCGGTGTGCTCGCCAGTGCCGCGGCCATGGACAAGGAGTACGCCAAGAAACTGCTTGCCGCCGAAGGGCTTCCGGTCGGCAGCTACGCGACCGTCCGGCGTGGACGATCCACACTGGACGAGGCGGAACGGGAGCGGCTGGGACTGCCCGTGTTCGTCAAGCCCGCGAGGGCGGGCTCCTCCATCGGGATCAGCAAGGTCACCGCGTGGGAGCAACTTGACGACGCGATCGCGCTGGCGAGGCAGACCGACCCCAAGGTGCTCGTCGAAGCCGCCGTCACGGGCCGCGAGGTCGAGTGCGGTGTGCTGGAGTTCCCCGACGGCAGGGTCGAGGCATCGCTGCCCGCCGAGGTCAGGGTTCTCGCCGAGGGCGCCGACGCCTGGTACGACTTCGAGACCAAGTACCTCGGCGAGGACGCCGAGCTGGACATCCCGGCCAAACTCGACGATTCCATCGTCGAGCGGCTGAGGGAGGCCGCGGTGCGGGCCTTCGGAGCGCTCGACTGTCAGGGACTGGCCAGGGTGGACTTCTTCGTCGGGGGCGACGGCGAGTTGATCATCAACGAGGTCAACACCATGCCGGGTTTCACGACCACATCGGCCTACCCCAAGATGTGGGCCGTCACCGGCCTCGATTACCCGAGTCTGCTCGCCACGCTGGTGGAGACCGCGATCGCGAGGGGAACGGGCCTGCGCTGACCCGCCGGTAGCGGGGGAGCTTTGCTATCGCGGAACGGCAGCAAAGCTCCCCCGCTACCGGAGCCAGTGGGTCAGTCGAACCGGAGCGGCGTTTCCGGCAACGTCGTGCCGACGATGTCGGAGATGAGTTGCAGCGGCCCCGTCCCGGTGTCCGGAGGCACGGTCAGTGCGACGTAGACGGGCCGGTCGATCACGTACCAGGTCGCGGTGCCGTCCTCGGCCGGTACCTGGAGCCAGGTCACGTCGTTGATCGCCCTCGTGTCGGACGTTCGCGTCAGCTCGGGCGGGCGGTCCAGCCCGCACCGCAGCACGACGGGGTTGTCGAAACCCCATGCCGCCGTCGCGTCAGGGGCGGGTTCGGCGAGTTCCCGCTTCGGGAGCGCTTCGCCAGCCGATTCCAGTTCGCGGGGCAGTTCGGCGAGCAGCGAGGCGCACTCCGGCGAATCGGCGTCCGGCGCCGGAATGGACACCAGCGGCAGCGGGCCCCGCTGCGCGGGCTGGTCCTGAGAAGGAGCGGCGGAATCGCCGGAATCTCCGGTATCGCCGGAGGTCAGCCCGAAAAAGCCGACCACGACGGCGAGACCGGCCGCGAGCGCGGCGGCGATGACGATCAGCACACGGGGCGGCGCACCGGTATCGGACACGCCGCCATGACACCACAGGGTCAGAGATGAACCACGGGGCAGGTCAGGGTGCGCGTGATGCCTTCCACATTCTGTACGTTCGCGACGACGAGCTGACCCAGTTCGTCGACGTTGTCCGCGGTCGCGCGCACGATCACGTCGTAGGGCCCCGTGACATCCTCAGAGCTGGTCACGCCGGGAATTCCGGCGATCTCGGAGGCGACGGTAGCTGCCTTGCCTACCTCGGTCTGAATGAGGATGTATGCGTGGACCACGGCGCGCCCCTCCGCGTAGTTGGCTGACGAAAGCTCAAGATAGGACCGTTGAAGAAACGTACCCCAGCTTTGCGGTGCTCGGATATCTGAGCATGTCGGTAGCACTTCAGTAAATCACCGGAGGTGTGTGTGGACGACCACGCGGCGGAAGACAGAACGACGAGAGAGTCCGCCGCCGAAGGCGGTGCCACGGTGGCCTCCGTCGGCGAGTTCGGGTTGATCAGGCAGGTCACCGAGGGCAGGACCCAGCCTTCGACGACCCTGCTCGGTCCAGGCGACGACGCCGCGGTCGTCGCCGCGCCGGACGGCAGGGTCGTCGTGTCGACGGACGTGCTGGTGCAGGGAGTGCACTTCCGGCTCGACTGGTCGAGCGCGGAGCAGGTGGGCCGCAAGGCGGTCGCGGTGAATCTCGCCGACATCGCGGCCATGGGCGCCGTCCCCACCTCGGTGGTCGTCGGCCTCGCCTGCCCTTCCGACACGAAGGCCGCGCTGGTGAACGAACTTGTCGATGGCCTCGCGGCGGAGGCGGAGCGCGCGAGGGTTGGGCTCGTCGGCGGCGACATGGTCACGGCCGACCAGTTCGTGATCAGCATCACGGCGCTCGGCGACCTCGGTGGCAGGGCTCCGGTCACGCGGTCCGGCGCGCGGCCGGGCGACGTCGTCGCGGTGTGCGGGCGGCTCGGCTGGGCCGCGGCCGGTCTCGCCGTGCTCGGGAGGGGCTTTCGCTCACCGGTCGGTGTCGTCAACGCGCAGCGCTTCCCCGAGCCGCCTTACTCGGCGGGGCCCTCGGCGGCGATCGCGGGCGCCACGGCCATGATCGACGTGTCGGACGGGCTGCTCGCCGACCTCGGCCACCTCGCGGAGTCGTCGCGGGTCGGCATCGACGTGCACACCGACCGGCTGCCTGTCCCTCGCAAACTCACCGACGTGGGCTCCGCGCTCGGCGCCGATCCGATGCGGTGGATCCTCACCGGTGGTGAGGATCACGCGCTGGCGGCGACCTTCCCCTCGTTCACCGATCTGCCGGAAGGCTGGCAGCGCATCGGCGACGTATTGATGCCCGACACGGGAATCACGGTCGACGGAGCCCCCTACGAACAGGAAACGGGTTGGGAGCATTGGCGCTGATCGGGTTTGATGGAGGCCGTGGACATTCGCGTTCTCGCCTTCGATCACCCCGACTCCGTGAAGCTCATCGACCTGGTGCAGCAGGAGTACGTGACGCGGTACGGCGACCCCGACGTGACCCCCGTCGATCCCGCCGAGTTCGCGGCTCCGCACGGGATCTTCCTCGTCGGCTACCTCGACGGCGTGCCGGTCGCCTGTGGTGGCTGGCGGGCGCACGACGGCCCCGCGCCCGAATTCCGGAGGGGCGACGCCGAACTCAAGCGCATGTTCGTCACGCTTCCCGCGCGGGGCAAGGGATTCGCCCGCGCGATGCTCGCCGAGCTCGAACGCACCGCTCGCGAGGCCGGCCGGAGGCGATGCGTGCTGGAGACCGGCACCAGGCAGCCGGAAGCCATCGCGCTGTACCGTTCCTCGGGCTACACCGGCATCCCCAAGTTCGGTGTCTACCGGAACGACGCGGAAAGCCTGTGCCTCGCGAAGGAATTCGGCGCGGCGCGGCAGGGGTGAGAGGAAAGGACGGGTACCGGCGATGCCGATCTACGCACTCGGAGACCTGGAACCGGACATCCATCCCGACGCCTACGTCCATCCCGACGCGACGGTGATCGGCGACGTCCGGATCGGCCCGCACGCCTCGGTGTGGCCGCAGACGGTACTGCGCGGCGACAACGGCTACATCGAACTGGGCGCGAGGTCCAACATCCAGGACGGCTGCGTCGTGCACTGCACCCGTGCCGATCCCACGGTTCTCGGTCCCGGTTCGGCCATCGGGCACGCCGTGCACGTCGAGGGCGCCCGCATCGGATCGAACTGCCTCATCGCCTCTGGTTCCGTCGTGCTCAACGGAAGCGTCATCGAGGACGGTGGCATGGTCGGCGCCGGTGCCGTGCTGTCCTACAACGGGCACGTGCCGCCGGGCCACATCGCGCTGGGTGTTCCGGCGAAGATCAGGGAGAACACGTCGTTCGGTGCCGAGCAGATCACGCGCGTGGTCGAGAGCTACGTCGGCCGCGCGGCCAGGTTCAAGAAGGAACTGCGCAGGCTGGACTGAGCAGGCCGGGTGGGGGACACCCGTGCGGGTGCCGACCGCTAGGCTCGCTTGCCGTGACCGCACGACCGCTGACCGACATCATCGACGCGGGCTGGGCACGCGCCCTCGCCCCCGTCGAGGACAAGATCGCCGCGATGGGCGAGTTCCTGCGTGCCGAGGTGGCGGCGGGAAGGAAGTACCTGCCTGCCGGTGACCACATTCTGCGTGCGTTCACGCAGCCGTTCGCCGGTGTCAGGGTGCTCATCGTCGGGCAGGACCCCTACCCGACACCCGGCCACCCGATCGGCCTTTCCTTCGCCGTCGCTCCCGATGTCAGGCCACTGCCCAAGAGCCTGGTCAACATCTACAAGGAGTACTGCGACGACCTCGGCCATCCCGCGCCGTCCAACGGTGACCTGACTCCGTGGACGGAACAGGGTGTGGTGCTGCTCAACAGGGCGCTGACCGTGGCGCCGGGACGCCCCAACTCACACCAGGGCAAGGGCTGGGAAGACATCACCGAGCAGGCCATCCGCGCGCTCGCCGCGAGGGACGAGCCCATGGTGGCCATCCTGTGGGGCAGCAACGCGCGCAAGCTCAAGCCGCTGCTGGGGCAGGTGCCCAGCGTCGAATCGGTGCATCCGAGTCCCTTGTCCGCGCACAACGGGTTCTTCGGGTCCCGCCCGTTCAGCAAGGCCAACGCGCTGCTCGAACAGCAGGGCGCCGCACCCATCGACTGGAAACTGCCCTAGCCCTCGTTTCACGGTCGGCTTGGGTGGCGGTGCCGGTAGCGGAACCCGAGGACGCGCACAGCGAAAGGCCCGGTGGACGATGCGTCCACCGGGCCTTTCGCGGGAAATACTGGGGCGTCTGCCCGAACGATTCAGCCCCTGACGACCTTGCCGGCCTTGAGGCAGGAGGTGCACACGTTCAGGCGCTTCTTCTGGGAAAGCCCGATCTTGGCGTGCACGGTCTGGATGTTCGGGTTCCACCGGCGGTTGGTACGCCGGTGAGAGTGCGAGACCGACTTGCCGAAGCCCGGCCCCTTGCCACAGACGTCGCACACGGCAGCCACGTCGAACACTCCTCGAAGATTGGGGTACAAGAACCCGCCCGGAAGGTTCACCGGGCAACTCGACCAGGGTAGCCGGTGCGCTCCCGGCTTTCGCATCCGGGTCGCTACCCTCGCGGACAACCCCTGACGGTCGATCCCCGGAGTGGAGAAGGATACGCCGTGCTGGCCTTGGACGTGGTGGCGGTGCGCGCGTGGGCCGCCGCGTGCGTGCGGAGCCTGAGCGCGCTGCGGTCCGACATCGACGGCATCAACGTGTACCCCGTCGCCGACTCCGACACCGGCTCGAATCTGCTGCACACGCTCACCGCCGCGAACACCGCGCTCACGCGGGCACAGGGGGTGGAATCCGCGGGCGAGGCGCTGCGGGTGCTCGCCGGTGGCGCGGTCGCCGAGGCGCGGGGCAATTCCGGAGTCATCATGTCCCAGGTGCTGCGCGGGTTCGCCGAGTCGGCGGGCGGGTTCGCCGAGGTCGACGGGGCGCGGCTGGCGGCGGCCCTTCGCGCGGCTGACCGGTTCGCGACGAGCGCGGTGGCCCGCCCCGTCGCGGGAACCATGCTCAGCGTGCTGCACGCCGTCGCCGTCGCGACGCGTGACGCGACGGTCACCGAGGTGGTCACCGCCGCGGCGGAGACGGCGGCCGACGCGTTGGAGGAGACCCCGCACCAGCTCGCCGTACTGGCGAGGGCCGGTGTCGTCGACGCGGGCGGCAGGGGGCTCGTCGCCGTGCTCGACGCGCTGGTGGGCGTCGTGACCGGAGCCGATCACCAGCCGTGGCACGCGGTGGAGGCACACGTGCCTTCGTCGCCGAAGCCGGTGGCGTGGGAGGTCATGTACCTGCTCGCCGACGCGCGGGAGGACGCGCTGCCTTCCTTGCGCAGGGCGTTGTCGGGGCTCGGTGACAGCGTGACCGTCGCGGGCGACGGCGCGGGCAACCACGCGGTACATGTGCACTGCGCCGACATCGGCGCCGCCCTTGAGGCGGGTCTCCTGCACGGCAGGCCGCACAGTGTGCGGGTCGAGCCGCTCATGACACCGGCGCCGGAGGACACGACGCTTGCCGCGGGTGAGCGGGCCGTCGTCGCCGTCGTGCACGGTGAAGGAGTCGCCGGCCTGATCGACGGCGAGGGGATCGCCGTGTTGCGGCTGGCGGCGGGAGAGCAGCCGGAGACCGAGGAGCTGATCGGGCTCATCACCGAAACGGCGGCGGCACACGTCACCGTTCTGCCAGGCGGGGTCGAGCTGACCGCGGCTGCCGAGCGGATCGCGGGCCACCCCACCCTGGAGGGCAAGGACGTCGTCGTGGTGCCGTGTGCCTCGCCGGTTCAGGTGCTTTCCGCGCTGGCCGTGCACGATCCGGGCCGCAAGGTGGGTGCCGACGTCGTCGCGATGGCGGAGGCCGCCGCCGCGACGAGGCGGGGTGATCTCGTTGTGGCGCAAGAGGAATCCATCACCTGGGTGGGCCGAGCGCAGGCCGGTGACGTGGTCGGGCTCGTCGACGGCGAGGTGGTGCTCATCGAGCGGGCCGAGCGCGTCGCGGAGGCGGCGGGTGCCGTGCTCGAACGGATGCTGGTCGTCGGAGGGGAGCTGGTCACGCTGCTCACCGGCGAGGGGGCGCCTCCCGGTATCGAGGAGTCCGTCGCGGCTCATCTGCGGGCCGTGCACCCGGAGGTCGAACTGGTGTGCTATTCCGGTGGGCAGACGGACGCGCTGTTGCTGATGGGGGTCGAGTGACCGAGTTGCACGACAAGCTGACCGGGGTGGTCGGCGCGAAGGCCGCGGGAGCGCTGGCCAAATCGCTGGACATCCACACCGTCGCCGACCTGCTCAGGCACTATCCGCGCCGGTACGCGCGCAGGGGCGAGCTCACCGACATCGCCGGTCTCGAACTCGGCGAGCACGCGACCGTGCTGGCCAGGGTGGAGTCGGCGACGAAGAAGCCGATGCGCCAGCGCAAGGGCTCCATTCTCGAAGTCACCATCACCGACGGCAGGCGGCGGCTGTCCTGCGCGTTCTTCGGCAACCAGGCGTGGCGGGAAAGGGAACTGCGGCCCGGCAAGACCGGTCTGTTCGCGGGCAAGGTGACCGCGTTTCGCAACACCCTGCAACTGGCCAACCCCGAGTACGAGCTGATCGACCCCGACGATGATATGTCCACAATGGACGATTTCCTCGCCGAGATCATTCCCGTCTATCCCGCCGCGCAAGGGATCCAGTCCTGGACCATCGGTTACGCGGTGCGGCAGGTGCTCGCGACGCTGGAGGACGGCGACGACCCGGTGCCCTCCTGGCTGCGCGAGGAGCATCAGCTCGACGATCTCTACGAGGCGTTGCGGCAGATCCACCGGCCGGAGAGTTTCGAGCAGCTCGACTCCGCGAGGGAACGGCTCAAGTGGGACGAGGCGCTTGCCGTCCAGCTCATCTTCGCTCAGCGCAGGTATTCCACGATCTCGCGGCCCGCGCCGTCCTGCCCCGTCGTGCCGGACGGGGTCGCCGCGGCCTTCGACGGGAAGCTGCCCTTCGAGCTGACGAAGGGGCAGCGGGAGGTCGGTTCGGCCGTCGCGGCCGATCTGGCCACTGAGCATCCGATGAACCGCCTGCTACAGGGTGAGGTCGGCAGCGGCAAGACCATCGTCGCGCTGCGGGCCATGCTCCAGGTGGTCGACGCGGGGCGGCAGGCCGCGCTGCTCGCGCCGACGGAAGTGCTGGCAGCGCAGCACGCCCGTTCGCTGCGCGAGATGCTTGGCGATCTCGGCATGGCGGGGGAGCTGGGCGCTGCCGACAAGTCGACCCGTATCACCCTGCTCACCGGATCGATGTCGGCAAAGGAACGCAAGCAGGCGCTGCTCGACGCCGCGAGCGGCGCGGCGGGCATCGTCGTCGGAACGCACGCGCTCATCCAGGATCACGTCTCGTTCGCCGATCTCGCCTTCGTCGTGGTCGACGAGCAGCACCGTTTCGGCGTCGAGCAGCGGGACGCGCTGCGGTCGAGAGGGGCGAACTCGACGAGTCCGCACGTGCTGGTCATGACGGCGACCCCCATCCCGAGGACGGTCGCGATGACCGTCTACGGCGACCTTGAGGTGTCCTCGCTGCGGGAACTGCCCGCTGGGCGTTCGCCGATCTCCACGAGCGTCGTGCCCGTCGCCGAGAAACCGGCGTGGCTCGACAGGGCGTGGCAGCGGGTGACCGAGGAGGTCGGCAAGGGACACCAGGCGTACGTGGTGTGCCCGAGGATCGGCGACGAGCCGCCGTCGGACAAGAGCGACAAGCGCCCAGCCATCGCGGTGCTCGATCTCGTTCCCCAGCTCGAACAGGGACCGCTGCGCGGGCTGCGGATCGGGGTCCTGCACGGGAGGCTGCCGGGCGAGGAGAAGGACGCGGTGATGCGTGCTTTCGCGGCGGCCGAGATCGACGTGCTGGTGGCGACGACGGTGATCGAGGTCGGCGTGAACGTGCCCAACGCGACGCTCATGGCGATCATGGACGCCGACCGGTTCGGGGTGAGCCAGCTCCACCAGTTGCGCGGCAGGGTCGGCAGGGGCAGCGTGCCGGGGTTGTGCCTGCTCGTCACCGAGGCCCTCGACGGTACGAGCACGAGGGCGAGGCTCGCCGCGGTCGAGTCGACGCTCGACGGGTTCGAGTTGTCCAAGCTCGATCTCGAACTGCGCAGGGAGGGCGACATCCTCGGCGCGGCGCAATCGGGAAAGCGCTCGGGCCTGAAGCTGCTGTCATTGCTGGCCGACGAACCGGTCATCGCGGGAGCGAGAGCCGTCGCGCAGCGGATCGTCGAGCGCGATCCTTCGCTGACCGAGCATCCCGGGCTGGCAGGCATGGTGTCCGAGGTGATCGACACCGAACGGGCCGAATACCTCGACAAGTCCTGACCCGTGCGGAGGGTGCACGGCAGGTAACGTCTGGCGTGGTTGCCGGTGCCTCGGCCCGTTCTCCGGATGAGGTCCGAATGAGGTCCATCACCTGGGATGGAACTCCCGGAGAGCGGGACTTTCGAGGTAACGTGCCTGCGACCGATCCGAGCAACCGGAAGGACCGGGGATGTTCCGCAAAGTGCTCGTCGCCAACAGGGGCGAGATCGCCATTCGCGCGTTCCGTGCTGCCTACGAACTGGGCGCGGGCACGGTCGCCGTGTTCCCGCACGAGGATCGCAATTCACTGCACCGGCTCAAGGCCGACGAGGCGTACGAGATCGGCGAGCAAGGCCACCCCGTGCGGGCCTACCTCTCCGTCGACGAGGTCGTCCGCGCCGCTCGCATGGCCGGAGCCGACGCCGTCTACCCCGGGTACGGATTTCTGTCGGAGAACCCCGATCTGGCCAGAGCGTGCGAGGAAGCGGGAATCGCCTTCGTCGGCCCTTCCGCCGACATCCTCGAACTGACCGGCAACAAGGCGCGCGCCGTCGCCGCCGCCCGCGAGGCGGGCGTGCCCGTGCTCGGCTCGTCGGCGCCCTCGTCCGATGTGGACGAACTGGTCGAGGCGGCTGGCGAACTCGGATTCCCCGTCTTCGTCAAGGCCGTCGCCGGTGGCGGCGGGCGCGGCATGCGCAGGGTCGGCGACCCCAAGCAGCTCAGGGAGTCCATCGAGGCAGCGGCGAGGGAAGCCGAATCCGCCTTCGGTGACCCCACCGTCTTCCTGGAGAAGGCGGTGGTCGAGCCCCGCCACATCGAGGTGCAGATCCTCAGCGACGGCACCGGTGGCGAGGACGGCGTCATCCACCTCTACGAGCGCGACTGTTCCGTGCAGCGGCGGCACCAGAAGGTCATCGAACTCGCCCCCGCGCCCAATCTGGATCCGGAACTGCGGGAACGGATCTGCGCCGACGCGGTCAAGTTCGCGAAGCAGATCGGCTACCGCAACGCGGGCACCGTCGAATTCCTCGTCGACCGCGACGGCAACCACGTCTTCATCGAGATGAACCCGCGCATCCAGGTCGAGCACACGGTGACCGAGGAGGTCACCGACGTCGACCTCGTGCAGTCGCAGTTGCGGATCGCGGCGGGTGAGACGCTGTCGGAGCTCGGCCTCACCCAGGACTCGGTCTACCTTCGCGGCGCCGCCATGCAGTGCAGGATCACCACGGAGGATCCGGCCAACGGCTTCCGGCCGGACACCGGCATGATCAGCGCCTACCGCTCGCCTGGCGGCTCCGGCATCCGGCTCGACGGCGGAACCGCCTTCGCCGGCACCGAGATCAGCGCGCACTTCGACTCGATGCTCGTCAAGCTCACGTGCAGGGGAAGGACGTTCAAGACCGCCGTCGGAAGGGCGCGCAGGGCGCTCGCCGAGTTCCGCATTCGCGGTGTGGCGACGAACATCCCGTTCCTGCAAGCCGTGCTCGACGACGCCGACTTCCAGGAAGGCCGGGTCACCACGGCGTTCATCGAGGAACGGCCGCACCTGCTCACCGCGCGGCACTCCGCGGACAGGGGCACGCGCCTGCTCAACTACCTCGCCGACGTCACGGTCAACAAACCGAACGGCGAACGGCCGAGGCTCATCAACCCGGAGACCAAGATCCCGCCGCTGCCCGACGGTCCTCCGCCGCCGGGATCGAAGCAGCGGCTCACTGAACTCGGGCCGGAGGGCTTCGCCCGGTGGATGCGGGAGTCGCCGAATGTCGGCGTCACCGACACCACCTTCCGCGACGCTCACCAGTCCCTGCTCGCGACAAGGGTGCGCAGCAAGGACCTGCTCGCCATCGCGCCGGTCGTCGCCAAGACCGTTCCCCAGCTGCTTTCGGTCGAATGCTGGGGCGGGGCGACCTACGACGTCGCGCTGCGCTTCCTCGCCGAGGACCCGTGGGAACGGCTCGCCGGACTGCGTGAGGCGATCCCCAACGTGTGCCTGCAGATGCTGCTGAGGGGACGCAACACCGTCGGCTACACCCCGTATCCCACCGAGGTGACCGACGCGTTCGTCGACGAGGCGACCAGGACCGGCATCGACATCTTCCGCATCTTCGACGCACTCAACGACGTCGAGCAGATGCGGCCCGCGATCGACGCGGTGCGCGCGACGGGAACGGCGGTCGCCGAGGTGGCGCTGTGCTACACCTCGGACCTTTCGGATCCGGCCGAGAAGCTGTACACGCTCGACTACTACCTCAAGCTCGCCGAGCAGATCGTCGGCGCGGGCGCGCACGTGCTCGCGATCAAGGACATGGCGGGACTGCTGCGGGCACCGGCCGCGGCGAAGCTGGTCACCGCGCTGCGCAAGGAATTCGACCTTCCGGTGCACATCCACACGCACGACACGGCTGGCGGTCAGCTCGGCAGCTATCTCGCGGCGATCAACGCGGGAGCCGACGCGGTCGACGGTGCCGTCGCGTCCATGGCGGGCACCACCTCGCAGCCGTCGCTGTCGGCGATCGTGGCGGCGACCGACTTCTCGGCGAGGCCGACGGGCTTGGATCTCCAGGCCATCGGTGATCTGGAGCCGTACTGGGAGATCGTGCGCAAGATCTACGCGCCGTTCGAGGCGGGGCTGGCCTCCCCGACCGGGCGGGTCTATCACCACGAGATCCCGGGAGGGCAGCTCTCCAACCTGCGTACTCAGGCGAAGGCGCTCGGTCTCGGCGACCGGTTCGAGGACATCGAGGCCATGTACGCCGCGGCTGACCGGATGCTCGGTCACCTCGTGAAGGTCACGCCGTCCTCGAAGGTCGTCGGTGACCTCGCGCTGCACCTCGTCGGCGCGGGCGTCGCGCCGGAGGACTTCGAGGCCGACCCCGGCAAGTACGACATCCCGGACTCGGTCATCGGGTTCCTGCGCGGCGAACTCGGTGACCCGCCTGGCGGCTGGCCCGAACCGTTCCGCACCAAGGCACTCGCGGGAAGGGCGAACGCGAAACCCGTCGCCGAACTGTCCGAAGAGGACAAGGGCGACCTCGCCGCCGACCGGCGCGGCACGCTGAACCGGTTGCTGTTCCCCGCGCCGACCCAGGAGTACGTCGCTCACAAGGAGGCATACGGCGACACGAGCGTGTTGCCGAGCAAGGACTTCTTCTACGGCTTGCGGCCGGGCGAGGAGTACTCGGTCGATCTCGAACAGGGCGTTCGGCTGCTCATCGAACTGGAGGCCATCGGCGAGGCCGACGAGCGCGGTGTGCGGACCGTCATGGCCACGCTCAACGGTCAGCTCAGGCCCATCCAGGTGCGGGACCTTTCGGTCGCGGCCGACCTGCCCGCGAAGGAGAAGGCGGACAAGGGCAACGACCGGCACGTCGCCGCTCCGTTCGCTGGGGTGGTCACGGCGCAGGTCGCCGAGGGCGACACGATCGAAGCGGGGGACACTGTCGCGACCATCGAGGCGATGAAGATGGAAGCCGCCATCACCGCGCAGGTGGGTGGCATCGTGCAACGACTGGCGATCAACTCGGTGCAGCAGGTCGAAGGCGGTGACCTGCTGATCGTCCTGGAGTGACCGAGCGCCGCGACCAGTCGGCGTGGTCGCGTGGTGGGCTCCCGTGGCGTGGCCGGTGTGGCGCGGCTGGCCGCGTTGCGGGCTGGCGTGGCCGAGTGGCATGGCCGGTGTGGTCGTGTGGTGGGTTGGTGTGGCGTGGCTGACGTGGCCGCGTGGTGCGGCCGCGTGGTGCTGGTATGGCGTGGCCGCGTGGTGCGACTGCGTGGTGCGCTGGTATGGCCGGTGGGGTGCGGCTGGATGCCGAGTACGAGCGCCGGGCTGGGTGAGTGCTGGACCACCACCCAGCCCGGAACCTTCTCGCCCGCGAGTCCCCCGCCCAGGCCGCCGAGTTCTGCACTCAGGACGGCGAGATCCGCACTCAGGTCGCCGAGTTCCCCGCCCAGGTCGGCGAGTTCCCCGCCCAGGTCGGCGAGTTCTGCACTCAGGACGGCGAGATCCGCACTCAGGTCGGCGAGTTCCCCGCCCAGGTCGGCGAGTTCTGCACTCAGGACGGCGAGATCCGCACTCAGGTCGGCGAGTTCCCCGCCCAGGTCGGCGAGTTCTGCACTCAGGACGGCGAGATCCGCACTCAGGTCGCCGAGTTCCCCGCCCAGGTCGGCGAGTTCCCCGCCCAGGTCGGCGAGTTCTGCGTTCGGGTCGGCGAGTTCCCCGCCCAGGTCGGCGAGTTCTGCGTTCGGGTCGGCGAGTTCCCCGCACACGCCTTTGGGGCTGACGTGGATGCGAGGTGCCCGTTCGGGACGCGGTCCGCGAAGCACGTTCGCGAGACACGCTCCCGACGTGCGCCCGTGCCGGTGCCCGTGCCCCGAATGGGCATCTCGATGCCCTGAGTGCGGATCTCGGCAACCTGAACGCAGATCTCGGTGCCCTGAGTGCGGATCTCGCCGACCCCAGCGCGGAACTCGGCACTCCACCAGACCCGCCGCCCGCCTACCCCGGCCCGCACCGGCTACCCGGCCCGCGCCGCCGACCGGCTACGCCGCACGGCGGATCCACCCCTCGCTTTTGTTCCTCTCACGCAGGCCGGGTACGAAATTTTGTCACCAGACATCAGAAAACCGGGGCTTTTGCTACCAGGGTGATACATTTCGCCGCCCGCTTTCGATGTGTCCGGTGTCACCCCTCAAGGCTGCGGGGAAGGAGCTGTGACCGTGACCGGGCGCGTACTGGACGATTCGGCCGATTCGGTGGTGCTGCCTGGGCGGCTCGCCGACATCATGCGGCCGGAACTGGAAAGTGTTTCCGAGGAGATCGTGACCGAGATCCGGGGGCTGATTCCCGAATACCGGCGGCCGATCGACGGACCCTACGGAAAGTCGATCCGCGCGGGCGTGAGCCACGCGATCGCCTTGTTCGTCGAGCAGATCGCCAATCCGACCGCCTCGAAGGATCATGCCCACGAAGTGCACAGGAGGCTGGGCCAGTTCGAGATGCGGGAGGGCCGCAGCCTCGACACCTTGCAGGCCGCCTACCGGGTCGGCGCGAGGGTGGCGTGGCGGCGCATCATGCGGGTCGGCAGGAGGAGCGGTTTCTCGTCGGCGGTGATGTCGCAGCTCGCCGACGCCATGCTGGCTTTCATGGACGAGCTCGCCTCGGTGGCCCTCGATGGCTACCTTGAGGCCAAGGCGGGCTCTGCCGACGCGTTGGACACGTGGCGAAGACGTTTGCTGCAACTCATTCTCGAACGCCCTTCCGCGCCGTCCGAGGCGATCCACGAGCTGGCGCAGCTCGTCAACTGGCCGGTTCCGGAGCTGGCGACACCGATCGCGGTGCGCCCGCTTTACCGCTCGGCCTCACCGGGGCATCCCGCGCTCGACCCCGAGATCCTTGCCGAACTGGGCGGCAGGGAGCCGCACGTGCTGGTTCCCGGCGAGCTGACGAAGCAGCGCCTGCTGATGTTGCAGGCGGCGATGCCGGAGTCGCGCCTGGCGATCGGCCCTTGCGTGCCGCTCGACGCGGTCGCCGACGCGCTGCGCTGGTCGAGGAAGACACTGAACCTCGTCGACGAGGGTTCGTTGCCCGCGCTGCGGGTGACGTGGGTGCAGGACCGCCTTCCGCTGTTGCTGCTGCATTCCGACGAATCGCTGGCCGGGCAGTTGCGGCGCAGGCTGTACGGCCTGATGGAGGGGCTCACGAGCAAGCAGCGGGACCGGATGCTGACGACGTTGCGGGCGTGGCTCGACGCGCAGGGAAACGTGCTCGACGTCGCCGGAAAACTCGCGGTGCATCCGCAGACGGTGCGCTACCGGATGCGCCAGCTCGAAGCCATGTTCGGGGAACGCCTGCACGACCCGGAATCCCGGTTCGAACTGGAATTGGCGCTGCGCATGCTGCGGCTCGGCAAGACAGCGGCGACGTCGCTGTCCCGGACGGCACCTCGCGCGCTCGCCGGGCTTCCTAGCGTGGCGCCAGTTCGGTGATGACCCAGCCCTCACCTTCGCGCTGGGCGGTCACCAGCAGCTGAGCCGCCGCGACGCCGGGCTTGCCGTCGGCCCTGGTCGCCGACTGGTCGAGGAACGCGAGCACGGTGGCGCGGTCGCCGGTGAGGGAGAGCACCGCGGAGCCGACCACCTGTGTCGTCAGCGAAAGCCGTTGCTCGGGTGCTTGTTCGCGCACCCTCGCGAAAAGGTCCCGGTAGGTGTCGAGTGCCTGGCCTCTCAGTACTTCGCTCGCGGCCTTCTCGGTTGTGCCGATGTCGTCGAAGGCGTAGGAGAACACGGTGTTGAGCGCCCTGGTGACTCCGGCGTTGACCTCTGCGGTGCGTTGCTGGTCGACCAGCGCCTCGTTGCTCGCCGATGGCGAGGAGCGCAGGCCGCTTGCCTCGACGGTGAACCACGTTCCCAGCCCGAAGAGTACGGCGGCGGCGATGGCGAACACGACCGCGAGCCGGTGCCCGGCGGCCTTGTCGCGCACGTTCTTGAGCGCGATCACGACGCACCTCCGAGGGGAACCTGGTTGAGCGCGCTGAGTTTCCACTCGCCGTCGGTGTGTTGCAGTCGTGCGGTGAACCGGTTGCGGGCGGTCGCCGGTTCGGCGCCTTCCTTCGCGGTGGTGATCTCGACGGAGACGAGCATGGTCGCTGTTCCCGCGCGCTGGTCGAGATCGCTGATCGCGGCTTCGAGTACCTTCCCGGTGGCGACGGTTTCGTTGTCCCGCAACGTGTTCTTGGTTTCCTTGCCGGTCCCGGCGAATTCGTCGCGTAGCGGTCCCGTCGACGCGGCGACCCATCTGCCGATGCCACCGTCGATGTCGTGGTAGTCGAGGGTGGTGACCTCGGCGACGCGGGCGCGGCCCTGGGCAAGCGCCTCGTCGCGGGCTTGGGCGTAGGACAGGGTGTCGTCGCCCTTCGTGCTGATCCACGACCAGCCGCCCCAGCCCGCGTAGACCGCGGCGGCGGCGAGCACTCCGGCGGCGATTCTGGTCACTTTGTCAGCCACAGCAACTCCTCCAGGGTGGTCGAAACGGAAGAGAGCGGGGCGTTGCCCGTTCCGGGAACCGCCGCGGCCGGAACCCCGCCGACCGGGGAGTTCTGCGATCCGCGCACGGATCTGGGGTCGCCCCCCGGCAGGGTGCAGGCGGCCGAGGTGTTGAACGGCGCGGGCGAGGTGTCGGTGCCGGGACGATAGGTGGTGCCCTCGTAGCCCCGCACGCAGGGAAGCGGATCGAAGAAAGTCAGTGCCAGCGACAGGTTTCCGCCGTCGGGCGTGATGGCCGTCGAGGTCGAGGCGACGGCTTTGGGCGTCAGCACGAAGAACTGTTCCATGCCGTCGGTGCGCGCTTCGAACAGCCTTGCCGTGGTGAGCAGGTTCGCGACGAGGATGGAAAGCCCAGGGTCGGTGTCCTTGAGCAGTCCGCTGAGCTGGGTCGCCGCCTGCGGCGCCGTGCCGATGAGGGTGCGCAGGTCGCCGTCGGCTCCGGCGAGTTCGGCGGCGAACAGCTTCGCGTTGCTGCCGAAGGAACGCCAGGCCTGCGCCGAATCGGCCTGCGTGCGCAGCACGGTGGCGCCGTCGTCGATGAGCGCCGTCGTCTGTGGCAGAAAGTCGGTAGCGGTGCGGGTGAGCGAACTTGACGTGTCGAGCAGCAGTTGCAGGCTAGGGCCCGTCCCGTGCAGCGCGTTGTAGAACTCGTCGACCACGACCCGCAGCGAATCGGTCGGCACCGATTCGGTGAAGTCGCTGAGGCTGCCGAGCAGGTTCTCGACGGGCAGCGGAAGTGTCGATGCCTCGCGGGGAATGATGGCGCCCTCGTCGAGGTAGGGCCCGTCCTCGGTGCGGGGTTGCAGGTCGACGTACTGCTCGCCGACGGCGGATCGGTTGGCGACGACGGCGCGGGAGTTCGTGGGGATCGGCGGCGCGGAGGAATCGATGAGCAGGTCGGCTTCCATGCCGGTGTCGGTGAGCCGCAGTTCGCCGATCCTGCCGATGGCCACGCCCCGGTAGGTGACCTCGCCGTTGGTGAAGATGCCGCCCGCCTCGGAAAGTTCGAGCTTGACGACGTAGCCGCCCGCGCCGAAAAGCCTGCCGAGGCCCGCGTAGTTGGCTCCGACCAAGGCGACGGCGGCGAGCGCGACGGCGATGAAGGCGATGACCTGGACGCGGATCTTGGCGCTGAGCATCAGGGAGTCCCCCCTTCGGTCGGCGCGACGGACGTCGGCGGAATCGGCAGCGGCGGGATGGGTTCGGTGTACCCGGCCGAAGGGGTGATTTCGACGAACGCGTTGAGGTAGTCGCCTTTGAGGCCGTCGAGTACCGCGTCGGTGAACGGGAAGGTGGGCAGGATCTCCAGCGCCTGCGGCAGGTTCTGGCCCGCGTCGGCGAGCCTGCCGAGCAAGGGCGCGAGTGCCTTGAGGTCGGCGACCATGTCGTCCTTGCTGCGGTTGATGACGTCGACCGTGACATCGGAGAGTTCGTCGAGCGATTGCAGCATGGTGACCAGCGCCGTGCGCTGCTCGCTGAGCGCGGCGAGCCCTGGCGAGAGGTTGTTGAGCGCTCCGGTGATCGCCTCGTCGCGTTCGGCAAGGGTCGAGGCGAGCCGGTTGAGCCCGTCGAGCGCGGCGGTGATGTCGGTGCGGTGCTGGTCGAGGTTGGTCATGAGGGTGTCGACGCCGGTCAGGAACGACTTGATCTCCTTCTCGTTGCCGTCCATGACGTCGTTGAGTTCCCTGGTGATGGTTTGCAGCTGACCGATGCCGCCGCCGTTGAGCAGCAGCGACAGCGCGCCGAACACCTCCTCGACCTCGGGATGCCGGTTGGTCCGCGTGAGCGGGATCAGCGCGCCGTCGCCGAGTTCGCCGATACCGGCTTCGGTTTCGTTGCGGGGTGCGGCCAGTTCGACGAACTTCTCGCCGAGCAGGCTGGATTGCCGGATGTTGGCCACGGCGTTGGCGGGCAGTGTGATGTCGCCGTTGACGGAGAGCACCACCTGCGCGGTCCAGTCGTCCTTGCCGCCGAGCCCGATGGACTCGACCCTGCCGACCGCGACGTCGTTGACCTTGACCGCGGAGTGGGGGACGAGGTCGAGTACGTCCCTGAACTGCGCGGTGACCCGGTAGGGGTGGTCGCCGAGGTCGGCGCCGCCTGGCAGCGGAAGATCGTAGATGCCGTCGAACCCGGCCGGCGCGCAGGCCGCCGTCGCGCCGAGCAGCGCGGCACACAGCAGGACTCCGGCTTTTCTCATGGGCCACCGCCGGTTGTGCTCGTCGGGGCGATCGGAAGGTATTCGAGCAGGTTGGTCCTGCCCTGCATGGTGCCGCTGGAGGGATCGAAGGTGTTGTAGGCGTTCTCGACGGCGAGCGGGATGTCGTCGAGAACTTCGGCCAGCGAGGCCCTGTTGTTCACCAGCGTCTGTGTCGTTCCGGCCAGTTTGTCCACATTGGCCTGAATCGCGGCCCTGTTGTCCTTGATGAACGCCTGTACGTCGGCGAGCGCCGTGCCGAGCGTGTTGAGCGCGGCGGCCAGTTCCTCCCTGTCCGCGGAAAGGGTCTGCCACACGCGGGACAGCTGGTCGGCGACGAGGCGTACCTGGCTGTCGTTGCCCGCCAGCATGTCGGTGAACTTCTGGAGTTCGTCGATGGTGCCGAACAGATCGCCCTCCGAACCGCTGAGGGTGCGGGTCAGGTCGGCGAAGTTGCGGATGCTCTCCGAAAGCGCCGTGCCGTTGCCGCGCATGTTGGCCGCCCCGGTGTCGAGCAGGTCCGACAGCGCCCCCTCGCCGTTGGCTCCGTCAGGGCCGAGCGCGGTGACGAGGTCATTGAGGCTCGTGTACAGCTCGTCGAGTTCGACGGGGGTCGCCGTGCGCGTCGCGGGGATCACGGTCCCGTCGGTCAGTGAGGGACCGCCCCGTGCCAGGTCGGAAAGCTGTACGTAGCGGTCGGCGACGACGCTGGGCGCGACGATGACGGCGTGCGTGTTGGTGGCGACCGGCGCGTCCCTTTCCACGGTCATCACGACCTCGACCTGTTCGCCCTTCGGCGTGACCGACTCGACCTGCCCCACCCTGACGCCGAGTACTCGCACGTCCGATCCGGAGTAGACGCCGACGGCGCGGGTGAAGTAGGCGGTGACGCGATTGTCGGTCTCGCGGGCGAAAACCCACCACAGTACGGCGGCGAGGAAGAGCCCGGCGACGAGGGCGAGCGCGCCGATCCTGGTCAGCCGGAGCCGCATCCGGGTCGTGGTCATCGGCCACCTCCCGATGAGATGCGGGGCGGGACGCAGGGGTCGCGGTTCTCCGGCACGAGGCCGCACAGGTAGTTGTCGATCCAGTGGCCGTTGCCGATGGTGTTGTTGACGACCCGGAAGTAGGGCGCGGCGAGCTTGATGCTGCGGTCGATGTTGTCGTTCTGCCGTTGCAGGATGTCGGTGACGTGACCGAGTTGTTCCAGCGTCGGCGAGAGCTGGGCCTGGTTGTCGGCGACGAGCCCCGACACCTGATCCGCCAGTGACCGGGTTCCGGTGAGCAGCCGGTGGATGGCGTCTCTGCGATTGTCCAGTTCGGTCAGCAACAGGTTGCCGTCGTTGATGAGGGTTTCGAATTCGTCGTTCGAACCGGCCAGCGTCTTGGTGATGGTGTGCGCGTTGCTCAGCAGGTCGGCGAGCTGGTTGTCGCGGGAGGCGATGGTCCGCGAAAGCGAGCTGAGCCCGTCGAGCGCGGTGCGCACGTGTTGCGGCGAGTCCCGGAAGGCGTCCGAAAGCGTGCGGAAGCTTTCCGCGAGCTGGTCGGTGTCGAGCGCGGCCGCCGTGCTGGCGAGACCTTCGAAGGCCGTGGTCACGTCGTAGGGCGTCGTGGTGCGGTCGAGCGGGATGGCGACATCGGGGTCCTGCACGTCGTTGCCGCTGGGGTAGAGGTTCAGGAACTTCTGACCGAGCAACGTCTTGATCTTGATCTCGGCCGTGCTGCGGTCGCCGACCCAGGTGTCGGAGACGCGGAAGGTCACCAGCACCCTGTCCTCGGCGAGTTCGACGTCGGTGACCTCGCCGACCTTGATCCCGGCGACGCGGACCTCGTTGGAGGGCTGGAGCCCTGCCGCTTCGCTGAACTCGGCCTGGAAACTGGTTCCGGTGCCGATGAGGGGAAGGTTCTCGTAGTTGAGGATCGCGGCGCCGACGGCGGCGATGAGCGCCGTTCCCACGATGCCGGTGGTGAAGGCGTTGCGTTCGCGGAAGGACTTCATCGGGTACACCTCGCCGGAAGCGGTCCTGGGTTGGTGGACTTCGGCGGGTCGGTCAGCAACGTTCCCTCGCACAGGTAGAAGTTCATCCAGGTGCCGTAGGAGCTGATCCGCCCGATGTCGGTGAACTTCCTCGGCAGCACGTCGAGCGTCCTGTTGATGTCGGCCGAGCCGCTGTTGAGGTTGGCCGAGAGCACCCCGAGTTCGGCGATGCTGTCCTTGAGCGGGGGCCGCGCGGCTTCGAAAAGCCCCGCCGTCGCGGTGGTGAGCGAGGCGAGCCCGTCGACGGCCTCGCCGATGGCTTCGCGGTCACTGGCCAGCCCCGACACCAGCTGTTGCGTCGTGGAGACCAGTGTGGACAGTGCGTCGCCCTCGTTGTTGACGGTGGCGAGCACCGAGTTGAGGTTGTCGATCACCTCGCCGATGACCTGGTCCTTGTCGGCGAGCGTCGAGGTCAGCGACCCGGTGTGGGCGAGCAGGCTCTCCACCGTTCCGCCTTCCCCTTGCAGCACCTGAACGATCTCGCCGGAGAGCTGGTTGACGTCCTGAGGCGACAGTGCGCGAAACAGCGGCTGGAAGCCGTTGAACAGCTCGGTCAGGTCGAGCGCGGGTTGCGTGCGGTCGAGCGGGATCTCGGTGCCGGGAGGCAGCGGAGTGCTGTCGGGTTGCGGTCCTCGCTCAAGCGCGATGTAGCGCTGGCCGATCATGTTGCGGTACCTGATGGTCGCGGTGACGTCGCTCGGCAGTTGCCTGCTGCTGTCGACGGAGAACCGGACGAGCGCGATGTGCTGGTCGACCACCTCAAGCGAGTCGACCTGTCCGACGCGGACGCCGGAGACGCGCACGTCGTCGCCGGGGTTGAGCGAGGTCGCGTCGGTGAACCTCGCCGCGTAGCCGGTCCGGTCCTGCACTCCGGTGTTGGAGACGGAGATCGCGAGTATCGCCGTGGCGAGTCCGGTGACGAGGACGAACACGAGGCCCTTGATCAGTGGTGCCGCGATCTTTCTCATTCGAGAGTCACCTCGGTTCCCCGGTACAGCGGCCCGACGAGCACGCTGCTCCATTCCGGTACCTCACCCGGCACGACGTCGAGTTCCGGCGCGAGCAGGCTCGACAGCAATTCCCTCTCCTGCGGCGAGTTCGGCAATCCGAGGTCCCCTCCGGAACCCGGCAACAGGGGATGGGTCCTGCTGCCGGGTTCCGCCGCGGCGACTCCCGCCGTCGGGGCGACCCCGCTCGGGTAGCAGCGCGGGCCTCCGGTCGCGGTGTAGGCGGGGGTGTCGATCCCCGGCCGGTACGCGCCTCTCGACTGCGTCACCGTGGCGCTCAGGTGCAGGCCCGGTTCGGCGCTGTCCTTGCCGAGCACCTTGTCCATGGAGGCCCGCAGGTCGTTGAGTGCCTTGAGGGTGCAGGGGAAGCTCGGTGAGTAGCGTGCGGCGACCTCCAGCGGTTCGCGGCTGGTCGCGGCGAGACCGATGAGGTTGTCCTTGTTGGCGCGCAGGAATCCCGTGACGTCCTGCGACGTCGAGGTCACCTGTGCGTAGAGCAGGTTCAGCTCGCCCGCCTTTTCCTTGATGGTGCCGAGGGTGACGGCGGTGTCGGTCAGCGCGTCGAGAACGTCGGGGGCGATGTCGCCGTAGAGGTCGCTCACGGTGGCGAGGTCGCGGATGTTCTCGTTGAACCGGGGCAGGCTCGGGTTGAACTCCTCGAAGTAGTTCGCGGCCTCGGCCAGCGTGTTGCCGAGTTGCGCGCCCCTGCCGTCGAGCGCGGTGGAGGCCGCGGTGAGCGTGCTGGCGAGTTTCTGCGGCTGCACGGCCTGCAACACCGGCAGCAGATTGTCGAAGACGCGTTCCAGTTCGATCGCGTTGGCCGACCTGTCCTGCGAGATCACGTCGCCCTCGCGCAACGGAGGCTGGTTGCTTCCGTCGGGAATGGACAGTTGGACGTAGCGTTCGCCGAAGAGGGTCTTCGGGATCAGCAGCGCGGCGACGTCCTTCGGCAGCCGCTCGACGGTGGCGGGATCGAGCGCGAGGCTGATCTCGGCACCGTCGCCGGTGGCGCGGATGTCCCTGACGTCGCCGACGATCACGCCCCGCGCCTTGACGTCGGCGTTGACCCTGAGCTGGTTGCCGACCCTGTCGGTGTGCAGGGTGACCATGACCGACGAGACGAAGTCCTTGTTGTAGATGCGCACCGACAGCGTGATGAGCAGCGCCATCACGAGCAGGAACGCGACGCCCGCCGCGCGGATTCCCAGTTTGCGTGCCAATGTCGGTCTCATCCGGCCACCCGCACGGTCGTCGTGGCGCCCCAGATCGCGAGGCTGAGGAAGAAGTCGAGCACCGCGACCGCGACGATCGCGGTGCGCACCGCCCTGCCGACCGCGACGCCCACCCCGGCCGGCCCTCCGCTGGCGCGGTAGCCGTAATAGCAGTGGGTCAGTACGACGACAACGCTGAACAGCAGCACCTTCCCGAAGGACCAGAGCACGTCCTCCGGTGGAAGGAACAGTTCGAAGTAGTGGTCGTAGGTGCCTGCCGACTGGCCGAGGAACCACACCGTGACCTGCCGCGAGGCGATGTAGGAACTGAGCAGTCCGATGGCGTAGAGCGGGATGATGGCCACGAATCCCGCGATGATCCTGGTGGTCACCAGGTAGGGAATGCTGGGGATGCCCATGACCTCAAGCGCGTCGATCTCCTCCGAGATCCGCATCGCGCCGAGTTGCGCGGTGAAGCCGCAGCCGACGGTCGCCGACAGCGCGAGCCCCGCCACGAGCGGCGCGATCTCGCGGGTGTTGAAGTAGGCGGAGATGAACCCGGCGAAGGCCGCGGTGCCGACCTGGCTCAGCGCGGTGTATCCCTGGATTCCCACGACGACACCGGTGAACAGGGTCATCCCGAGCATCACGCCGATCGTGCCGCCGATGACGGCGAGCGCGCCGCTGCCGAAACTGACCTCGGCCAGCAGCCGGATGATTTCGGTGTAGTAGCGGCGAAGCGCCCTCGGCACCCAGGCGAGCGCGCGCAGGAAAAACAGGATGGCGTCGCCGAGCGTGTCGAGGAAGCCGAACTGCCTGTCGATCGAGTCGAGCGCGATCCGCGACCGTGGTGTGGTGACCATCCCCTCACATCCCCTTAGGCGGCACGAGTTGCAGGTACACGGTCGACAGCGCCACGTTCAGCAGGAACAGCAACAGGAAGGTGATGACGACGGACTGGTTGACCGCGTCGCCGACGCCTTTCGGCCCCGCGGCGGGGTGCAGTCCCCGGTACGCGGCGACGACACCGGCGACGAACCCGAAAATGACCGCTTTGATCTCGCTGATCCACAGGTCGGGCAACTGGGCGAGCGCGGAGAAACTCGCCAGGTAGGCGCCGGGCGTCCCGCCCTGCATCACGACGTTGAAGAAGTAGCCGCCGAGTACGCCGACGACGCTGACCATGCCGTTGAGGAACAGCGCGACGCCCATCGCGGCGAGGACTCTCGGCACGATGAGGCGCTGGACGGGGGAGACGCCGAGTACTTCCATGGCGTCGATTTCCTCGCGGATGGTGCGCGATCCGAGGTCGGCGCAAATGGCCGAACCACCGGCTCCCGCGATCAGCAGCGCGGTGACGATGGGGCTCGCCTGCTGGATGATCGCGAGCACGCTCGCCGCTCCGGTGAACGACTGCGCGCCGATCTGGTTGGTGAGCGAGCCGACGTGTAGTGCGATGACGCCGCCGAACGGGATCGCGACCAGCGCGGTCGGCAGGATGGATACGCTTGCGATGAACCAGAATTGCTGGATGAACTCACGGAACTGGAAGGGCCGCCGGGGGATGTAGCGGATGACGTCGAACGCGAGCGCGTAGAGTCGTCCGGTTTGCCGGATCGCCGCCGCGCCGGGGAACCTGTCCCGGCGGCGGCGGTCGGCGTCGACTGCCACCACAACCTCCTTCGCTGGTTTCTCTCACCGTTTACTCCGAATGCTGCGAAACAGTGGTAGAAACGGTTGCAGCGTCGTTCATCGAGAATGTTTGTTACTTGCCAGTACGCTAACGGTGCATGCGTGTACTGACAAGAACGTGCCATGTGGTCATTGGTTACGGATCAGTTCTTGTCAGTTTTCGACAAAAGCGCTGCCCGGATCTTGTGCCGCGGTGAGTGTTGTGGCGGAAAAGTCCAGGTCGCGGGAGTCGGTTGTCATCGATCCGGTAAGTCCGCGTCGGCAGCAAGGGGCACGGCAAGTGTTTCTTGCCGGGGTGAAAAGGTTGGCCGGACGCTTCGTCGGCAAGAATTCGCGAAACGTCTCCCGTTTATTGTTCTGCTTTTTCTCCGCGTCTTCGGTGCGGCTGTTTTCGGAATTCGAGGGCTTCGCTCGGCCTTCCTCGTGTTGCCGTGTTCGCCCGCGCTGTGCCGTCGTTCATGGTGGTAGTCGGAGTGCTCAGGCGCCGCCGTCCTCGCGGTGGCCGCCGACTCGGTGCCGAGGGGAGGCGAATTTCGCCGCGACGATGGACGTCCCGTTATGCGGCATTCGCCTTTTCCCTGGCCGGTCCTTTCCGGTCGGTTCGTGAATCCTGAATGGTGCGAATGCGATAGTGAGGCCGGAAAGTCGACAGTCAAGGCGATCCTTTTGTGCGGCCCGTGCAAGAACCCGGAGGAACTTTGTCGAACCGTGAGTGTTCTCCGTGCCGACGCGGGTCAACGCGTGATGTCCTGCCGATGAGAAGGATTTCCGCGACGGTTTCTGTCACGTTGTGACAATCGATGGTCCGTTCGGCACAGCGGTACTGCGGATCCCTGCCGAACTTTGTTGTAAACGCCAGGTGAACCGGCTAACGTACTCGCCGGTAGGTTTGGGATAGTTCTCTCCGGGACCTGCCGCACTGCGTGCACCAGGTCGCGGCCGTGGTCTGCCACGTGCCCGCGAGTTCACTTCGCTCGAAACCATTTGCTCGACAAACTGGTGGAGGAATGCACTCATGCGTAATAGACGGATGGCCGCGGCAGTGACCGGTTTTCTCGCGATGGGCGCTGCGGTCGCCATCGCGGCGGCGCCTGCGGCGTTCGCGCAGCAGGCGATCACCGTGACCAACCCGAATGGCAACAACGCGGTCGCCGCGCACACCGACAGGGTCGATCTGCGCAACGTCACCAGCGGGGTCGACTTCTTCTGTGTGACCTCGGGCAGCGTCCGTGCTTCCACGGCCAACGGTTCGATCAACTCGGGTTCCTACACGACACCCGCGGACGTGGGCGACTTGAACGTCACGTTCAACAACTGTGACGGGCCGCTCGGCCCTGGCACCGCGGTACCGAACCCGGGTAGCCAGCCCTACGACCTGGTGATCACCGGAACCTCCGGTGGCACATCGACCGGCTACGTCGGACCGGTTGACGTGCACGTGTCGATGGCGGGCTGCGACTTCGACGTCGTCGGTCACGCGCCTGGCAGGTACAACAACGCCAACGTGCTGACGATGGACCCGGCCGTCGCGTTGCCAGCCGGTGTCGCGCCGTTGTCGCCGACCAGCATCGTCGGCTGCTTCGGCCTGGTGAACCCCGGCGACCAGTTGAGCTACGGGGCCGCCTACAACGTCACCAACCCGGCAAGCCCGATCATCATCAGCTAGGCCGAGAATCCGCCGTGGTGTGGGTGGCGATCAGCCAGCCCGCACCACGGCGACTTTCCTTGTACTTCCGCTGCCAGCCAGCGCATCGCGAGATTGGCCCCACCATGCTCGTTCGCCCGCGTTCCCCGCTCGATACCCGGCGAGGTGGTGACTCGTGAGCCGTGCCGGATCGAGACCACGCAGAGCGATTCTGGTTTCCGCCCCGCTGATCGCGGGGTTGCTGGCGGCGGGCCTTGTCTCCCAGGGCAGCGCGCTGGCCGGCCAGCAGGTCGAACTCGCCCTTGGCTACACATGTCACTCGCCGACGACGTCGTACCCCGCCACGGTCACCGTCAAGGCGTTGTTCCCCGCGAACGCGGTGACGGGACAGCCGGTCGCGGTCGAGGCGGTCAACCTCGACGTGGTGTTGCCCGAGGTTGCCGCGGCCGAACTGAGGGGGCAGGGCGCGACGATGGCGGGCGGGACCGCCGCCCTCAGCGTCACCGCGTCGGGGGCGGAGTCGAGCTGGCCGGATCTGGCGATCCCGGCGACGGCACTGCCGGAGGCGGGCGAGCTGACTTTGGCGGCGTCCGGCCCGGTGCCCGCGATCGAGGTCGCCGAGCCGGGCGAGCTGACGGTGTCAGCGGGCGCGCTTGCGTTGAGCCTGAATGGTTTCCGGGCGGATGGCTCGTCGGCTGAGCCACCTGTCACCGCGGTGGCGTGCGAACTTCAGCCAGAGCAGAACGCCGTGCTGGCGACGCTGCCGGTCGGCGGGGAGTCGACGGCGCCGGACAGCAGCACGCCGGAAACCCCTGGCGCGGAACCCGGCGACTCGGACGCGAAGTCCATGCCCCGCGCCGAAGGTCTGCCGTTGCCGGGTGTGCAGCAGGAGACCCCCGAGAACTGCTTCGAGGTGCCCGTCGAGGATCCATCACCGTATCTCGGCTGTGCTTTCCAGGCCGGATACGCGAATGTCAAGAAATTGAACGGTGCGGTGTTACTCGGTTCACCGGAACCGATGTTGATGCGGGTCGATTACGGGGTAGCGCGAGGCAATCAACCCTGCGACGCGGGTACCGATCGCTTCGGTGACTACACCTGTACCGGCGCCATCGTGACCCATTCGAGGCTCACGTTGGACGTGCCTACCGCTGACCCTACGTTGCTGTCCTTCGGGTTCGTACCAGTCAAGGCGAAGGTGGCGATGACGGTGTCCGAGGAGAATCCGATCATCGCTGCTGAGAGCCGCATCGAACAACGGTTGTACACCGCTGACAACTTCCGCAGGTTCCCCTTGCTGGTAAGAGCGGAGGGGATGATGACCCTGCGTATGTATGACGTCGAGGTGAACGGGGTACCACTCGACGTCGGACCCGATTGCCGGTCAGCGCATCCCTTCACAGTCGTGTTCAACGGACAGTCCGCGCAGGCCGTGCCGATCTTGCTGGACGAGTACTCGGTGGCCTACGGCGGTGTCATCACCGGAACGATCACCATTCCGCCGTTCTCGGGTTGCGGTGTCACCGAAGACCTCGATCCACTCTTGACCGGCACGGTTTCCGGCCCTGGCAACTACACCCGGGTAAGCCAGGGCGATGTCTGTTTCAAATTGGGCAACGGTGTGTGCCCGCCGCCGCTCGCTGATCTTGGTCGGGACTGAGCCTGACGGTGAATGACCCGTCCTGACGAACTGGGAGGGAAACGCTGTGAGTGATCTCGAATGTCCTTGTACCGTGGCTTGGCTCGGGCGTCGTGGACGGACCCGCCTGCTGGCTGCCGGTCTTCTCGGACTATCGCTGGTCACTTTGCCCGGCGCCGCGTCAGCGGATGAGGGGCTCGGCACCTCTGCACCACCCATCGCGAATCAGCAATCGGCGCCGCCGGAAGGCTGCTTCGACACTCCGGTCGACGATCCGAGTGTGAACCTCGGCTGCGCGTATTTCACGATGACGGTCGATGTCGCGAAACTGGAAGGCGACATCGTCTTCGGTGACGTCGAGCCGGGCTTTCTGCGCGCCGACTATGGTCGGGCGCGAGGGAATCAGCCCTGCGACGCCGGTGTGGATCAGTTCGGCGATTACACCTGTAGCGGTGCGATCGTGACTGAATCTCGCCTCGCGGTGGATCCACTCGTTGCCACGCCCACTGTCGTCGCCGACGGCATCGGGACGGTGGAAGCGATACTGGAACTGACGATGGCCGAACCCGTTTTCGCCGCGCTATCGCGGATCGAACAGCGTCTGTACACCGACAACTTCAGACGATTTCCGCTTTTCTTCGAGACCGGCGCGAGTATGTCGGTTCGGCTTGCCGACGTGCGTGTCAACGGGGCTTCCTACGATGTCGGTCCGAACTGCCGGACCCAGGAACCCATCGACACCGTCCTATATGGAAGCTCCGGCCAAGCGATGCCCGAGCAGCCCGGCGAGTACTCGCTGGCATACGGCGGAACGTTGACGGGCTCCGCCACCATTCCGCCATTCACAGGGTGTGGCCCAAATGGCAGTCTCGATTCGCTGATCACCCAAGCGGTTTCCGGACCGGGGAACGCCATCGAGGTGCGACAGGGCGGGGTCTGCTTCGAAGCAGGCGAGGCTGGGTGTCCCCCAGCGTTGCCGGAAACCTGACGGGTCAGTGAGGAACACCGAAGGGAGGCGGTTGGCCATGAGAATGTCCGGATTGGCTGGTAGCCGCAGCGTGGCGCGGTTACCCGTGAAGACCCAGTCGAGTTCGCATCTGACTTGACACTTCCCGCAGGTGTCGAACCTCTCCGCGTGAACGACGACGCCGTTGGTTGTTTCGGCCTCTACAACCCTGGCGACCGGATCCAATTCACCGGCACTTTCACGGTGACCGATCCGAGTCCACCGCTGACGATAACCACGTCTTGACGAGAGTGGAGTGACCAATGAGGACGATGGGCCGAACGGCGATGGCCAGGCTGCTCGCCGGTATCACGGTCATTGCCGCGATCTTCCTCGCCGCCCCGGCGGCGTCGGCGCAGCAGGCCGTTACCGTCACCAACGGCGGGAGCTACAGTGCCGGGCTCTCGCCCGGCCCGGCGACACTGACCGTGAACGGCGTCGTCTTCGTAGAGTGCGCGTTCTCCCCGATGTCGTTGTCCGTCAGCAGCGGCGGCTTCACGACGCCCGCCGACATCGGCGACGTTTCGCTGACGCTGACGAGTTGTCTCGCTGGCTCCAATCCGGTCACGGTCACCGGCTCGGTCGGCGACATCGTCGTCACCGGCTACAACTCGGGCACCCAGATCTCCACCATGTACCTCGGCCCGGTCGACCTGCACTACTCGGCTTTAGGCTGCGATTTCGACGTCGCGGGGCACGCGACGTTCAGCTACGACAACCTCGGCGGGCTGGACTTCTCGCCTGGCGGTCCGCTGCCGCCGGGGATCGCGCCGCTGCACGTCGGCGCCGGGGCCACCTGCCTTGGTCTCGTCAACGCCGGTGATCCGGTCGGATTCACCGCCGCTTACCAGATTTCCGGACCACCGTTCCCGGTCGTCTCCTAGCGGCGGCACACAAACGCGGGGGCGGACGACCGGGCCAGGTGCGACCCGGTCAGCGGCTCGACGTCACGCACCACCTCGAAGAGGAAGCGAGAAACCATGTTCGGGTTGAGAGTGCGCCGCCGGGCGGGGCGCAGCCGCCTCCGCCGCAGCCTTGTCGCGACCGGGGTCGCGGCGGCGGCCGGAGCCGCCGTGATCGCGGGCGCCGTTCCCGCGAGCGCGGCGGAACCACCCACCCTCGCGGGTGCGTGGGCACCGCTGAACCGTTGTCCCGTCGACGCTCCCGCGATGCTCGCCGCGGACGGCGCGCAGACGGCGGCGCTGTGCCTTGCCGCGAGCGGTGACAGCGGCACGATGCAGATCGGCGGCAAAACCGTCCCGGTCGGCAAAACGGATCTCCAGTTCGGGGTGACCCGAGCCGGTTCGACGTTCACGGTGGTCTCCCCCTCGGGTGGCGCGCTGTCGTCGGCGCCGGTGAAAGTGCCGGGCGGGCTGCTGAACCTGATGTGCCCCAGCGACATCCCGGTGATCTCCGGCATCTGCGACAGGCTCGCCGACGCGAAGCTCAATGCCATCACCGCCTACGTCGAACCGGCGGGCGCTCCGAGCCAGTTCAACTTCGTCGCCGGTATCGGCGTCGACCAGCCGATCGTCAACCTGCCCATCAAGATCCGCCTCGACAACCCGATTCTGGGTTCGAACTGCTACCTCGGTTCGAACTCCAACCCCATCGTGCTGCGCCCCGCCAACACCACGAGGCCGGCCGTGGCACCCGTGCGCTTCGACGAGGACGGAACCCTCGACCCTGCCGGTCAGATGGGATACGTCGGCGCCAGCGGCGCCGATCAGGCCGACAACACGTTCAGCGTTCCCGGAGCCAATGGTTGTGGTCTGTTCGGCGCTCTCGACTGGGCGGTCAACCTGCAACTCGGGCTGCCGTCTCCGGCTGGGGAGAACAGTTTCGTGCTGAACAGCACGCAAACCGCGTTCGGTGGCCACTTCACACCGCTGACCTTCGCGCCTGACCAGGGACAGCGCCTTTCCGAGCACTGGCACGCCGCCGTGCGGTGACCGATCCGTTGCCCGGCAACCCGATGGTTGCCGGGCAACGACTATTTCGGACTATTCCGAGTGGCCAGCCGCGAACACCATGGTGGGGATCTCAGGGCCAGGCAGTCCCAGTAGCGCCGACAACGCGGCATCGTCGAAACCGGACACCGCGCAACAGGAAAGACCGAGGGCCGTCGCGATCAGGTACAGGTTCTGTACGGCGAGGCCGGAGTCGACGTGCACCGTCCGGTAGTGGCGCAGCGGATACTTGTCGAAGGCCACGTCGAGCCTGGCGGTCAGGGCGAGCGACACGGCGGCTCGCGGGACGAACTCCGGTTGCAGGTACACGTTTTTCAGTGCGGGCAGCGGATCCTCGTCGTCGAGTTCGACCAGTTCGTGCGAAACGGCCTCGTAGCGGTAAACGCCCGGTTTGAGCTGTTCGGCCTTGCGGACGACGACGTAGGCGCGCAGCACGTCGAGCCCGCCCGCGCTCGGCGCCATGCCTAGCGGATAGTCGCTGACTCCGAACGCGGGAACGAAACGCTGCACCCCGACGGAAAACCGCAGCAGCGCGCTCAACGCGGTCAGTTCGAGGTCCCGGTCGGCGTAGTCGTATGCGGAACGTCGCCTCGCCAGGGTCGCGACAAGGTCGGCGCGCGGAGGATGAACGTCCGGCAGCGGAAACCGCCTGCCCGTGGTGAGCTGGTGACCGTTCGTGCTGGTCTGCGAATTCAGCAGCCGGTGTACCGCGAGTGCACGCTCGGTGGTTTCCCGGCCACTCATCAACACCTCCGGTCATGCCCCGTTCGGGCTGGGTCGATGGCATCGTAACCCGCCGCCGAGACCGGTGGTTTCTACTTCACCAGGTCGGCGACGAGCTGGTAAGAGCGTTTACGGTCGTCCTGACCATACGTCGTCGTGGTGATCATGACCTCGTCGGCGCCGGTGTCGGCGAGCAGCGACTCCAGTCCTTTGCGGACGGTCTCGGGGGAGCCGACGATGTTGCTGGACATCCGCTCTTCGAGGAACACCCTGTCGAGGTCGGAGTAGTCGTAGGCAGCCGCTTCCTCGGGAGTGGGCAGCGGAATCGGTCTTCCCTTGCGCAGGCTCAGGAACGTGAGCCCGTTGGGCGCGGCGAGCCACTGGGCGTGTTCGTCGGTGTCGGCACACGTGACCGAAGCGCCCAGCATCACGTAGGGCTCCTCCAGTACGGCGGAGGGCTTGAACGAGTCGCGGTAGAGGGCGATCGCGGGCAGCGTGTTCTCCGCGCTGAAGTGGTGAGCGAACGAGAACGGCAGCCCCAGCATGCCCGCGAGCTGGGCGCTGAACCCGCTCGATCCGAGCAACCACACCGGCGGCTTGTTGCCCTCGGCCGCGACGGAATTCACAGGGCGGCCCTCCTCGTGCTCGAAGTAGCCGATCAGCTCGGCGAGCCGTTGCGGGAAGTCCTCCGCGCTGAGCCCTGCCGGACCGCGAAGGGCGTAGGCGGTGCGCTGGTCGGTGCCGGGTGCCCTGCCGAGGCCGAGATCGATCCGTCCTGGATGCAGCGCCTCCAGCGTGCCGAACTGTTCGGCGACCACGAGCGGGGCGTGGTTGGGCAGCATGACGCCGCCGGAACCGACCCTGATGCGCTCGGTCGCGCCGGCGACCTGACCGATCAGCACGGCCGTCGCCGAGCTGGCGATTCCCGGCATGTTGTGGTGCTCGGCCAGCCAGTAACGGTGATACCCGAGCGCTTCGGTATACCTCGCGAGGTCGAGCGTGTTGCGGAAGGCGGTGCCCGCGTCGGACCCGCTCACGACGGGCGAGAGGTCGAGCACGGAAAGCGGGATGTCGCGCAGCGTTGTCACGCAACGGTTCAACGCGCGGGGACGGTGGCCGCATTCCCCGCGCGCGCTCACGAATCGCCAGGCAGCCAGTCCGCGTCCGAGGCGAGCACGGTGAGCTGCTGGGTCGCCCTCGTCAGCGCCACGTACAGCACTCGCCTGCCGGTGAGCGATTCCGTGATCAGCTCGGTGGGGTCGAGCAGCACGACGGCGTCGTATTCGAGCCCCTTCGATTCAAGGCTGCCGACGACCTTGAGCCGGTCCTCGGCCAGCCCGGTGAGCCAGCCCGTCACCTCACCGACCCTGTCCATGGCGCAGATCACGCCGACGGTGCCCTCGACGGCGCCGAGCAGTTCCTTCGCCGCGGTCTGCACCTCGGCTTCCGCCGTTGCCTTCTCGATGGTCTGCACCTGCGGGGTCAGTCCCGTCGCGCGCACCGCGCGCGGCAGGTCGTCGCTCTCGGCGTGTCCCTCCACCACTTTTGCCGCGAGATCGAAGATCTCGGCCGAGTTGCGATAGTTCGTGCGCAACGTGTACCTGCGGTGCTCGGTGCGCTGCCCGAAAGCCTGATCCCGCGCCCGCCGCGCCTCGGAAGGGTCCGGCCACGAACTCTGCACGGGGTCGCCGACGACCGTCCAGCTCGCGTACTTCCCGCGCCTGCCGATCATGCGCCACTGCATGGGGGAGAGGTCCTGCGATTCGTCGACGACGATGTGCGAGTACTCGTCGTAGTGCTCCGGCCGCTGCCTCGCGCCGGAGCCGGTGTTGCCGCGCACCGGTTCGGCGTCCAGTTCCAGCCGTTGCCTGCGGCGGCGTTTGGGCGGGGGACCGAGCAGCACGCGCAGTTCGTCGAGCAGGGCGATGTCGGCGACGGACCAGTCGCCGGTCCGCCCGGAAAGCGACCTGGCGAGCATGCCGGTCTCGGTGGAGTTCAGCAGTGGTTTGGCCGCGCGGGCTGCCCTTCGCTCGTCGCCGAGCCAGCGCAGTACTTCCGCCGGGTAGAGCACCGGCCACCACACGACGAGAAACCGGTGGAAGTCGATGCGCTCGCCGAGATCGGTGATCAGCTCGGCGCGGTCGAAGCTCTTGCCGTCGGCCTTCGCGTGCTCCTCGGCCTTGTCGGCGAGCGCGTCGAGCAGTGCTTCGGCGGCCCGGACCCGGGAACGGTTCGGCGGGCCACCGTGGGTGTGCACCTTGCGGCGCACCCGCTCCAGTTCCTTGCCGCCGAGCTTGAGTACCTCGCCGCGGTAGACGATGCGCAGCTCGGTCGGCGCCCCGGGCGGCGTGTCCCTCAGCGCCTTCAGCAGCACCTTGCGCATGCGCAGCGAGCCCTTGACGGCGGCGAGCGCGGCGGAATCGTGCCGCGTGCCCTCGATGCCGTCGAGTACCTGACCGAGCGCGCGCAGGTCGACGTTCGTCTCGCCCATCGAGGGCAGCACCCGCGAGATGTAGTTCGTGAAGACGCCGGACGGGCCGACGACGAGCACTCCGGCGCCGCCGAGTTGCCTGCGGTAGCGGTACAACAGGTAGGCCGCCCTGTGCAGCGCGACGGCCGTTTTCCCGGTACCGGGCCCGCCGGTGATCTCGGTCACCCCGCGCCATGGCGCCCTGATGACCTCGTCCTGTTCCTTCTGGATCGTGGCGACGATGTCGCGCATCTGCTCGCCTCGGGACCTGCCGAGCGCGGCCATCAGCGCGCCCTCGCCGACGACGTTCATGCCGGGTGGTACCGCTTCCGGCATGAGCACGTCGTCGTCGACGTCGAGCACGTTCCGTCCCGAGCAGCGAATGACCCTGCGGCGCACCACGTCCATCGGTGCCTCGGCGGTGGCCTGGTAGAACGCGGCCGCCGCTGGAGCCCGCCAGTCGGTGACGAGGTTGTCGAACTCCGCGTCCCTGATGCCGAGCCTGCCGACGTAGACGGGCTCGGAAGAGGCGTGGTCTAGCTTGCCGAAAACGAGCCCCTCGTACTCGGCGTCGAGCGTCTGCAACGTCTGATTGGCGTGAAACACCATCATGTCGCGCTCGAAGAGCATCGAAGCCTGCTCGAAAACGGCTTCGCGCGCGGCACCGTGACCGATCTCGTATCCCTTGGCGCGCATGGCTTCCGCCTGGCTGCGCAGCTCGGCAAGCCGCGTGTATACGCGGTCGACGTGGGACTGTTCGATGGCGATCTCGGCCCGTCTGACCCGAGGTTCCGACACTCAGCGCTCCTCGCAGCTCAATCGCCGGGAAGGGGAAGAACGACAATACGCGTTCGCGCGCGAGGCATCACCACGTCCCGGCCAGAGTCACACCTGCTGCGAGGATGAACGAGTGACCAGGATCGTCGCGGGGAAGGCCGGTGGCCGCAGGCTTCGCGTACCGCCGAAGGGCACGCGGCCGACCTCGGAACGCGTGCGGGAGGCGCTGTTCAACGCACTCGACGTCGCGGGTGAGCTCGACGGTGCCTCGGTGCTCGACCTGTACGCGGGCTCGGGCGCGCTGGGATTCGAGGCCCTGTCCAGGGGCGCGCGGAAGGTGCTGTTCGTCGAATCCGACCGGAAGGCGGTCGAGGTACTGCGGGCCAACGCCGACGCGATCGGTCTCGGCGGCACCGTACGGCACGGCAAGGTGGACAGCGTCGTCGGCGAGCGCGCGGCGAAGGCGTTCGACCTCGTCGTCGCCGATCCGCCGTATGCGGTGGATTCCGGCTCGCTGGCCACCGTGCTCGGTGCCCTCGTGGACAACGGCTGGCTCGCCGATGGCGCGCTGGTGATCGTGGAGCGGGCCACGCGAGAGGGCGAACCGCCGTGGCCGGAGGCACTGCGCGGGCTGAGGGTGAAGCGCTACGGGGACACCGCTTTGTTCTGGGCCGAGTACTGCGTCACATCTCGCGCATGAGTCGTGCGCGCTTGGTAGCGTCCGCGCCATGCGCCGAGCGGTCTGTCCCGGTTCCTACGATCCAGCGACCAATGGACACCTCGACATCATCGTGAGAGCGGCGGAGCTCTTCGACGAGGTCGTCGTCGCCGTGCTCATCAACAAGAAGAAGCAGGGCCTTTTCACGATCGAAGAGCGCATCGAGATGCTGCGCGAGACGACCGAGCAGCTGCCGAACGTGCGCATCGATTCCTGGCACGGGCTGCTCGTCGACTATTGCAGGCAGCACGACATCGCCGCCATCGCCAAGGGACTCCGCTCGGTCAGCGACTTCGACTACGAGTTGCAGATGGCGCAGATGAACAGGGAACTCTCCGGGGTGGAGACCCTGCTGATGTCGAACAACCCCGCCTTCAGCTTCCTGTCGAGTTCGCTGGTGAAGGAAGTCGCGACCTACGGTGGCGACGTTTCGCAGATGGTGCCCGCCGTGGTGTACAAGCGGCTCACCGAACGACTGGCGTTGAACCCCGAGCGGTAGCGGCGGGTGACCGTTCATCGCACGGTCACCTGATGATCACGAAATCCCGTTACGGTGCGAAAATGGCCAACTACCGTTCTCGCGTCGTCCTGGTCCTCGTGGCGCTCGTCGCCGCGCTGCTCGGCGGAGGGAGCGCGTTCGCGGCTCCCACGGTGTCCCAGGTGTCTCCGGCTCCGCTGGCCGAGTGCGGCGACACGTCGGGGTTCACCGAGGTACCGCTGGCCGATCTGCCTGCCGAGGCCACGGACACCTACGAACTCATCGAAGCGGGCGGACCGTATCCCTACCCCCAGGACGGGACCGTCTTCCAGAACAGGGAAGGGCTGCTTCCCGGCTGCGAGCAGGGTTATTACCACGAATTCACCGTCGAGACGCCGGGAAGTCCAGACAGGGGCGCGCGGCGCATCGTCACCGGCTCGGGCGGCGAGTTCTTCTACACCAGCGACCACTACGAGAGCTTCGATCTGATCATCACCCCGTGACCGGAACGTATCGAGACGTATTGACACGCCCGCACGGCGTTCCTGCGCGCCAATTCCCGGCCGAGCGGGCAGACTGAAGACCTGCCGATGGGATCACACAGGCGCGAGGGAGTTGGCCGTGTACCGGGTGTTCGAGGCTCTCGACGAGCTCGTCACAATCGTGGAGGAGGCTCGGGGTGTCCCGATGACCTCAAGCTGTGTCGTGCCACGCGGTGACGCACTGGAACTGCTCGACGACATCCGCGACGCGCTGCCCGGCGACGTCGACGATGCCCAGGACGTGCTCGACAAGCGCGACGAGATCGTGCACAAGGCCCGCGCCGAGGCGGAGAGCACCGTCAACTCGGCCAACGCCGAAGCCGAACGGACCGTGGCCGAGGCCAACGCCGAAGCCGAACGGCTCATCGCGGAAGCCCGCGCCCGCGCCGAGCAGATGATCGCCGACGCCCGCGACGAGGCCGAGCGCACCGTGACGTCCGGCGAGGCCGAGTACCGCGATCTGACCGATCGCTCGCGCGCCGAGTCGGAACGCATGATCCAGGCCGGAAGGGACGCCTACGACAGGGCCGTCGAGGAGGGCAGGCACGAGCAGGCGAGGCTCGTCGCCCAGACCGAGGTCGTTCAGGCCGCGCACGGCGAGGCCGCCCGCATCGTCGACGAGGCGCACGCGGAGGCCGACCGGCAGCGCTCCGACTGCGACGGCTACGTCGACGGCAAGCTCGCCGAGTTCTCCGAACTGCTCGCCACCACGCTGCGCACCGTCGACTCCGGTCGCAATCATCTTCGCGGTTCGGCGCACCTCAGCGGTGGTCGCGGAACGGTCTACGACTACCAGGCGCACTGACGCGAAGAGGGCGCGTACCCTGGAGAGCTGAGCCGGAGCCTGCTCGGCGGCCCGACACGGGGCGTTGTGCCGAGGCTGCGCCGGTCTACCGATTCCCGCAGACTTCCCAAAGAAATCCGATGCCTGAAGACAATTCCGGCCAGGACCGTCGCGACGCGCGCGATCCGTGGCTGCTCGATACCCACGAGCTGGGCCGCAGGCCCGGCTCCAGCCTTCCCGTTCGCAGGGAGATTCCCGTCGGAACGGCGCTCGGCGTACCCGACGTGATCACCGTGCCCGAGGGCGCCCCGGTCAGCGTCGACCTGCTGCTGGAGTCCGTCGTCGAGGGTGTTCTCGTGACCGGCTCGGCCGTGGCGCCGACGGAGGGGCAGTGCTCGCGGTGCCTCGATCCCATGAAGGGCACCGTCGAGGTCGACCTGACCGAGCTGTTCGCCTATCCCGATTCGACGACGGACGAGACGACCGACCCGGACGAGGTCAGCAGGGTCGTCGACGACCGGATCGACCTCGGGCCGCTCGTGCGCGACGCGGTCGTGCTCGCGCTGCCCCTCGTGCCGCTGTGCAGCGACGACTGCGCGGGATTGTGCACTGGATGCGGTGTGAAGTGGGCCGATCTCGACGCCGGACACGGGCATGAGACGATAGACCCTCGGTGGGCCGCGCTGGTCGAGCGTCTCGAGGAGTCGGAGGCTCAGGTCGCTGACGGTTCTGAGGATTCGGAGCCTTCCGCGCCTGCCGGGTCATTTCCTGACGACACGTCGGCGAATGGCTCAGACCGCTGACCAGCTTTTGAGCACCAGCTCACCAGATCGACGAGCACGCTCGCGCCCGCGAGCAGACCTTGATGAGGAGAACCAGCCGTGGCCGTCCCGAAGCGGAAGATGTCGCGTTCCAACACCCGCTCGCGCCGCGCCCAGTGGAAGGCGACGCCGATCCAGCTGGTCGCCTGTTCCAACCGCGCATGCAGGGAGCTCAAGCCCCAGCACGTCGCTTGCCCGGCGTGCGGCCAATACGGTGGCCGTCAGGTTGTCGAGCCAGCCTGAGCTGCCGGCTATGGGGGATAAGTCGCCTACCGGATCGGCAGCGGACACCGCTCCGCTGCTTGAGGCGCTCGGTGTCAACTTCGACACCGAGCTGCTGATCCTTGCTTTGACCCACCGCTCGTACGCGTACGAGAACGGCGGGCTGCCACCGAACGAACGGCTTGAGTTCCTCGGCGACGCGGTGCTCGGACTCGTGGTCACCGACCACCTGTACCGGCAGCACCCCGATCTCCCCGAGGGCCAGCTCGCCAAGCTGAGGGCCAGCGTCGTCAACATGCACGCGTTGGCCGGTGTCGCGAGGGGACTCGGCGAGGGCGGTCTGGGCGCGCATCTGTTGCTCGGCAAGGGTGAGGAACTGACGGGCGGCCGGGACAAGGCCAGCATCCTCGCCGACGGTCTCGAAGCCGTCATCGGCGCCACCTACCTGGCGTACGGCATCGAGACCGCCCGCGAGTTGGTGCACCGGCTTTTCGATCAGCTGCTCGCCGAGGCGCCGTTGCGGGGCGCAGGTCTCGACTGGAAAACCAGTTTGCAGGAACTCACCGCGTCGGCCGGGCTCGGCGTGCCCGAGTACAAGGTCGAGGACACTGGTCCGGACCACCGCAAGGAATTCAGCGCGATCGTGCTCGTCGGTGGCCGCGACCTGGGACACGGCGACGGCACCACCAAGAAGGAAGCCGAGCAGAAGGCCGCGGAATCCGCATGGCGCGCGCTGTCGGAAGAACTCAAGCCCGCCGAGGGCGGCGAGAGCTGATCAGCGGCTGACCGGTCCCCGGAAATCGCCGGTGTCCAGGTCGAGCGCGATCGGGTCGGGAATCGTGATGGACTGCCCGAACGGTGTGATCACCGTTCGTCTGTACTCCCTGTCGGCGATGTCGTTGTGCGCGTCACCGGGTGGTGGGCTCGCTCGGTGATCCCGGCTTTCCAGCCGTCGGGCAGATCGAGTGTCCGCCAGGTACGCAGCGGAGCGGGCCAGCCGTTCGCCGGCTCCGTCGCGATGCTCGCGACGACCACCTCCTTCTACCGGCAAGGATAAGGCTACGCTGCGTTCGTGCCTGAACTTCCCGAGGTCGAGGTCGTCCGCGCCGGTCTCGAACGGCATGTCCGGTCGAGGGTGATCTCCTCCGTCGAGGTGCTGCACCCGAGGGCGATCCGGCGCCACGTTCCAGGTGCCGCCGACTTCGAGGGCAGGCTCGCGGGGCTGCGGATCGAGGCCGCCAGGCGGCGCGGCAAGTACCTGTGGTTCGACCTCGCCGACGGCGAAGCCGTGCTGGCCCACCTCGGCATGAGTGGTCAACTGCTCGTCCAGGAGCGGGACGTGCCCGACGAGAAACACCTCAGGGTGCGATTCCGGTTCGCCGACGGCGGTCCCGAGCTCCGGTTCGTCGACCAGCGGACCTTCGGTGGTTTCACGCTGGCCGATCTGGTCGACGTCGACGGTACCCGCGTGCCGGAGGCCATCGCGCACATCGCCCGCGATCCCATGGACCCGCGATTCGATCTCGACGAGGCCGTGCGTGCGTTGCGCCGCAAGCGCACCGAGGTCAAAAGGGCTCTGCTGGACCAGACACTCGTGTCGGGCATCGGCAACATCTACGCCGACGAGGCACTGTGGAGGGCCAAGCTCCACTGGGCGCGGCGCACCGACCGGCTCACCAAGGCGCAGGCGGTCGCCGTGCTCGGCGCCGCGACACAGGTCATGTCCGAGGCGCTCGTGGCGGGCGGTACCTCGTTCGATGCCCTGTACGTGAACGTCAACGGCCAGTCCGGTTACTTCGACCGCTCACTCAACGTCTACGGGCGGGAGGGGCAGCCGTGTGATCGCTGCGGTGCCACGATTCGCCGTGATCCCTTCATGAACCGCTCCTCGTTCACCTGCCCCGGGTGCCAGCGTTTGCGCTGATCTACCGCGTGGACCCCGATCTGTCATGACCTGCTGTGGACGTGGCTTGGGCTACGGGGCCGGAGTTGGTCAGCCGCTCACCCAGTCGCCGAAGGCATCAGCGGAATCGCCGAGAGGCGTGTAGTAGACGAAGCGCAGATGCTTGTCGCTCTCCAGCGTCATGGTGATGTGCGTCAGCTCGACCTCGCCCGGGCCAGGGACGTCGAAGGTTCTGCGCCCAGAGCATTTCCCGTCGATGTCCTGGCGCTTCCACCAGTTCTTGAACGTCGGATCCAACCGCGACAAGTTCTCGGTCAGAGCGATGATCTCCGCGTCCTGCGGTGCGTGCGCGAAATCCCGCTTGAAGCTCGTGAGGATCTGGCGCGCCTGCTCCTCCCACGGCGAGAGCCGCGACCTCAAACGCTCGTCGGCGAAGACCATCCAGAGCATGTTTCGCTGATTGGCAGGCAAGTCGCTGAACCCGAACAGCCTGTCCGCGGCCTTGTTCCACGCCAGCGCGTCCCACTTCAGGTTCAGCACGTACGACGGGTTTTCCGGAAGCCTGGCCAGCAAGTCATGCGCCACCTGCGGCACCGTGCAGGCGGTGCGTGCCGGTTCCTTCGGGAGCCTCTTCTGCGTGAGCAGGTAGAGGTGCCTGCGCTCGGCCGCGTCGAGCTTCAGCACCTTGCACAGGTCGTCGAGGAACTCCGCGGAGACCCCGATGTCGCGGCCCTGCTCCAGCCAGGTGTACCAGGTGATCCCCACACCGGCGAGCGCCGCCACTTCCTCGCGCCGTAGCCCCGGCGTGCGCCGCCTGCCCGAGACCGTGAGCCCGAGCTCCTGCGGGGAGACCCGCTCGCGCCTGCTGCGGAGGAAATCCGCGAGCTCGGTCCTCGTGCGCCGCATCCGCCCAGCGGTCGTTGGCATGGCTGCCGCTCCTTCCGTGGCGATCGCTTCAAGTAATAGCATAAACGGCAATCTTGTAACACCTTCAGTTGCTGATTAGCGTCGAGTCTCGGACCGGCGAAACGACAACTGGACGAGGCGGCGCGCAAGAAGTGATGAGAAGAGTCTGGCCACTGGTCGTCGCAGCCGTGTCCCTGGGAATCGACGCGTACGTGCTGGCCGGTGTGCTGCCGAGGGTCGCGGATTCACTGGCGACGACAGTCGGAGCGATCGGCCTCGGCGTCACGGCATTCACCGCGGCTTACGCTCTGGCGGGCACGACGCTCGCCAAGCGTGCGACCCGTGGTTCGACGAAGCGCGCGCTGCTGCTCTCGCTCGGCCTGTTCAACGTCGCCAACCTGATCACCGCGGTCTCACCCGGCCTCACGGTGTTCCTCGGCTCTCGTGTCCTGGCGGGCGGGGGTGCGGGCGTCCTCACGGCGGTCGCCACCGCGGCAGCAGCCGGAATGGTCAGGCAGGAGCACCGCGGCCGGGCCATGGCCCTGGTGACTTTCGGGCTGTCAACGGGCACTGTCGCGGGCGTGCCCGTCGGCATGCTGATCGGCGATCAGATCGGCTGGCGCTGGACCATGGGCCTCGTCGTCGCCGTGGGCGCCGTGTCGATGGCCGCGCTGGTCTTTCGCGGCGGCGAGATCCCGGCGATCCCGGACGAGCCGGGCTCCGGTGCCTCCGTCATCGTGAAGTCCCCGCAGGTGCTGATCGGGGTCCTCCTCGCATTCGTGTTCGGCGTGACCAGCCTCGGGCTGTACACCTACCTGCTGCCCATGGCCGCTGACCGCGGCCTCGGCTCCTGGGGGTTCGCGCTGATCTGGGCCTGGGGTATCGGAGGCGTGCTCGGTTCCATGCTCATCGGACGACAGATCGACAGGATCGGGTCCCGCAAGCTGCTGCCTGTCCTGGCGGTAGCGCTACTGGCATCGTTCGCCGCCGTGGCATTCCTGCCGCAGCCGGTCGCATGGCTCGCGGCCGCACTGGTCTGGGGAGCGACCGGCTGGGCCAGCGTGCCGACGCTGCAGGATGTGCTCACCCGGACCCGGCCGAAGGCAACGACGACCATCGTCGCCTTCCAGATGGCCGCGATGTATCTCGGCTCAGCCGCAGGCTCCGCGCTGGGCACCGCGCTGCTGGGCGGAGGCACCCCCGCCGGCGATCTGCCGATGTGGGCCTTCGGCGTGCAGGTGGTCGCCGTCGTCCTCGCGGTGATCGTCGGCGCGAGGAGCGAAAGAGCAGCGACCGCCAGGGACGTTTGCCCCGTCCGGTGAGGGCCCCGAACCGTCCACATGCGAGTCGGCTCAGATTCCCGTCTGCCAGGCGAGCTTGGCGAGCAGATCCCTTCCCGTCTCCGCGTTGCGCGGCTGGCACAACACGTCGTAGCGGCGGGCGACGACCTGGCTGTGCGAGACGAAATCCCGCTTGCCTCTCGCGCTGCCGTATCCGATGGCACCGAAAACCACGCCGAAGACGAGCCCCGACGCGAGGCCGATGACGATGGGCAGCAGGCCCGCTCCCGGGGTGAACAGGCTCAGCAGGACACCGACGAACAACCCGAACCAGGCGCCCGACATGGCTCCGCTGCCGAGCACCTTGCCCCACGTCAGCTTTGCCGTGATGCGCTCGACGAGAAGTGGTTCGACCCCGACGATGGTGACGTCCTGCACGGGGAAGTCCTTGGTCGAGAGGTGACCGACGGCGCGCTGCGCGTCCTCGTAGCTGTCGTAGGAGGCGATGGGCCAGCCGCTCGGCATGGTCGGTAACTGCGGTGTCTTCGCGGCACCGGTGAACGTGGCCTGGGAAAACGCTGTGGTCATTCTGTTCTCACCTCATGGGCGAAACCGGACGGTCTGTCAGTCCGTTCAACGCTCAATCGCGGTTGATCAGTGCCCGGTTCGGGAAAATTCACAGCAGCTTCTCAGCTTGCGGGGCTTGCGCCGATCGGATGACACCGTTGGCGCTGTGCATGTGCGGCATGCCGCTCGGCGAGCCCGCCGGAAGCCACTGGCCGAAGTGCCGGACGGAGAACAACTCGTCGAGGACCATGTAGGCCGCGCCGATCAGCCCGCCCTCCTCGCCGAGCCGGGCCCGCTCGATGCGCAGTTCACGCGTCGAAAGGGGCAGTGACCTGCGGTAGATCGTCTCGCGGATGGTGGCGAGGAACAGGTCGCCCGCGCCGGAGACCTTGCCGCCGAGCAGGATGATCGAGGGGTTGTAGAAGTTGACCATCGTCGCGAGCATCGCGCCGATCCTGCGGCCTGCCTGCACGAGCAACTGGACCGAGTGGTGATCTCCCGCTCTCGCCGCCGCCGTGACGTCCTCGCCGGTGACGACGCCGTGCGCGTCGAGAGCGGCGGCCAGCGTCGTGCTCGCGCCTGACCTGGCGAGCTGATCGCCGTCCCTCGCCAGCGCGGCCCCGCCCGCCAGTGCTTCAAGGCAGCCGGTCTTGCCGCAGCGGCACACCACACCGCCGTCGTCGGAGACGGCCGCGTGCCCGATGTCGCCCGCGCAGCCCTGTGCTCCCCGGTGGAGCCTGCCCGCGTTGCTGATCCCGGCTCCTATTCCGGTGCCGATCTTGATGTAGAGCAGGTCGCCCTTGCCGATGGGCAGTCCGGGGGTCCGCAGCTCGCCGAGGCACAGCAGGTTCACCTCGTTGTCGACCCACACCGGCGCGCGGTAGCGGGTGGCGAGCCGGTCGCGGACGGCGTAGTTGTTCCAGCCGGGCATGATCGGCGGCTCCGAGGGGCGGGCCGTCGCGAACTCGACCGGTCCCGGCAACCCGAGGCCGACGCCCCACACCTCGCCACCGCCCACCTCGGCGAGCAGTTCGTCGAGGGTGGCCTCGACCTCGGCGAGCACCGGCTCCGGCCCGTCCGCGATGTCGCAGTCCCTGTGCCGCATGGTGAGCACGGTGCCCATCAGGTCGGTGACGCCCGCGATGAAGCTGGTCGCGCCGAGTTCGGCGGTGAGGATGCGGCCCGCGTCCTTGCGGAAGCGCAGCGTCCTCGCCTGCCTTCCTCCCGTCGAAGGGTTCAGCTCGCCCTCTTCGAGCAGGCCCGCGTCGAGCAGCGTGGTCGTGCGTTGCGTGATGGCGGTGCGGCCGAGGCCCGTTCGCGCGCTGAGCGCGGGCCGGGTGTCGGCGTCGCCGGTCCGCACCAGGTCGAGGAGCCTGCTGTAGCTCTCCAGCAGTTCGGTACTCGGCTCCTCCACGGAAACCCCCTTCTGTGTAGTAGCTCACATCATATACCGGATATCGCGAAACTTCTGTTCATCTCAGACATTAGCCTCAAGATCGAAAGCCGAAGCTCGCGAGGGGGCTGACCCTCGCACACGCGTCCGTGATCCCGTTCACCGCAGCGTCAAGACAGTGTTAACAGCAGGTCAGCGGCCATCAGGGAGCCATAAGGGCCCCGGAGAACCACGTCGCGAGCGGCAAGGCTGATGCCCGGTCAAGGGTCACCGGAATAGGTGACCCCTCCGGGAAAGGTGCACAGTGGCCGATCTTCTGTATCTCGCCCTGCTCTTCGGCGGGTTCGTCGTCCTTACGCTCGTCGTGCGCGGACTGGAGAAGTTGTGAGCGGCGGGCTCGGCACCGCCGCGAACGTGGTCGCCGGGGTTCTCGCGCTCGCCCTGATCGGCTACCTGGTGATCGCGCTCGTCAGGCCGGAGAAGTTCTGAGATGACCGACTTCTCGGCAGGTCTGATCCAGGTCGGCCTGCTCGTACTCGCGCTGGCCGCCGCCTACCGCCCGCTCGGCGACCACCTGGCGCGCGTGTTCACCGGGCAGCGCCACCTTCGCGTCGAGAAGGCGCTGTACCGCGTCTTCCGCGTCGATCCGTCCTCACGGCAGCGCTGGAGCGGCTACGCGGTGTCGGTGCTGGCGTTCTCGTTCGTGTCGATCGCGTTCCTGTACCTGCTGCAACGCCTGCAAGCGGTGTTGCCGCTCGGCTTCGGTAGGGGCGCGGTCGAACCGGGGATCGCCTTCAACACGGCGGTCAGCTTCGTCACCAACACCAACTGGCAGTCCTACTCGGGCGAAGTCGTCATGGGGCACACCGTCTCCATGGCAGGGCTCACCGTGCAGAATTTCCTCTCCGCGGCCGTGGGCATCTCGGTCGCGATCGTGCTCATCAGGGGGTTCGTGCGCGGGCGCACCGACCGGCTCGGCAACTTCTGGGTCGACCTGACGAGAGTGACCGTGCGCGTGCTGCTGCCACTTGCCGCGGTCGCCGCCGTGTTGTTCGTGGCACTCGGCGTCGTGCAGAGCTTGCGATCGGGGGTCACCGTCGCCAATCCCGACGGGACGCGAAGCACGATCCCGCTCGCTCCCGCCGCGAGCCAGGAAGCCATCAAATTGCTCGGCACCAACGGCGGCGGGATCTTCAACGCCAATTCGGCGCACCCGTTCGAGAACCCCGGCGTGTGGGCGAACCTGCTGAGCAACTTCCTGCTGCTCGTCATCCCGGTGTCGCTGACGAGGACCTTCGGCACCATGGTCGGCAACCGGAAACAGGGCTACACCCTGCTTTCGGTGATGGCGGTGCTGTGGGCACTCGTGCTCGCGGTGATCTGGTGGGCCGAAACGCACCCCACCGGTCCCGCCGCGCTACTTGCCGGCGCGGGAATGGAGGGAAAGGAACAGCGGTTCGGCATCGGGCTGTCCTCGCTGTTCGCCGCGAGCACCACCGGAACGTCCACCGGCGCCGTCAACTCCATGCACGACAGCTTCAGCGGGCTCGGCGGTGGCATGGCGATGCTCAACATGCTTTTCGGCGAGGTCGCTCCGGGCGGAGTGGGGTCGGGACTGTACGGCCTGCTCGTACTCGCGATCATCGCGATGTTCCTCGCCGGGCTCATGGTCGGCAGGACACCGGAATACCTCGGCAAGAAACTGGGAAGGCGCGAGGTCACCTGCGCCGCGATCTCGATCCTCGCCATGCCCGTGGTGGTGCTGCTCGGTACGGCGGGCGCCCTGCTCATCCCGGGCGAGGTGACCGCGGCGCTTGCCAACACCGGCCCGCACGGTCTGTCCGAAGTGCTCTATGCCTATGCCTCGGCTGGCAACAACAACGGCAGCGCCTTCGCGGGGCTCACCGTGACGAGCGACTGGTTCCAGTCCTCATTGGGCATGGCGATGTTGTTCGGCAGGTTCGTCCCCATCGTCGCGGTGCTGTGCCTCGCGGGCTGTCTCGCCGCACAGAAGAAGATCCCCGAAACCCCTGGCACGTTGCCGACGACGGGTCCGCTGTTCGGATCGCTGCTCGGCGGCACCGTCCTGCTCGTCGCCGCGCTGACGTTCGTCCCTGCGCTGGCCCTCGGTCCCATCGCGGAGGCACTCGCATGACAAGTACGACCCGTGCGCGCACGGCTGAGGAGACGGCCCTGCACCACGCCCAGAACGCGGGCAGGGTGGGTGCGGGGGTTTTCGACGCGCGTGGACTGCTGACCTCGCTGCCCGGCGCGCTGCGCAAACTCGATCCCCGGCACCAGATCCGCAACCCGGTGATGTTCGTGGTCTGGGCGGGCTCGGTGCTGGTGACCGTGTTCGCGATCGCAGACCCTTCCACGTTCACCATTCTCATCGCGGCGTGGCTGTGGTTCACGGTGCTGTTCGCGAGCCTCGCGGAGGCCGTCGCGGAAGGAAGGGGCAAGGCGCAGGCGGAAAGCCTGCGCAGGACCACAAGGGAGACCGTCGCCATCAGGCTGCTCGAAGGAGGGCAGCGGGAGGAGGTGCCGGGCACCTCGCTGCGGCCAGGTGACCGGGTGCTCGTCGAGGCGGGCATGCTCGTCCCCGGCGACGGAGACATCGTCGAGGGCATCGCCACCGTCGACGAATCGGCCGTCACCGGTGAGTCCGCTCCGGTGATCAGGGAGTCCGGCGGCGACCGGTCGGCGGTCACCGGCGGCACCACCGTGCTGTCCGACCGCGTCGTCGTTCGCATCACCAGCAAGCCAGGTGAATCCTTTGTGGATCGGATGATCGCCTTGGTCGAGGGCGCGTCGAGGCAGAAGACGCCCAACGAGGTCGCGCTGACCATCCTGCTGTCGACGCTGACGATCATCTTCCTGCTCGCCGTGGTCGCGCTCCAGCCCATGGCAGGCTATTCGGGAAGCACGCAATCGGTGGTCGTGCTGACGGCGTTGCTGGTGTGCCTCATCCCGACCACGATCGGCGCGCTGCTTTCGGCCATTGGGATCGCGGGCATGGACCGGCTCGTGCAACGCAACGTGCTGGCGACGTCGGGAAAGGCCGTCGAGGCAGCGGGCGACGTGTCGACGTTGCTGCTCGACAAGACCGGCACCATCACCTTCGGAAACAGGGCGGCGACCGCGTTCATCCCCGCCGAGGGGGCGACGGGGGAAAGTCTCGCCGCCGCGGCGAGGCTGGCCAGCCTCGCCGACCCGACCCCGGAGGGGCGCAGCATCGTCGAACTGGCCGAGAAGGAACACCCCGGCATCCAGGCGGACCCGGCTCACGGCGACGCGGTGCCGTTCACGGCGCGCACCAGGATGAGCGGTATCGACATCGGGTCGCGGCGGGTCCGCAAGGGCGCCACCGACGCCGTTCGCGCGTGGGCGCGAGAACACCGGGCCACCCTGCCGGAGGGCATCACGCGCGTCACGGACGACATCGCGCGGCGCGGCGGAACCCCGCTGGTCGTCGTGGAGGACACCGGTTCCGGCATCGTCACGCACGGGGTGATCCAACTGTCCGATGTGGTCAAACCGGGCATGAGGGAGCGCTTCGCGCGATTGCGCGAGATGGGCATCAGGACCGTCATGATCACCGGCGACAATCCGCTGACCGCCAAGGCCATCGCCTCCGAAGCCGGAGTCGACGACTACCTCGCCGAGGCGAAGCCAGAGGACAAGATGGCGCTCATCCACAGGGAACAGGAAGGCGGCAGGCTCGTCGCCATGACCGGCGACGGCACCAACGACGCGCCCGCGCTCGCCGCCTCCGACGTCGGGGTCGCCATGAACACGGGAACCTCGGCCGCCAAGGAAGCCGGGAACATGGTCGACCTCGACTCCGATCCCACGAAGCTCATCGAGATCGTCGCCATCGGAAAGCAACTGCTGATCACGAGGGGCGCGCTGACCACGTTCAGCATCGCCAACGACCTCGCGAAGTACTTCGCGATCCTGCCCGCGATGTTCCTGGCCATCCACCCGCAGCTCGGCGCGCTCAACATCATGCGGCTCGCGACACCGCAGTCGGCGATCCTGTCGGCGGTGATCTTCAACGCGCTGATCATCGTGGCGCTGATCCCGCTTGCCCTGCGCGGGGTCAGGTACACGCCGACGACGGCGTCCGGGTTGCTGCGCCGCAATCTGCTCGTCTACGGGCTCGGCGGTGTCGTGGCACCGTTCGCCGGAATCTGGTTGATCGACCTGCTCGTCCGCCTCATCCCGGGAATCGGGTGACCATCGTGATCAAGTCCCTTTTCGCTCAGACGTCGGCCGCGCTGCGCGTGCTGCTGGTGTTCACGGTGCTGCTCGGTGTGCTCTACCCGCTCGGCGTGTGGGCGGTGTCCCGGATACCGGGGCTTGCGCACAACGCGGAGGGCTCGCTCGTCGAATACCGCGGTGCGGCGGCAGGTTCGGCTCTGATCGGCGTCGATCCCGTGTTCACCGGCCCGCCTTCCGCGGACCCGTGGTTCCACACGCGACCGTCGGCGAGCGCGGACACCCCGCTCGGCCAGGGCGATCCGGCCACCTCGGGTGGTTCCAACAAGTCGGCTGTCAATCCGGAGCAAGTGGAGCTGGTCGGGCAGCGCAAAGAGCGCATCGCCGCGCGAGAGGGCGTCGAGCCCGGCGCCGTGCCACCCGAGGCGGTGACCGCGTCGGCCTCGGGCGTCGACCCCGGCATCAGCACCGCCTACGCCGAATTGCAGGTCCCCAGGGTCGCCCGCAACAACGGACTGGACCCGGCACTGGTGAGGGGCCTCGTTCGCGCGGCAACCGAAACGCAGGGCATCGGAATCGCCTCGGTCAACGTGCTGGAACTCAACCTGGCCGTGCGCGCCTCGGCACGGGGTTAGAGGCGCACACTGAGGGACGTGGACGATGTGGATGGCCTCGACGACGACTCCGCCGCGCACGACACCGCGCCGCGCAGGGGAGAGCTGCGCATCTACCTCGGCGCGGCGCCGGGTGTTGGCAAGACGTACGCGATGCTCGGCGAGGCGCACCGCAGGCTCGACCGGGGCACCGACGTCGTACTCGGGTACGTCGAAACCCACGGAAGGGACAAGACAGCCGCTCTGTTGGCCGGGCTTGAGGTGATGCCGAGACGGCGGCTCGTGCACAGGGGTAGCGAGTTCACGGAGATGGACGTCGACGCGGTGCTGTCCCGCAAACCCGAGGTCGCCATCGTCGACGAACTCGCGCACACCAACGTTCCCGGTTCCCGCAACGAGAAACGCTGGCAGGACGTCGAGGAACTGCTCGAAGCGGGCATCACCGTGCTCACCACCGTCAACGTGCAGCATCTCGACAGCCTCAACGACGTCGTCGAGCGCATCACCGGTGTGCGGCAGCGGGAAACCGTGCCCGACGAGGTCGTGCGAAGGGCCGAGCAGGTCGAGCTGGTGGACATCACGCCGGAGGCGCTGCGAAGGCGGCTCGCTCACGGGAACGTGTACCCCGCCGAGCGCATCGACGCCGCGCTCGGCAACTACTTCCGGCTCGGCAACCTCACCGCGCTGCGCGAACTGGCCCTGCTGTGGGTCGCCGACCAGGTCGACGTCGCGCTCCAGCGGTACAGGGCCGAAAAGGACATCACCGACACCTGGGAGACAAGGGAAAGAGTGGTCGTCGCCATCACGGGTGGCGCGGAAAGCGAAACGCTGATCAGGAGAGCCAGGCGCATCGCGACCCGGGCGGGAGCCGAACTGCTCGTGCTGCACGTGCTGCGCGGTGACGGGCTCGCCGGACTCGGGCCCGTCGCCGCCGGCCGATACCGCAAGGTCGCCGACGACGTCGGCGCCACCTTCCACACCGTCGTCGGCGACGACGTGCCCACCGCGCTGCTCGATTTCGCAAGGGGGGTCAACGCGACCCAGCTCGTACTCGGCACCTCGCGGCGCTCGCGCGTCGCCCGGCTGTTCGACGAGGGCATCGGCGCGACCGTCGTGCAGCGCTCTGGCCCCATCGACGTGCACATGGTCACCCACGCCGAGGCGGGCGGCAGGCTCAGGGCCCGCCTGGCGCACAGCCCGCTCAGCACGTCGAGGGTGCGAAGCGGCTGGGCGCTCGCGGTGGTGCTTCCGGTGCTCGCCACCGGGATCGGGCTGGTGCTGCGCGACGGGTTCGACTTCTCCACCGAAATACTCGTCTACTTCCTCACGACCGTGATCGTGGCGCTGGTCGGCGGTCTCGGCCCCGCGCTGCTCACCGCGTTTCTCGCGGCGGGACTGCTGAACTTCTTCTTCACGGCGCCGCTGTACTCGCTGGCGGTGTCCTCGCCGCGCGTAATCGTGACCCTCGTCGTGATGCTCGTGGTCGCGGTGCTCGTGGCGCTCGTGGTCGGGTCGGCGGCGACAAGGGCCAGCCTGGCTGCCAGGGCGCGCACCGAGGCTTCGCTGCTGGCCTCCTACGCGCGCACCGTGCTGGCCAACCCCGAGCCGCTCGACCGGTTGCTGGAAAAGGTGAGAGAGAACTTCGGTCAGGTCTCGGTGGGGCTCATGGAACGCCATGGCGGGCAGTGGCGCAGGGTCGCCCAGGCCGGTGCCGAGCGCTGCGCCGATCCGGAGGAGGCTGACGTCGACATCCCGGTCACCGCCGAGGTCCACCTGACCCTGCGCGGCAGGTCGTTGCCCGCCGCGGACAGGGGACTGCTCGAAGCCGCGGCTGGGCAGGCGCTGCTCGCGTTGCGCCAGCAGCGCATGGCCGCCGCCGCGGCGGCGGCCGAACGCAAAGCGCACACCACCGAACTGCGCACCGCGCTGCTCTCCGCCGTCGGGCACGATCTGCGGACCCCGCTGACGTCGATCAAAGCGTCGATCAGCAGCCTGCGCGCACCCGATCTCGCGCTGTCGGCCCAGGACACGAGCGAGCTGCTGGAGACCATCGAGCTGTCCACCGACCGGCTCGCCGGTCTCGTCGACAACCTGCTCGACTCGTCGCGGCTGGCGACGGGCGCCGTCCGCCCCCACATGCAGCCCGTCGGCTACGACGAGATCGTCGCCCGCGCTCTGTCCAACCTGGACGGATCGGCCTCGGTGATCGTCGATGTGCCTGAGGAACTGCCGTGGGTGTCGGCCGATCCGGGACTGCTGGAGCGGGTGGTGGCCAACGTCATCGACAACGCCTTGCGGCACGGCGCGAGGGGAGGCGCGGTCGCTGTCAGGGCGAGCACCTACGCCAGCCATGTCGAGCTGAGGGTCGTCGACAACGGACCCGGCCTGCCGAAGGGCAAGGCCGATTCGGCGTTCGTGCCGTTCCAGCGGCTCGGCGACCGCGAGGCCGTTCCCGGCATCGGGCTCGGACTGTCGGTGGCGCGCGGGTTCACCGAGGCGATGGGTGGCACGATCCGCGCCGAGGACACTCCTGGCGGCGGGCTCACCGTCGTCATCTCCCTTCCTGCCGAGAGCGGAGCGAATTCATGACGGCGGAATCCAGCACGGTGCTCGTGGTCGACGACGACCCGCAGATCGCGAGGGCGCTGAGGATCAACCTTTCGGCCCGTGGCTACCGGGTGGTGACCGCGCACGACGGCACCGCCGCGCTCAAGGCGGTCGCCGAGACCAAGCCCGACGTCGTCGTGCTCGATCTCGGTTTGCCCGACATGGACGGCACCGACGTGATCAACGGCCTCAGGGGCTGGACGCAGGTGCCGATCATCGTGCTGTCGGCCAGGGACGACTCGACCGACAAGGTGCACGCGCTGGACGCGGGCGCGGACGACTACGTCACCAAACCGTTCGGGATGGACGAACTGCTGGCGCGGCTCAGGGCGGCGGTGCGAAGGTCCGGGGTGTCCACATCGGAGTCGGACGCGGTGGTGGAGACGCCGTCATTGCTCATCGACCTGGCGGCCAAGAAGGCCAAGCGCGACGGCGCGGAAGTACATCTCACCAAGACCGAATGGCGGCTGCTGGAACTGCTCGTGCGCAACAGGGGGCGGCTGGTGACGCAGAAGCAGTTGCTGCACGAGGTGTGGGGGCCCAACTACGACACCGAATCCCACTACCTGCGGGTGTATGTCGCGCAGTTGCGCCGCAAGCTCGAAGCCGAGCCGTCCAGGCCGCGGCACCTGCTCACCGAACCGGGAATGGGGTACCGGTTCGAACCATGAGCGGTCAGGACGGGTCGGTGCTGCTGGTTCCGCTCGCGCCGCTCGTGGGTGCGCCGTCGTCGCTCGAAGGCGGGTCGGTCGGGTCCGTGGGATCCGTCGGCGGGTCGGTGGGTTCGCTCGGATCAGTCGGGTCCGACGTGCTGGGCGGCGGGGTTGTCGGGTCCGTGGTGCTGGTGGGTGGCAGTTCGGAGCTGCTGCCGGTCGGCCCAGGGGTGTGCGAGTCCGACCTGGACTGGGAAGACGACGAGGACGAAGACGACCGTGAGGGGGTCACCACGGTCGTCGTGGAGTGACCGTCGGGCCCGACCCGCACGACGGTGGTCGGCGACGTGGTCGACGGCGGCAATGTGCCGGTCACCGCGACTCCGTCGATCATGACCGTGGTCTCGCCTGGAACGGCCTGGCCGGGCACGAGTTGCCTGCCGCCCTGGTCGTAGCTGTCGTTGGCGGTGGTGCGGGATTCCGCCTCGCCGGTGCCGCCGGTGATCTGGGCGACCGCGCCGAAGGCGGTGGCCAGCACCAGCCCGCTCGCTGCCAGCGCCAGATAGCCGGTGCGCTGCAACTTCCCGCTCCCTGTCGATTCGCGGGGCGGGGCGACCTCGGCGCGTTCTCCTGACCCTGGTTCGTGGGCCATGCGTGGCTCCTTCGGCGTTGCGGAAGTGGGCCCGACTGGCGGACCCGCGGCACAGTACCACCGTCGGGTGATCACGGCGAGTGTCCCCGAGAGGCCAGGTAACTGATCGCGACCACCGGCGGTGGGGCACCATGAGCACGTGGCAGACGCAACGGAAGTGACCCGACTCACAGCTTGGGTGCACGGGGCGGTTCAGGGAGTCGGTTTCCGCTGGTGGACGCGAAGCAGGGCGCTGGAACTCGGGCTCGCGGGCAGCGCGACCAACCTCTCCGACGGCAGGGTGCAGGTGGTCGCGGAAGGCCCGCGAACCAACTGTGAGCGGCTCTTGACGGTACTCCGGTCCGGCGGCTCACCCGGTCGAGTGGATCACGTCGCGGAGCGTTGGTCTGAGCCCAAGGGCGGTCTCACCGGCTTCGTCGAACGCTGACCGGAGCGAGGACTCCTCCGGCTCCGATCCAGGTCGGTCCCAGGCCGAAGCAAGGGAGCTTTACTGCCGTATTCCGATAGCAAAGCTCCCTTGCTTCACACAGGAGTGGCACGTGTTGCCAATGTGGCAGATGTGAGTGACGGGGCCGGTGTGACGGAAGGGGGGTGGGGATGTTTCCGGCGGGGCTGCCGGGACAGGCGTGACCGTTGTGGCATCACCAGCCGGTGCGAACTGCTGGCGCGCCAGACCCCTGCGTCCCACGGGCGCCGAGGCGCCCCGGGTAGCATCGGCCGACTGGGAAATAGGGAGTCGTAGGGGAAAGGTCAACTCCGCGTGCACCTGAAAAGCTTGACGCTCAAAGGCTTCAAGTCCTTCGCGTCGGCGACGACCCTGCGATTCGAGCCGGGCATCACGTGTGTCGTCGGCCCGAACGGCTCCGGCAAGTCGAACGTGCTCGACGCGCTGCGGTGGGTGATGGGCACCCAGGGCGCCAAGGACCTGCGCGGCGGCAAGATGGAAGACGTCATCTTCGCCGGCACCGCCGGCAGGGCGCCGCTCGGCAGGGCCGAGGTCACCCTGACCATCGACAACGCGGACGGCGCGCTGCCCATCGACTACACCGAGGTCTCGATCACCCGGCGCATGTTCCGCGACGGCGCCAGCGAATACGAGATAAACGGAAGCTCGTGCAGGCTGCTCGACATCCAGGAACTGCTGTCCGACTCCGGTATCGGCCGCGAGATGCACGTCATCGTCGGTCAGGGACAGCTCGCCGAAATCCTCCAGTCGAAGCCCGAGGAGCGGCGCGCCTTCATCGAGGAAGCGGCCGGTGTCCTCAAACACCGCAAGCGCAAGGAAAAAGCGGTCCGCAAGCTCACCGCGATGCAGGCCAACCTCGACCGCCTCAACGACCTCACCGCCGAATTGCGGCGCCAGCTCAAGCCGCTCGGCAGGCAGGCGGAGATCGCGCGCAAGGCGCAGGTCGTGCAATCCGAGCTCAGGGACGCGCGACTCCGGCTGCTCGGCGACGACCTGGTCACCCAGCGAGCCGACATCGCCAAGGAAGAGGCCGACGAGAACGCCGCTCGTGCCCGCCGTGCCGAGGTCGAGCAGGCGCTGGAATTCGTCACCTCGGAGGAGACCGAGCTGGAAAGCTCGCTCGCCGAGGACGCGCCGCTGCTGGCCGCCGCGCAGGACACCTGGTACAAGCTTTCCGCGCTGGCCGAGCGGCTGCGCGGCACCGTGCGGCTGGCCGTCGAACGGCAGCGGCACCTTTCGGCGGACGTCGAGACCGGCGGCTCCGGCAGGGACCCCGAGGAACTGCTGGCCGAGGCCGAAAGCGCCGCCGAACGCGAGGAGGAGCTCGCGGAGGCGGTCACCGAGGCCCGCGCCCTGCTGTCGGACACCATCGAGCGCCGCGAACATCTCGAACAGGCCGTGCAGGCTGCCGAACGCGCACACCTCGCCGCCGTCAGGGCGATCGCGGACCGCAGGGAGGGCATCGCCAAACTGACCGGCCAGGTCGAAGCCCTTCGCAGCAAGAACGGTGCGACCGCCGACGAGATCGACCGGCTCAGCACCGGTATCGACGAGGCGACCGTCCGCGCGGAAACCGCCGCGGAAGAACTCGAACAGGCACGAGCCGAAGGCGGAGTCGAGGAATCCGACGACGCGGGACTGCGCGAACGGCACGACCGCGCCGTCGAGGCCAACAACGCGGCCAAGGCAAGGGTCGAGGAGCTCAGCAAAGCCGAACGGGCCGCGGAGCGTGACATCGCCTCGGAAAAGGCGCGAGTCGACGCGCTGTCCATGGGCCTCAAGCGCAAGGACGGCGCGGGCGCGCTGCTCGGCGCCACCGACGACCTGCCTGGACTATTGGGTTCGGTCGCCGCGCTGCTCACCGTCGACGCGGGATACGAGGTCGCACTCGCCGCCGCGCTCGGTCCCGTGGCCGACGCCGTGGCGGTCGCGGCCGGAGCCGACGCGCTCGCCGCGCTGCGCTACCTGAAAGCCAACGAGTCGGGAAGGGCCGGTCTCCTGCTCGGCGGCTTGTCGTCCACTGTGGATAGTGCGAACTGGCCATCGTTGCCGCACGGGGCCAGGTGGGCTCGCGAGGTCGTCAACTCGCCCGAATCACTGCGGCCCGCCGTCGAGAAGGCACTCGACAAGGTCGCCGTCGTCGCCGACCTCGAAGCGGCCCGTGAACTCGTTTCCGCGCAACCCGGAGTCACCGCCGTCACCAGCGAGGGCGACGTCTTCGGCGGACATTGGGCGGCGGGCGGATCGGCAAGGGACGAAAGCGTCATCGAGGTCCAGGCCGCCGTCGACGAGGCACAGGACCGGCTCGGCGCCGCCGAGCGCAGCCTCCAGCGCACCACGGCCGAACTCGAAGGCGCCCGCGCCGCGCAGCAGGACCGCAGGACCGAGGTCGGCGAGGCCAAGGAAGCGCTCAACGAAGCCAAAGTACGCAAAGCCCGGTCTTCCGAACGTCTCTCCAGCCTTGAGCACGCCGCGCGTTCGGCGATGTCGGAGGTCGAGCGGTTGCGCGGGCAGCGCGCGAAGGTCGAGCAGAGCAGGGACGACGTCCTCGCCAAACTGGCCGAACTCGAAGAACGTCTCGCCGCGGTGTCGGATCAGCCGGTCGACGACGACCCCGACACCACCGAACGCGACGAGGCAGCGGAAACGCTGTCGGCCGTCCGGCAGGAAGAGGTCGACGCACGACTTGCCCTGCGCACCGCCGAAGAGCGGGCGCGCGGAATCGCGGGCAAGGCCGAGGCATTGCGCCGCGCGGCGGAAGCCGAGCGGCAGGCACGGGAACGTGCCGAAAAGGCGCGGGTCGCAAGGGCGAGGGGAGCGGAGATCGCCGCGGCCGTCGTCAACGGCGGCGAACTGGCGCTCGACCGCATCGAGAACTCGCTCCAGCGGGCGGCGAGCGAGCGGGACGCCGCGCAGGCACGGCGCGAACACCGCGAGACCGCGCTCACCCAGATTCGCGGAAGGGTTCGCGAACTCACCGGGGAACTGGAAAAGCTCACCGACGTCGTCCATCGCGACGAGGTGCAGCGTGCCGAGCAGCGGCTCCGGCTGGAACAGCTCGAAGTCAAGATCACCGAGGAGTTCGGCATCGGCCTCGACGACCTCGTCGCCGAGTACGGCCCCGAGGTGCCCGTTCCTCCCGGTCAGGGCGAACTCGCCGAATACGAGGCCGCCAAGGAACGCGGCGAGACCGTCATGGCGCCGCAGCCCATCCCCTACGACAGGGCGACCCAGGCTCGCAGGGCCAAGCGCGCGGAGAAGGACCTCTCGCTGCTCGGCAAGGTGAACCCGCTAGCGCTGGAGGAGTTCGCGGCGCTGGAAGAACGCTACAAGTTCCTGTCGACCCAGCTCGAAGACCTCAAGGCGACCAGAAAAGACCTGCTCACCGTCATCAAAGAGGTCGACGACAAGATCCTGGAGGTGTTCGAGAGCGCCTACCACGACGTGGCGCGCGAGTTCGAGATCGTGTTCTCGGTGCTGTTCCCCGGTGGCGAGGGCAAGATGATCCTCACCGAGCCGGGCGACATGCTCACCACCGGCGTCGACGTCGAGGCAAGGCCACCCGGCAAGAAGGTCAAGCGGCTCTCCCTGCTGTCCGGTGGGGAGAAGTCGCTAGTCGCCGTTGCCATGCTGGTGGCCATCTTCCGGGCGCGGCCCTCGCCGTTCTACGTGATGGACGAGGTCGAGGCCGCGCTCGACGACACCAACATGCGCAGGCTCATCGGCTTGATGGAACAACTCCGGGCCAGCTCACAGCTCATCATCATCACGCACCAGAAGCCGACGATGGAGATCGCCGACGCGCTGTACGGCGTGAGCATGCAGGGCGACGGCATCACGAAGGTCATCTCGCAGCGGCTGCGCACCGAGGCCGAAGCCGAGCGGTTGCGAACGCCGAAGGTGCCCGCGGACCCCGAGGCGCCTGCGGTGCCCGAGGTGCCCGAGGTGTCCGCGGACCCCGAGGGGGTGCCGGAGCCAGAGGCGCCCGAGATGTCCGCGGTGGCGGAGGTCCCGGAGTCGGAGTCTGCGGGTTCGGCGGAGGCGCCTGGTTCGGCTGAGTTGACGGGGCCGGACGCGTCCGAGCCGGATGCCCCGGATGCCCCGGAGTCGGTTACGGCACCAGAGACGCCTGGTGCGCCGGAGCCGCGCGAGTAGCCGCGAGGCTCCGGCGCTCAGGTCGTCGAGTTCCACGCCCAGGCGGGCGAGTTCTGCGCTCAGGTCACCGAGATCCACGCCCAGGTCACCGAGATCCGCGCCCAGGCGGGCGAGTTCCGCGAAGGGTGCCTGAGCGGCAGTCCAGACCGGCAGGTTCGGGTACCGCCTCGGGTCCCGCGCGGGCAGGGCGTTCCCGGCATAGCCGCCCGAGCGAAATCGCGGCCCGGTTATCTCACCAGTGCCCGACCTGACGATGGATTTGGTGTGCCGACCGTGCATCTCGGCCGCCGGAGTGCGGATCTCGGCGGGCCGGGCGGGGATCTCGACGGCCTGAGCGCAGATCTCGGTGACCTGAGTGCGGATCTCGACGTCCTGGACGGGGGACTCGCGGGCACCGTCCCCGGCACCTGGATCTCGGCAACCGGTGCCCTTAGGGCGCCGCTTCTGCCAAGATGCCCGCTATGACTGAGGACGGCTGGCCCGCGGGCGACCCGCGACGCTACTTCGACGCCCCGATCGATCCCGCCCACCTCAAGGAAAGCAGTCCGAACATCTACCGGCGGGTCATGTGGTTCGCCATCGGGATCGTCGTCGGCGGCGGGCTCACCGCACTGGGCGTGTGGGCGAGCATCGACGGCAGGTGGTGGTCGGTGCTGCTCGGCGTCATCGCCATCATCGTCGGCCTCGGCCTGCTGGTCAGGGGCGTGCTCTCGGGCAGCGCGAGTAAACCGTTTCGCGGCGGTCAGCTCGTCCCCGGCCTCGTGGTCGAGCAGGCCGACGCGGCCGTCCAGATCCTCGTGCTCGGCGACACCTCGCGCGATCCCGCCGCCTCGCCCGCGTTCGCCTACCGGCTGGTGACCTTCACCGCGAGGGAGAACACGACCTTCGTACCGGGGCAGTGGGTGCCGTGCGTGATGCACGGCTTCGTCGCGCCAGCATGGAGCCCGCGCTGGTGGAGCTTCGAAGCCTCACCGGTGACCTGGGCGACCCCCGACGCCGAGATACTCGACAGGGCGAACAAGGCCGTCCCGCAAGCCGAGTGGGAGCAACTGCTCGGCGGCGTCGACAAGGTCGCCGAGATCCGCCGACGGTGGACCCGCCTCGGCCGGATCGACTACGAGGACCTGCACGAATCGCTGCGAAGGCCGCCGACCCGGCTCGGTGTTCCCGTCGAATGGCAGGCCGACGGCAGGGCCAGGTTCGTCGGTTCGGTCGCGGCAGGCGTGGCGGGCTGACCCGGCTACATCGGAGACGTCGTTCCGTCCCATTCGGACAGTGGCGCGCAGTGCCACCACCACCTGGTCAGGCGTTCGCGGCCGGGCAGAGCCGTCCGCCCGTTGGCCCAGCGCAGCGCGGGCCATGACTCGGCGTCCGAGGGTGCCCACGGGAAGAGCCTGCGTAGCACCGGCTCGGCGAGGTCGTCAGGCGGCGTGAACGGCACGCCGAGACCGCGGGCGACGTCCTCGGTGTGGATCAGTAGTTCGTCGCAGCCCATCGCGACGAACCCCGACGCGTCGGCGAGACCGTACGGATGCCACCCCCTTGCCGAGGGGTCCGCGACCGTGACGGCTGCGCCGAGCAGCGCCGCCGCCGTCGTCACGGTGCGTACCAGCTGTCCGGGCTCACCGTCGGCACGCACCGTGGTATCCGTTGTGGACAGTTCGGCATCGCCTGCCGTGAAGTCGAACGCGTACCACAGCAGGGTGTTGCCGATGTGCGCGACGATCGAGCGCGCCGGCCATTCCATGTCAGGCGCCGTCGCCGACCAGTCGGCCGAAAGATGCTCACCGAGGAACGCGGTGCAGAACTCCGTGGTCGCGGTCAGTGCTTCCGGCTTCATTTCATGCTGCTTCCTGCCGCTCTCGGGTCGGCGTTCTCCGGGTCGGGCTTGGGATGCCGCAAGGAGAGTAGCCCGCCCACGATCAGGGTCACCGCGACACCGAGCGGAACGAAGAGCGGGAAGGCGAGCGGAACCTGCTCCCCGTCTTCGGTGAACCTGATGAACAGCGCGAACACCGCCGAAACCGCGATGGTGCACAGGAAAGCGATGATCCCGTCACCCTGCCTTGCCCGCTTGACGAGGATCCCGAGCAGGAACGCGCCGAGCAGCGCACCGTAGGTGTAGGACTGGATGGTCAGCCCGAGTTCGACGACCGGCTGGTCGGTGCTGGTGAACAGCGACGCGAAGATCACGAAGACGCCTGCCCAGATGAGTGTCCACAGCTTGGCCTGCTTGAGAATCGACTCGTCGGAAAGGGTGCGCTTGGTGAAGCGCTGGTAGATGTCGCTGATGGTCGATGTGGACAGCGAGTTGAGCGACGAGGAGATCGTGCTCATGGCCGCCGCGAGAATTCCCGCGACGAGCAGTCCGGAAAGGCCGGGTGGCAACTGCTCGACGATGAAGGTGGGGAACAGCTCGTCGCCGGTGCTCATGCCCATCGACTCGGGGGAGGCTCCGTTGAAGAACGACCACAGCATCGTTCCGATGAACAGGAAGAGCGCGAACTGGATGAATACGACGAAACCGCTGGCGATCACGGCCTTCTGACTGTCCTTGACGGTCCGGCAGGCCAGCAGCCGCTGAACCATGAGCTGGTCGGCACCGTGCGAGGCCATCGCGAACAGCGCGCCGCAGATCACGGCGGTGAAGAACGCGTACTGGTTGGTCACGACGTTGGACGTGAAGTCGAAGAACTGGAACTTGCCTTCGTCCGCCGCGTTCGACAGCCAGCCCTCCGGCAGCTTCCCCGCGAGCACGAAGACGGCGGCAATGGCGCCGAGAATGTAGATGCCCATCTGGATCACGTCGACCCACACGACGGCGCGGATGCCACCGAGATACGTGTAGATGACGGAGATCAGGGCGATCGCCGCGACGATGAACCAGTAGGGCAGGTCGAGGCCGAACGCGCCGAACATGACCTTGACCGGGATGGCCGTGGCGAACAGCCGGACGCCGTCGGCGAGCAGCCGGGTGAGCAGGAACGTCACCGAAGCCGTTCCCTGCATGCCGTTTCCGAATCTCTTGCCGAGGAATCCGTAGGCGCTCACCAGGTTTCCCGCGTAGTAGCGGGGAAGCAGCACGAACGCGACGATCACGCGGCCGATGAGGTAGCCGACCGCGAGCTGCAAATAGGTGATGTTACCGAGGTAGGCGACGGTGGGAACGCTGATGACGGTGAGCGTCGACGTCTCGGTGGCCACGACCGAGAACGTGACCGCCCACCACGGGATGTTCCTGCTGCCGACGAAATAGTCGGTCGACGATCGCTGCTTGCCGCCGAGCCATATCCCCAGCAGTGGCGTTCCCACCAGGAAGACGGCGACGATGGCGAGGTCGAATGCGCGCATGGCTATCTCCTACCGTGACTCGGAGGGGCTGGCTACCCGTAGCCGCCGGGGTGCGGCCGGTGGTCGTCCGGGAAGCACGAGTGGTGCCCTTCCTGGAGTGATGCTGCCGAGCGGCCGTGGTCCTCCCGCTCCGGTCGCGCCGGGCACGTTGCCTGGCAGGCCGTGCCAGGTGAGCCAGCCGAGCAGCGCGGTGAGGTATGCCTCTTTGGCGTCGGAGGGCAGGCCGTGTTCGTCGCTCGCGACGACGGTGATCCGGGCGCGGAGCGCGCGTACGAGCGCGGGATTGCGCAGTCCTCCGCCGGAGGCGACGACGGCGCGCACGCCGTGGTTCGCGCAGGCGGACGCGATCGTCGCCGCGGTGAGTTCGGTGAGGGTGGCGAGCAGGTCCTCGGCGGGGACCGGCGCGAACGCGGCGACGGCTTCGTCGAGGTAAGCGGCGTTGAAGTGTTCCTTCCCCGTCGACTTGGGTGGCAACCGTTCGTAGTAGGGGTCGGCGAGCAGGCGGTCCAGCAGCCCGGGGTGCACCGTGCCGCGTGCGGCGAGCGCTCCGTCGACGTCGCTGTGCAAGCGCCCTCCGGTGAGGGTGGTGACCGCCGCGTCGAGCAGGGCGTTGCCAGGGCCGGTGTCGTAGGCGAACACGGTGCCGTCGCCATGCACGACGGTCAGGTTGGCGATGCCGCCGATGTTGAGCGCCCCTCGCGGTGCTCCGCCGGGCTCGGGCCGCAGCCACAGCGCGTCGAGGGTGCTCGCGAGCGGCGCGCCGTGACCGCCTGCCGCGACGTCGCGGGTCCGAAAGCCGGAGACGACCGGCAGCCCGGTGCGCTCGGCGATCCAGGCGGGCTCGCCGAGCTGGAGAGTGCCGAGCGCCGTGCCGTCCTCCACCCAGTGGTACAGCGTCTGGCCAAGCGACGCGATCAGGTCGGCGTGCCCGCCGGCGTGGTCCTCGATGCCGAGCAGGGCGGCTTCCGCGAACGCCTGCCCGACTCCCGTGTCGAGCTTGGTGAGCCGCTCGGCGGTGCACGCGCCGGGTGGCAGCGCCGCGAGCAGGTCGTCCCGCAGCGCGGGCGGATAGGGCACCTCACCGTGGCCGAGCGGGGTCAGCCGGAGTTCCCGGTTTTCACCGCCCTCGGCTCGCAGGTCCGCGACGGCGACGTCGACGCCGTCGACGGAGGTACCGGAGATGAGCCCGACGACTCGCAGGCTTCCGCTGGAATCCGCCACTGGAGTGGTCTAATCCACGGTGCGCCGCGGCGCAAGACATCAGGTGACATTTTCGCCAAAAGTACGCAGTCCAGGTTGAATGCTCACCGTCGGAGCAGGGGCGCCAGGGCGGGGCCCGGCGCGAATGCGAGGATGGCCGGGTGTCGAGCAGCACCTGGATCTGGATCATCGTCGTCGCGGCTGTCGTCGTCCTCGTCGCGGTCGTCGCGTCGCTGGCCGTAGCCCGCAAGCGCAAGATCAGCCTGGAGAAGGAGCCCGAGGAGAAACCGAAGGGCGGTACCTACCAGGCCGGAGGTGGTTTCACCTTCGCGGAGGGCGGGACCAAGGCCCCCGAACATCCCGTTGCCGAGCGCACCGAAACCGACGGCGAGCCCGGCGTCGGTGACGATGCCGCCGTGCCGAGGGACGCGCCTCGCCGGGGGATCGTCGACGTCGGTCTTCCTGACCAGCACACGAGCACCGAGGCCGGCCAAGTCGCCGAAGCCGAGGCTGAGGCCGAGGCGGCCGAAGCCGAGGTCGCCGAGGCAGCCAAGACCGAAGAGCCCGCGGCACCCGAGGCCCCCGAAGCGCCGGAGCCCGAGCCCGCCGCGACCGCCCCCGAGGTGGAGGAGGTCGCACCGGCGGCGGGCCGGATGGAGCGGCTGCGCGGCAGGCTGTCGAAGTCCCGTTCGGCGCTGGGGCAGGGCCTGCTCGGCCTGCTCGGCGCCGGTGATCTGGACGAGGATTCCTGGCAGGACGTCGAGGACACCCTGTTGCTCGCCGACCTGGGAGCCGCGACGACGACGGAGATCGTCGAACGGCTGCGGACCGAGATGGCGACCAGGGCGGTGCGTACCTCGGCCGATGCGAGGGCGTTGCTGAGGGAAGTGCTGATCGACACGCTCGGTGCCGACACCGATCGCGCGGTGCGCGCGTTGCCGCACACCGGGCCGGAGGGGCGCAAGCAGCCCGCCGTCGTGCTGGTCGCCGGTGTCAACGGCACCGGAAAGACCACCACGACGGGCAAGCTCGCCAGGGTGCTCGTCGCGCAGGGAAGGCAGGTGCTGCTCGGCGCGGCCGACACGTTCAGGGCCGCCGCGGCCGAGCAGTTGCAGACCTGGTCGGAGCGCGTCGGCGCCGAGGTCGTTCGCGGCAAGGAGGGCGCCGACCCCGCCTCGGTCGCCTTCGACGCGGTGAAGCGGGGCATCGACTCCGGTGTCGACGCCGTGCTGGTCGACACGGCCGGTCGGCTGCACACCAAGACCGGCCTCATGGACGAGCTCGGCAAGGTCAAGCGGGTCGTCGAGAAGCAGGCCGAGGTCGACGAGGTGCTGCTGGTGCTCGACGCGACGACGGGGCAGAACGGGCTCGCGCAGGCGCGGGTGTTCTCCGAGGTCGTCGACGTCACCGGCATCGCGCTCACGAAGCTGGACGGCACCGCGAAGGGCGGCATCGTGTTCCAGGTCCAGCGCGAACTCGGTGTTCCGGTGAAGCTGGTCGGTCTCGGCGAGGGGCCCGACGACCTCGCCCCGTTCGAGCCGTCGGCTTTCGTCGACGCGCTACTGGACTGAGCTGCCTCAGGCGCTGGTGCGGTGTGCCAGTTGCGCTGACAACGCGGTGGCGACGCGCTGCACGACCGGGGCGATGCGGGTGACCGCTTCCTTGGTGAGCCTGCCTTCCGGTCCCGATACGGAGATGGCCGTCGGCGTCGGCGCGTCCGCGATGGGCACGGCGACGCAGCGAACGCCCAGTTCCTGTTCGCTCTCGTCGAGCGCGTAGCCCTGCTTGTCGATTCGGGCGAGGTGCCGCTGAAACCGGTCGACGTCGGTGTGGGTGTGCTCGGTGTAGGCGGGCATGCCGGTGCGGCCGAGCAGCGCGCGCACCTCCTCGGAGGGCAGGGTCGCGAGGATGGCTTTGCCGACTCCCGTTCCGTGTGGCAGCAGTCTGCGGCCGACCTCGGTGAACATGCGCATGGAATGCCGGGACGGCACCTGCGCGACGTAGACGACCTCGTCGCGTTCCAGCACTGCGAGATTGGCTGTCTCGCCGACCTCGTCGACCAGTTCGGCCAGCAGCGGTCGCGCCCACGTGCCGAATTGCAGGCTCGCGTGCTCGCCGAGCCTGATGAGCCGTGCCCCCAGCGCGTAGCGCCGGTTGATGTTCTGCCTGACGTAGCCGAGCGCGACGAGCGTCCTGATGAGGCGGTGGATGGTCGGCATCGGCAGGCCGGAGGATGTGGCCAGCTCGGAAAGGCTCGCTTCTCCTCCCGCGTCCGCGAGGCGTTCGAGCAGCTCGAACGCCCGCTGCAACGACTGCACTCCACCACCGGCTGACCGTTCGGGGGTCACGCTGTCTCCTCTCTCGCCGCTCCCGTTGAGCTTCCGCGATGTAGAAACTATAGTCCGAGATGTAAAACAAGATGATCGTTATATGAGGTGTTCGCATGTCTGATGTTCGAGTGCTCGGCGGCGCTGTCGAGCGCGGCGACGAGGTGCTGACCCCGGAGGCCCTGCAATTCCTCGGCGGCCTGCACGAGGCGTTCGCGGCGACGAGGGACACGTTGCTCGCGGCGAGGGCCGAGCGCAGAGACGAGGCGAAGCGCACCGGAAAGCTCGACTTCCTTCCCGAGACCGCGCACATCCGCGAATCGGAATGGCAGGTGGCCGAGGCGCCGCCCGCGCTGCGCGACCGCAGGGCCGAGATCACCGGGCCGACGGACCGGAAGATGACGATCAACGCGCTGAACTCGGGAGCCAAGGTGTGGCTCGCCGACTTCGAGGACGCCAACACGCCGCACTGGGACAACGTCGTGTCGGGGCAGGTCAACCTCGCCGACGCGGTCAGGGGCAGCATCGAACTCGACAGCGGCGGCAAGCACTACGCGCTGCGCGAGGACGGCGAACTGGCCACGATCGTCGTGCGCCCCCGGGGCTGGCACCTCGACGAACACAACATCGAGGTCGGCGGCCGCAAGGCGGTCGGCGCGCTCGTCGACTTCGGGCTCTATTTCTTCCACAACGTCAGGGCGCTGCTCGCGGGCGACAGCGGACCGTACTTCTACCTGCCCAAGATCGAAAGCCACCGCGAGGCGCGGTTGTGGAACGACGTGTTCACCTGGGCTGAGCACGAACTGGGCATCGAGCACGGCACCATCAGGGCGACGGTGCTCATCGAGACCATTCCCGCCGCGTTCGAGATGGAGGAGATCCTTTACGAACTGCGGGAACACGCGAGCGGGCTCAACGCGGGCCGCTGGGACTACCTGTTCAGCATCATCAAGTACTTCCGCGACGCGGGCGCCGACTTCGTACTGCCCGACCGCAACAGCGTGACGATGACGGCACCGTTCATGCGGGCCTACACCGAACTGCTCGTGCGCACCTGCCACAAGCGCGGCGCCTTCGCGATCGGCGGGATGGCCGCGTTCATCCCCAGCAAGGACCCCGAGGTCAACGAGAAGGCCATGGCCAAGGTCCACGACGACAAGGCTCGCGAGGCGGGCGACGGATTCGACGGGTCATGGGTCGCTCACCCCGGCATGGTCGCGCTGTGCACGGAGGAGTTCGACAAGGTGCTCGGCGACCGGCCGAACCAGCTCGACCGGCTGCGCGAGGACGTGTCGGTGACCGCGGCCGACCTGCTCGACATCGCGGCGACCGAGGGTTCGGCGACCGAGGCCGGGCTCAAGGCGGCCGTCGACGTCGGGGTGCGCTACATCGCCTCGTGGCTCGGCGGCACCGGCGCGGCGGCGATCCACAACCTCATGGAGGACGCGGCGACGGCGGAGATCTCGCGCTCGCAGGTGTGGCAATGGGTGCGCAACGAGGTCGTGCTCGACAACGGCGAGGTGGTGACGCGGGAGCTGGTTCGCGCGGTACTCGCCGACGTGCGCGCGCAACTGGCCGACGTCGTCCCCGCCGATCTGCTCGATCCCGCCGTGGAGCTGTTCGAGGAAGTCGCGCTCGCCGAGGACTTCGTCGACTTCCTGACCCTTCCGGCCTACGAGCGGATCAAGTAGTGGCCGCGCCCCGGCGGCTCGGCGACGATCTCTACGCGCGGATCGACGACAGGCTGGCCGAGGCCGACGCCAGGGTCGCGGCGAGTTATCCGGGCGAGCGCGCGGGGCGGCAGCCCGTGCACACCGTGTATGTCCCCGCGAATCACTACCGCGCGGGGCTCGCGGGGGAGTGGGGAGAGCGGGCGAGTGCCGCGCTCGCCGAGCACGGCGCCGTGCTCGCCTTCGGAGAGCACGACGACGATCTCGCCGAGCGGGTGCGTGCCAAGCTCGCGACGCAGCCGGTCGAGGACCTGCGGATCGATTTCGAGGACGGGTACCGCGCCTCGTCCGGCTCAGGTGAAGATGCCGAAGATGTCGATGCCGTGCGGGCGGCCGGTGAGCTGGCCCGCGATGTCGAGTCGGGTACCGCCCCGCCGTTCACCGGCATCCGGTGCAAGAGCCTTGAGGCCGCCACGCGCCGGAGGGGCATCAGGACGCTGGACATGTTCCTCGGCGCGCTGGGCACCCCGCCGCCCGGTTTCGTGCTGACGCTGCCGAAGGTGACGGCGATCGAGCAGGTCGCGGCCATGGTCGAGGTGCTGGGAGAACTGGAGAAGGTACACGGGCTCGCCGCCGGTTCACTGCGGTTCGAGGTGCAGGTCGAGACCGCGCAGTCGGTGGTGTCGCGCGACGGAACCCTTGCGCTGCCGCACATCGTGCGGATCGCCGAAGGCCGGTGCACCGGGCTGCACTTCGGGACCTACGACTACAGCGCGGGTCTCGGCATCAGCGGTGCCTACCAGTCGATGGAGCATCCGGCCGCCGACTTCGCGAAGAACGTCATGCAGGTCGCCGCGGCGGGAACGGGGGTCAGGCTTTCCGACGGTTCCACCAACCGGCTTCCCGTCGGCGAAGCCGCTGCCGTCGCCGGGGCGTGGGAGGAGCACCGCAGACTGATTCGCCGCTCGCTGATCAGAGGCTTCTATCAGGGCTGGGATCTGCATCCGCATCAGTTGCCGAGCCGTTTCGCCGCGACCTACGCGTTCTTCAGGGAGAACCTGCCGAGCGCGGTGGCCCGGCTCCTCGACTACGTCGAGCGGACCGAGGGCGGGGTGCTCGACGAACCGGCGACCGCGGCTGCCCTGGCCGGTTACCTTTCCCGTGGCCTCGACTGCGGCGCGATCGAGGAGGCCGAACTGCCGGAAGTACTCGGGCGGCCCGCGCTGGCGCGCATCGCCAACCGGACCGGGTGACCTAGCGGGTGTCGTTCTTCCCACTCCCGTGGCATCCGGAAATGCCGGGGTCGCGCCGTTATCCTGGCGAAATGGCTGGTTCGGTGATCGATCTCAACAGTGACCTCGGCGAGGGATTCGGCAACTGGCCGCTCGGCGACGACGAGGCCCTTCTCGACGTCGTGACGAGCGCCAACGTCGCGTGCGGCTTCCACGCCGGTGACCCGACGGTATTGCGCAGGGTCACCGAGAGAGCCGCGGAACGGGGGGTGACGATCGGCGCGCAGGTCGGTTACCGCGACCTGCCCGGGTTCGGCCGCCGGTTCATCGACATGGAACCGCACGAACTCGTCAACGACATCATCTACCAGATCGGCGCGCTCGACGGGCTCGCGAAGGTCGCCGGAACCGCCGTGCGGTACGTGAAGCCACATGGCGCGCTGTACAACGCGATCGTGACGCACGAGGAGCAGGCGGCGGCCGTCGTGGAGGCGGTGTCGCGCTACGACACATCGTTGCCGCTCATGGGACTTCCCGGATCCGAGGTGCTGCGGCAGGCGGAGGCGGCGGGCTTGACCACCGTGCACGAGTCCTTCGCCGACCGCGCTTACACGCCGGAGGGAAGGCTGGTGTCGCGAAGGCAGCCGGGCGCGATCGTGCACGAGCCGGACGCGGTGGTCGAGCGCAGCGTCAGGATGGCGACCAAGGGCACCGTCGAGGCGATCGACGGGAGTTCCGTCGCGGTGTCGCCGCGTTCGCTGTGTGTTCACGGCGACACGAGGGGCGCCGTCGAAATCGCCCGCGGGGTGCGTGAGGGACTGCTCGCGGCGGGCGTCGAGATCACCTCGTTCGTCTCCGCGTAGCGCTCACGCGTCCCGCAGGTCCGCGACGACGGCGGCGTGGTCGGAGGGCCAGACCCCGCCGTGCGCCGCGTCGCCGGCGCGGCGCACGGAGGTGACGTCGCCGAGCCCGCCGGGGCCAGGCGGGCCTACGTGGATGTAGTCGACGCGGGCGCTGGGACCGAAGTAGACCGCCACGAAGGGGTTGGCCGTGTCCCAGGTCGCCGAGGGCTGAGTGGGGCTCGCGTGTTCCCACGCGTCGAGCAACACCTGCCCCGCGACGGCGGGGGCCGTCTTGTAGCCGCCGAACAACTGGATCTCGTCCGAATCGGGCCGGGCGTTGAAATCTCCCGTGATCACGGGAGGGAACGAGGTGCCGTCCCGGTGGGCCGCGACGAACGTCGCGAGTGCCTTCACCTGTTCGCATCGGACCGCCGAGGCGTCTGCCGCGGCCGCGAGATGTGTCGTGAAGAACGGCAGGTCGTGACCGGGCGCGGCAATCCTGGCGTGCAGGGCGATCCTGCCCCGGTCCTCGCCGTGAACGCCAGGTAACTCGGCGACCTGCCGTGCGGTGATCGGCCACCGGCTCAGTACGGCGTTGCCGACGCCGATCGCAGGGTCGCCGATCCGGCGCTGCCACGGCCGTGGATCTCCTACCTGGGCGAAGGTCCAGTGCATGCCGAGTTCGTTCGCCAGCCACCGCGCGAGGTTGTCGCCGTCGGCGGCCCACACTTCCTGTAGCCCGGCGACGTCCGGCCGCAGGTCCCGCAGCACGGCCGCGATCGCCTCGCGCCGCCGTTCCCACGGGCCGAACCGCCACCACAGGTTCCAGGTCAGTACTCGCATGTGCCGCCTCCGGTTCCGGGGTTCGAGTATCGCGTGCCTGAACGCGCATCTCGGCGTCCCGAGTGTGGAAGTCGATGTCCCGAGCGCGGATCTCGGCGTTCTGGTCGAGGGATTCGCGAGCACTACTTGAATCTGGCTTCAAGTTCAAATACGCTCCTCGGCTACGGGCTAGAGGCGCTGAGGAAGGCGGCCGGGGCGACATGAACGAGAACGGCGAGACAGGCGAGACAGGCGAGACTCCGGTGACCGGCAAGGACCCGGCTCGGCTGTGGCGCCTCGACGGCAAAGTCGCGCTGATCACCGGCGGGTCCAGGGGCATAGGCAAGGCCGCGGCGGCGATGTTCGTGAAGGCGGGCGCGCACGTCGCGCTCGTGTCCCGCGACGCCGACCGGCTCGCCGAGACGGCGAGCGAACTGCGGACCCTCCGGCCTGGTGCCGAGGTGCGCTGCTACCAGGGCAACGCGGGTGACCCCGACCGGATCAGCGCGACGGTCGAGCAGGCGAACACCGATTTCGGGCACCTCGACGTGCTCGTCAACAACGCGGCGACCAACCCTTACTACGGCCCGCTCAGCGAACTCGACCTGTCACGCGCGCGGAAAACGACCCAGGTCAACCTGCTCGGACCGCTGTTGTGGACCCAGGAGGTCTGGCGGCGGTCCATGCGCGAGCACGGCGGCGCCATCGTCAACATCGTGTCGCTCGGTGCCTTCATCGCCGAGCGGGGAGTCGGCTACTACGCGACGACGAAGGCGGCGCTGAAGCACCTGACCACCCAGTTCGCGGCCGAACTCGGGCCGACAGCGCGCGTCAACGCGATCGCCCCCGGGCTCGTGGAAACCGACATGGCACGAGTCCTGGTCGAGGCGAAGGGGGACGAGCTGGCGGCGCGGCTCCCGCTGCGCAGGCTCGGTACGCCCGACGACATCGCTGCCGCCGCACTGTTTCTCGCCGGCCCGGCTTCGTCCTGGCTCACCGGCCAGACGCTCGTCGTCGACGGTGGCGCGCTGGCGATGCCGCTGGCCGGCATGGACAACTGACCGGTTTCATCCGTCACTCTCACTTCCGGGGAAGCCTCATGGAATGGATCCAGCAGTCGGACCTGTTGCCTTTCGTGCTCGAACAGCGGGCGAAGGAGAGTCCCGACACGATATTTCTGACTCACGTCGACGGCGATTCGCTGTCCTACGGCCAATCCTATGAGCTGAGCCTGCTTTGGGCCGGTGCGTTGCGGGACATCGGCGTCGGCGAGGGCGACAACGTCCTGAGCCTGCTGCCCAACGGGTTCGCGACCTATCACGCGTGGCTCGGCATGTCCTGGCTCGGCGCGGTCGAGGTCAGCCTCAACACCGCCTACCGGGGACACCTCCTGCGCTACACCATCGAGACCTCGCGAGCCCGGGTCCTGATCGTGGCGCGACGGTATCTCGCTGCGGTCGCCGAGATCGCGGAAGGGCTCAGTCAGCTCGAAACGGTCGTCGTGCTCGACGATCCGGCCGACGGTGCCGAGGTGGTCGGAATGCCACAGAAACTGGTGTCAGAACAGGAGTTCTTCGCCGGTGCCGCGCCCATCGGCCCTCCAGGTGAGGCGGGACCGCGACAGTGGACCAGTTCCTGCATCATCTGGACCTCGGGAACGACGGGACCGTCCAAAGGGGTCATTCTTCCCTGGGCGGAGTGGTATCCCTTCTGCGAGGTCGTCACGAGCGTCACGCGAGCCGACGACGTCCTCTATCACTTCCTCCCGCCGTTTCACGTCGGCGGCAAGATCCTGTTCTATTCGGCGCTGTTGCGTGGTTTCCCCATCGTCATGCGGGAAGTGTTCAGTTCCAGCAATTTCTGGCGGGACGTGCGGAAGCACGGCGTGACGCACACCGTCATGCAGGGACCGATGGCGATGATGCTGGCGAGCGCGCCCGAGTCGCCTTCGGACGCGGACAATCCGCTGCGTTCCATGGGATGCGCGCCGTTGCCGCCCGATCTTCCCGGTTTTCTCGGCCGGTTCGGCCTCACCGGGGTCAATACCTACTACGGGATGACCGAGATCGGGTTGCCGTTCGCCTCCGCCGGATTCGACCTGCCGGGTACGGACAGCTGCGGCAGGCTCAGGCCGGGCTACGAGGTTCGCATCGTCGACGAACACGACTATCCCGTCGAGGAGGGCAAGGTCGGCGAGCTGATCGTCAGGGCGGACCATCCGTGGACCATGAACGCCGGGTACTACGGCATGCCCGCCGAGACGGCGCACGCCTGGCGCAACGGCTGGTTCCACACCGGCGACGCCTTCCGGGTGGACGAGGACGGCAACTACTACTTCGTCGACCGCATGAAGGACACCCTTCGCCGTCGCGGCGAGAACATCTCCAGCTTCGAGGTCGAGACCTACGTCAACCAGCATCCCGAGGTCGCCGAGTGCGCGGCGGTCGCCGTGCCGTCGGAACTCGGCGAGGACGACGTGAAGATCGTCGTCGTGCTCGCCGAGGGCAGCTCGCTCGGCCACGGCGAGCTCGCGGACTGGCTCGCCGAGCGCCTGCCCCGGTTCATGGTTCCCCGGTACGTCGAGTTCACCGGCCGGTTGCCGAAGACCGACGCGACAATCAAGACCAAGAAGGCCTTTCTCAGGCAGAACGCGAATCCGGAGAACACATGGGATCGCGAAAAAGCCGGATGATCGGCATCCACTTCGGACAGTCAGGAACGGACATGCACTTCTTTTATTCGGAACGCGCCGTGAATCTGGGCAAGCAGGTGAGGGAGTTCGTCGAGAACGACGTCATCCCAGCCGAATTCCGGTACCGCGAAGAGCTGATCGCGGCAGGGGATCCGCACCACCAGCCCTCCGTCATGGAATCGCTCAAGGAGAAGGCGAAAGCAGCCGGTTTGTGGAACCTCTTCTACCCAGACGCCGAGTGGGGTGGAGGGCTCACGAACGTCGAGTATGCGGCGCTCGCGGAGATCATCGGGCAGAGCCTCATCGGTCCCGAGGTGTTCAACTGCTCGGCTCCCGACACCGGGAACATGGAGGTGCTCAGCCTTTTCGGGACCGGTGAACAGAAACGTCGCTGGCTCGAACCGTTGCTGCGCGGCGAGATCAGGTCCGCTTTCTGCATGACGGAGCCGGACGTCGCCAGCTCCGATCCGACCAACATCGCGCTGCGCATCGATCGTGACGGCGACAACCTGGTGCTCAACGGCAGGAAATGGTGGGCGACCAACCTGTACCACCCGCACTGCCGGATCCTGATCGTGTTCGGAAGGACAAGCGGGGAAGGGCCCCGGCACCAGCGGCACAGCATGGTGCTCGTTCCCCTGGACACGGCGGGAATCACCGTGGGAAGAGCACTGCCGATCCTCGGTTACCAGAACCAGGAGGGGCACGCCGAGATCTCCTTCGACAACGTGACCGTGCCCGCCGCCAATCTCGTGGGTGAGCTGGGGCAGGGGTTCGCGATCGGCCAGGCGAGGCTCGGGCCTGGACGGATCCACCACTGCATGCGTGCCATCGGCATGGCCGAGCGCGCGCTCACGCTCATGTGCGAGCGTGCCTCGTCGCGAACGGCCTTCGGCAAGCCGCTTGCCGAGAACGCCAACATCCAGGACTGGATCGCCGAGTCGAGGATCGACATCGAGATGGCGAGACTGCTCGTCATGAAGGCGGCCTGGCTGATGGACACCGTCGGCAACAGGGAGGCGAGAACGGAGATCGCGGCCATCAAGGTCGCGGCGCCCCGGATCGCGTCGCAGGTCATCGACAGGGCCATCCAGGTACACGGCGCGGCGGGCGTCAGCGACGACGTGCCGCTCGCCGAGATGTGGGCCTTCCAGCGCGTCTTGCGGATCGCCGACGGACCCGACGAGGTGCACAAGAGGAGCATTGCCCTGCGTGAGCTGCGCGACCGGGCACCGGTCGCGGGCTGACACCCAGGGAAACCAGCACGGGCGGACAGGGAAAACACATGGTGTACCAGGAGAACGACACGGCGGGCCGTAGCGCGGACAAGGCGTTGCCCCGGTCCCAGCGCGGACGCAACACGAGGGCGAAACTGCTGACCGCGGCCCGCACGGTCTTCGAGCGCGACGGGTTTCTGGACGTGAAGATCACCGACATCACGGCCGAGGCCGGGGTCGCGGCCGGTTCGTTCTACACCCATTTCGACGGCAAGGAAGAGATCTTCCGGGAGCTGCTCGACGGGTTGCGCGACGACCTGCTGCATTCGGGTATCGGCGGTTCGCATTCCGGCGACCCGGTCGACGCGATCCGGCAGGCCACCCGCCGGTATTTCGTCTCCTACCGCGACAACGCCGGGCTCATGCGCATTTTCGAGCAGATGTCGGCGATGGACGGGGTCTTTCGCAACGCGAGGCTCGAAAGGGCCAAGGTGTTCCAGGACCGCAACGCGCGCAGCATCCGCAGGCTCCAGGAACAAGGAAGGGCCGACGCGGAGTTGTCGCCGGAACTGGCGAGCCTCGCGCTCAGTTCGATGGTGTCGAGGCTCGCGCACGTGGTGTTCAACCTCGGCCACGAGGCAGGGAGCCTCGACGAACTGACCGACACCGTCGTGACGATCTGGGTTCGCTCGCTGGAAATCAGGTAGCGGGGAGGAAGCCGGTGTCCGAGGGAACACACGCCGTGGACGCTTCGGTGGTCGACATTGAGCGAGTTCGGTGGTGGATGGGAGAAGCGGGTCTCGGCGATGGCCCTTTCGAGGACGTGTCGGTGCTCGGCGGCGGCACCCAGAACGTGCTGCTGAGGTTGCGGCGGAACGGCCGTGAGTACGTGCTGCGCCGTCCCCCGCCACACAAGCGGCCCGACAGCGACAGGACCATCGAAAGGGAAGCCGCCGTGCTCGGCGCGCTCGCCGGATCGGCGGTACCGCATCCGGGACTGATCGCCGTGTGCCAGGATCCCTCCGTCATCGGGGCGGCCTTCTACCTCATGGAGCCGGTCGCGGGAAGGAATCCGTGCGGTCCACTGCCCCCGGGGCTTTCCGACGACCCTGGCTGGCAGCGCGTGCTCGGACTATCCATTGTCGACGGATTGATCGCGTTGTCGGAGGTTCGCCCCTCCGAGGTCGGTCTCGCGGATCTGGGAAAGCCACGGGGCTGGCTCGAACGCCAGGTTTCGCGGTGGCGAGGGCAGTTGGTCGGCTACGGGCGCGCCGAACACTACGAGCCCGGCTCGCTCGGTTCCGTCGACGACATCGCGCACTGGCTGGACACGTATCGGCCCGCCGACCACGGAACCGGCCTCATCCACGGCGATTTCCACCTCGCGAACATGCTCGTCGACGACGAGGGAACGCTGGCCGCGATCGTCGACTGGGAACTGAGCACGCAAGGGGACCCGCTGCTCGATCTGGGGCATCTGCTCGCGACGTGGCCAGGTGAGGACAACCCGGCGGGGGTGGATCTCGCCGTCCCGTTGCCGTGGCTGCCCACAGTGGACGAACTGCTCGCCCATTACGCCAGGCGCACGACGCGGGGCCTGGCCGACATCCACTGGTTTCGCGTGCTCGCCTGTTACCGGCTGGCCATCATCCTGGAAGGCACCTACGTGAGAAGCATGAGCGGACAGGCCGCCCGCGAGACCGGAATCGCGGCCCACGAGCGGGCGAGAGCGCTGCTCGACGCCGCGCGCGGGCTGCTCCGACGAGGGGAGAACTGACGTGGGCGCCAGGCTCAGGCAGGTCGCGCTCATCGCCGACGACCTCGACACCACCGTCGCCCGGCTGCGGGCAGTGCTCGGCCTCGACGTGTGTCTCACCACGGCCGACGAGATCGAACTGTGGGGCACCGACCTGATCGACCGGTTCGGCATCGGCAACGCGGTTTTCGCGGCGGGGGACACGTTTCTGGAAGTGATCTCGCCGAGCGACCAGGAGACACCGGCCGCCCGCTACCTCCGTAATCGCGGAGGGGACAGCGGGTACATGGTGTTGTTGCAGACCGACGATCTCGCGGCGGTGGACGTCCGCGCGCGTGAACTCGGAGTGCGCACGGTATGGGAGTCGCCGTTGCCGGGGATCCGGGGCAGGCACTTTGATCCACGCGACACCGGTGGATCGCTGCTGTCACTGGAACAACCCGACGATCCGGCCGAATGGCCGTGGGCGGGGCCGGCGTGGCGAGCCCGCTCCAACCCGGATGTCGAGCTCGCCGGTGTCGAGGTCGAGTGCGGCGAACCGGAGCGAGTCGCCGCCCGCTGGGCGGAGCTGATCGGCACCACGGTGACCCGCCGCGACGACGGCGTCGCGGCGGTGGAACTCGCGAGGGGACGCGTCAGCTTCCTGCCCGCCTCCGGCCGGGGCGAGGGCGTGTGCGGCATCGAGGTCCGTTGCCGAGACCGGGATGCCGTGCCGCGAAGGGCGCGCGAACTGGGACTGCGCGTCGAGGACTCTGATGACTCCGCTGTGTGGCTGTGCGGTATCGCGATCCGCCAGGCGCCGGTGCGGGAGCCGTGACACCGCAAGGTTTTCGAGCACCAAGAACCATTCCACGAAGGGAAGTTTCATGCGCACTACCACCTCGACGCTGTCCTCAGGCCACGTTTTCGCCGAGTGCCCCAGGTGGCACGAAGGCAGGCTGTGGTTCGTCGACATGCACGGGCACACGGTGATCGCCGTCGACGAGCACGGCGAATCCGAAGTCATCACCGAGGTACCGGGAAGGACGGGCGGCATCGGCTGGCTGCCCGACGGGCGCCTGCTCGTGGTGCAGCAGGACGCGCGCAAGATTCTGCGGCTGGAACCCGAAGGGCTTGTCGAGCACGCCGACCTCTCCGGTGCCGTTTCGTCCATGTTGAACGACCTCTGGGTCGATTCCTCGGGCAGGGCGTGGGTCGGCGAGATGGGCTTCGATCCGGAGGAATTCCTCGCCGACCCCTCGGTCGTCGGCGCGCTGATGGCCGAGCGGGTCGACGGCCCGCTCGACGTTCCCGCCACCAGCAGGGTGTTCGCGGTCGAGCCCGACGGCTCGTGGCGCGTCGCCGCGGAAGATCTCGTCTTCACCAACGGGATCGTCGTGGACGAAAACCTCGGAAGGCTGTACGTGGCGGAGACGATGGGCGCGCGCATCACCGTATTCGACATCGGCGAGGGCGGTGAACTGACCGGCAGGCGCGAACTTCCGCTCGGCTACGCCCCCGACGGTATCGGCCTCGACGGCGAGGGCAGGCTGTGGGTTTCCGACCCGCTGCACCTCGGCGCCGCACTCGTCGGCACCGACGGCACCGAGCTGGACAGGGTCGGCACCGATCAGCTGTGCCTCGCGTGCGCCGTCGGCGGCGAGGACGGGCTGACGCTGTACCTGTGCACCGCGCCGACCACGGATTCCGAGGAGTGCGCGCGGCTGCGCGCGGCGCGGATCGACACCGCCTCGCTCGTCGCCTCTGCCGCGCCGTGAGCGGGTAGCCGGGCGGGGGAGGCGTCAGGGGTCGATGGTCAGCGCGAGGTAGAGATCGACCTGCGTTCGGAAATCGGTCACGTCGACGCCGAGCAGTTCCCCCGCCCTCGCCATCCGGTAGCGCAGCGTATTGACGTGCACGTGCAGTGCTTTCGCCGCCTTCGCTGGGGAACCGGAACATTCGAGGAACACGCGCAGCGTGTGCAGCAACTCGGGATTCTGTTCGAGCAGCGGTCCCAGCACGCGGTCGCGCAGGGCACGTCGCAGGTCGTCGGGCGCTCCCGCGAGCAGCAGGGTGAGCGGGCCGAGCCGTTCGCCCGAGACGACCGCGACCCTCGTGGCGCCCCGTTCGGCGACGCCGACGGCGTGCAGCGCCTCCTCCGCCGCGCCGCGCAACCCGGAAAGCGGCGCGGGCCCACCGGTCCCGACGAGCAGTCGGCCGGGGCCCAGTCTCGCCAAACCCGCTTCCGCGTCACTCGCCCAGCCGGACGGCCACTCCGCGTCGACGGCTACCGCCAGTGCCGAACCCGGATCGTCGCCCGCGCCCGCGAAGAAGGGCGCGGGGTGCTCGGCGAGTAGTTCGCCGAGCACGTCACCCGCGATCGGCGCGGCAGGGGTGCTCGCGGCGAGCACCCTCAGCCGGGCTCCCGATGGCAGGCCCGTCGAGGCGAACGCGCTCGCCAGTTCGGCCGGATCCGCGGCCGAACGGTCGCGCAGCAGCGCGAGCAGCGGCTCCGCGACGCGCGTGCGCACCGCGCGAACCTCGTCCTCCCTCGCCCTCGCCAGCCCGACGAGGCTCGCCAGCTCGTCGGCGATCTCTGCCCTTCCCCCGCTCAACTCGGCGTCGACGACCAGAGTCCACGGCACGGCATGCCGTCCACCGACGGTGACGACCGCCCTGTCCCGTGGCGAGCGCGGCGTGCTGCCTGCGACGACCCTGCCGGTCGCCGACCTGACCCAGCAGTCGGCGCCGAGTTCGGCTGCCCCGCTCGCCAGCAGCTCCGGCAGCGAGGCGGTCTCGGCCGCCGCTGATAGCAAACGCTTGCGGGCGCCGTCCGATTCGGCGGCGAGCGCCAGTACGACGCGCTCGGTGATCACCGCGAACGACAGGTCGGCGGGTACTTCCACCAGCGGGATGCGGTGCCGTTCGCACGTGCTGACCAGATCGGAGGGGATGCCGCCGCTGTCGGCTCCCGATGCGGCCAGCGCGGCGCAGCCCGCCTCGGCGAGCGCGGCGACGAACGGTTCGGCGTCACCGGGAGCGTGCCACCACAGCAGGCCGCTGAGTACCAGCTCACCCCGCGTGACGTACCGGCTCGGATCGGGCAGCTCGGTGACGTAGATGCGGGTGACCTCGCGATCGAGCAGATCGCCTCCGGCGCGGAGCCGCAGACGTAGCTCTGGCAGGCCGAGCAAGGTTCGCACCAACGTCATCAGATTTGTAGGAAAGCACAATTTCCCTCGTTCGTGCGCACCTGTCTTTCATGCTCGCGCGCCGTTGCCCGCGCCCGCCCCCGGTGTGTGTACTGGAACACACCCGGACCTCAGGAGTGAACATTCGTGGATTTCCTCCGACCTACCACTCTCGACGAGGCCGTCGCCTTCAAGGCGCGGCGGCCGGATGCCGTGCCCATCGCGGGTGGCACCGACGTCATGGTCGAACTGAATTTCGACCAGCGGAGGCCGTCGGCTCTGCTCGACCTCACCGGTGTCCCCGAGCTGGCCACACCGGACCGTCCGTCCATTTCGGATGGTTGGCTTTCGCTGGGAGCCTGCGTGCCCTACAGCAAGGTCATCACCGAGTTCGGCGCCGTCCTGCCGGGACTGGCGATGGCGGCGCGCACCGTCGGTTCCCCGCAGATCCGCAACAGGGGGACCGTGGGCGGCAATCTCGGAGCGGCCTCTCCCGCCGGTGACTGCCATCCCGTACTGCTCGCGAGGGAAGCCGAGGTCGAACTCGTCTCCGAGCGGGGAACCCGGCGGATTCCCGCCGAACGGTTCTACACCGGGGTGAAACGCAACGCGCTCGACGAGGACGAGCTGATCGCGGGCGTGCGGTTTCCCGCCGTGACCCGATGTGCCGAGCAGTTCGCGAAGGTCGGTACCCGCAACGCCATGGTGATCGCGGTGTGCTCGTTCGCGATCGTGCTGCGAGACGGCAGGGTCGGTGCCGCCATCGGTTCGGCGGCCCCGGTTCCCCGCAGGGCCGCCGAGGCCGAGCGGTTCCTCGCGGCCGAACTGCCATGGGAGGAAGGCACGGCGCTGCCCGGCTCGCTGACGCGGCGCTTCGGCGAGCTCGTGGCCTCGGCTGCCGAACCCATCGACGATGTGCGCGGCAGCGCGGGATACCGCACGCACGCGCTCGCCGTGCTGGCGCGGCGGACCTTGACCTGGGCGTGGGACGACTACCGAAGTGGGGAGCGAGCATGCGCGTGACCTTGCGGATCAACGGTGAACGCAGGCAGGCCGACGACGTGTGGGAAGGCGAGAGCCTGCTGTACGTGCTGAGGGAACGGCTTGGCCTTCCCGGTTCGAAGAATGCCTGCGAACAGGGCGAATGCGGATCGTGCACGGTGTATCTCGACGAGGTTCCGGTGTGTTCCTGTCTCGTCGCGGCCGGTCAGGCCGAGGGCCGCGACGTGCGCACGGTCGAAGGACTCGCCGAAGGCGACCGGCTCCATCCCGTTCAGGAGTCCTTTGTGGAGTCCGGGGCGGTGCAGTGCGGCTTCTGCACGCCGGGACTCGTCGTCGCGGCACACGATCTGCTCGGCCGGATTCCCGACCCCAGCGACGAGGAGATCCGCGAAGCGCTCGCCGGAAACCTCTGCCGGTGCACGGGCTACGAGAAGATCCTCGACGCGGTACGGACGGCGGCGCGCCGATGATCGTCATCGAGAACGCGGCCATCGCGACGGTGGACGCCGAGGGCACCGAGTACCGCTCGGGGCACGTCGTCGTGGACGGCGACCGCATCGCCGCGGTCGGTGAGGGCCCCGCGCCTTCCTTCGACGGCGAGCACACGCGCGTCGACGGCACGGACTGCCTCGTCACGCCGGGGCTGATCAACACTCACCACCACCTTTACCAGTGGGCCACGCGGGGGCTCGCCGCCGATTCGACGCTCTTTCAGTGGCTTGTCGAGCTGTACCCGGTGTGGGCGAGACTGGACGCCGACAGCACGCATGCCGCTGCCACGGCCGGTCTGGCGAGGCTCGCGCTCACCGGCTGTACGACGGTCGCCGACCACCACTACGTGTTCCCGCATGCGGGCGGTGACCAGATCGCGGCGCTGGTCGCGGCGGTCGAGCGGATCGGGGTGCGCGGTCACCTCGTGCGGGGCTCCATGGACCGCGGCGAGTCCGAAGGCGGACTGCCCCCGGACAGCGTCGTCGAGGACACCGAGAGCGCGTTGCTGGGCACGGAGCGGGCCATCGAGGCGCACCACGACGCCTCCGAAGCCGCGATGCTGCGGATCGCGGTCGGCCCCTGCTCGCCGTTCACCGTCACCGAGCACCTGATGAAGGAAGCCGCGGAACTGGCACGCCGCAAGGGAGTCCGGCTGCACACGCACCTCGCCGAGACCCGTGACGAGCACGAGCAGTGCCTCGCCGAAACGGGCCGTACACCGGCCGAGTACGCCGAATCCCTCGGCTGGCTCGGCGGGGACGTGTGGCTCGCGCACACCGTGCACCTCGCCGAGGACGCCGTCGCGATGCTGGGAACCACCGGTACCGGCTCGGCGCACTGTCCCACGTCCAACGGCAGGCTCGGCACCGGCATCGCGCCCGCCGCCGATCTGCTCGCGGCTGGCGCGCCGGTCGGGCTGGGTGTCGACGGCGCCGCCTCCAACGAATCCGGCGGACTCGGCGAGGAACTGCACCAGGCGCTGTTGCAGGCCCGGCAACGCGGCGGGCCCAAGGCGCTGACCGTGAGGCAGGCACTCTGGATGGGCACGATGGGCGGGGCGCGCTGCCTGGGAAGGGACGGCGAACTGGGCTCGATCGAGCGGGGCAAACTCGCCGATCTCGCGGTGTGGCGGCTTTCCGGGCTTCGCTACGCCGGGATCGAGGACCCGGTGGCAGCCCTCGTGCTCGGTGCGGTCCCCGACGTGAAGCTGCTCCTCGCCGGTGGAAAAACCGTGGTGGCCGAGGGAGAACTGCGCACGGCCGACGAGAACACCATCGCGGTCGAGCTGAGCGCGGCGAGCGGGAGGTTGCGGTGAAAGCGACGACGGCGACGACGGTGGCCCGGAGCGCCACGACGGGCGGCGTGGGCACGAGCCCCGCCAGGCCCGACGGTGCCATGAAGGTGAAGGGCGAGTTCGCCTACGCCTCCGACCTCTGGCACGAGGACATGCTGTGGGGAGCGACGCTGCGCAGCCCGCACCCGCACGCCCGCGTCACCGGCATCCACATCGCCGAGGCACTCGCGGTGCCGGGGGTGTACGCCGTGCTGACCCATGCCGACGTACCCGGGGTCAACAGGTACGGGCTCGAACACCCCGACCAGCCCGTGCTCGCCGAGGCCGTCGTGCGGTACCAGGGTGAGCCGGTGGCGCTGGTCGCGGCCGATCACCCCGAGACGGCAAGGAGGGCACTGGCCCGCGTCACCGTCGACTACGAGGTGCTGGAGCCGGTGACCGACGCCGAGGCGGCGGTGGCGGGTACGGCGGCGGCACTGCATCCCGGCGGCAACGTCGTGCGGCACGTTCCCGTGCTCGCGGGCGACCAGTACGCCGAGGCCGAGGTCGTGGTCAGCGGCACCTACGAGGTCGGCATGCAGGATCAGGCTTTTCTCGGTCCCGAATCCGGTCTCGCCGTGCCAGCCGAGGACGGCGGCGTCGACCTCTACGTGGCGACCCAGTGGCTGCACGTCGACCAGCGGCAGATCGTCGCCGCGCTCGGCCTGCCAGAGGACAAGGTGCGGTTGACGCTCGGCGGGGTCGGCGGCGCCTTCGGCGGGAGAGAAGACCTTTCCATCCAGGTGCACGCCTGCCTGCTCGCCCTGCACACCGGAAAACCGGTGAAGATGGTCTACAACAGGGAAGAGTCCTTCTTCGGCCACGTCCACCGGCATCCCGCGCGCATGTACTACGAGCACGGGGCCCGCCGCGACGGCACCCTCGTCTATGTCAGGGCGAAGATCTATCTCGACGGAGGGGCCTACGCCTCCTCGACGCCCGCCGTCGTCGCCAACGCGGCGACTCTCGGCGTCGGACCCTACGAGGTGCCCAACGTGCGGGTGGAGTGCTGGGGTGCCTACACCAACAACCCTCCGTGCGGAGCCATGCGCGGTTTCGGCGCCGTACAGGCCGCTTTCGGCTACGAGTCGCAAATGGACAGACTCGCCGAAGCCTGCGGCCTCGACCCCGTCGAGATCAGGTTGCGCAACGCGATGCGCGAGGGCTCCACGATGCCGACGGGTCAGATCGTCGACTCGGCCGCACCGGTGGCGACGCTGTTGCGCGGCGTCGCGGACCTGCCGCTTCCCTCGTCCCCCGGCGGGCTCGATTTACGCCGCCTTCCTGGCGGAGTGTCCAACACGACGCACGGCGAGGGCGTCGTCAGGGGTGTCGGCTATGCCGTCGGCATCAAGAACATCTGTTTCTCGGAGGGATTCGACGACTACTCGACGGCGAGGGTGCGGTTGCGGCTCGTCGGCGGCGAACCCGCTGCCACCGTGTACACGGCTGCGTGCGAGGTCGGGCAAGGGCTGATCACGGTGCTCCAGCAGATCGTGCGCACCGAACTCGGAATCGAGCGGGTCACCGTCGAGCCGGCGGACACCTCGACCGGCAACGCGGGCTCGACGTCGGCGTCACGGCAGACCTATGTCACCGGTGGCGCGGTCAGGGCGGCGGCGCTGGCGGTGCGCTCGGCGCTGTTCGCCGACGTGGCGAGCCGGTCGGGAACGCAACGGTCGGAGCTGAGTCTTTCCGGAGGCAAGATACTGTCCACGATGGACGGTGTCGTCGGTGAGCTGGCCGACGTGCTCGGCGACCGGGACTACGACGAGACCGTGGAATGGCGGCACCGGCCCACCGAGACGCTCGACCCCGAGACCGGCCGGGGCAACGCCCACGTGCAGTACGGTTTCGCCGCGCACAGGGCCGTCGTCGACGTCGATGTGGAACTCGGTCTCGTCAAGGTCGTCGCGCTCGACTGCGCGCAGGACGTCGGAAGGGCCATGAACCCGCAGGCTGTCGCAGGGCAGATTCACGGCGGCTCGGCGCAGGGACTGGGACTCGCGCTCATGGAGGAGATCCAGATCGAGGGCGGAGTCATCCGCAATCCGTCCTTCACCGACTACCTCATTCCCACCGTGCTCGACATGCCGCCGATGAACGTCGAAGTGCTCGAACTCGCCGACCCGCACGCGCCCTACGGACTGAGGGGAGTCGGCGAACCGCCGACGATCTCCTCGACACCGGCCATCGTCGCCGCGATCAGGCAGGCGACGGGAAAGGCGCTCACCAGGGTGCCGGTCCGTCCTGAACACATCGCCGGGATCTGATCCGGCCTGACGAACAGAACCAGCCCCGGGTGTGCCGATTGGCAGGCCCGGCGGTGAATCCTGCCCAACTCGCGCTGGAGGCCATCGTGGTGCAACCGCGCACGGACCGCGTACAGCAACCGGGGGAGCCCACCTCCGTCGACAGGTTCTTCCGCATCAGCCATCGCGGCAGCACGGTGGGGAGGGAGGTACGCGGCGGGCTGACGACGTTCGTCGCGATGTGCTACATCGTGCTGCTCAATCCGTTGATCCTCAGCGCTTCCACCGACATCACGGGCCTGCGGCTGACGACGGAACAGGTCACGACGGCGACGGCGCTGGCCGCGGCCGTCACCACCGTCCTCATGGGACTCATCGGCAACGCGCCGCTCGCCGTCGCGGCGGGGCTGGGGGTCAACGGCATCGTCGCCTTCCAGCTCGCTCCCGCCATGACCTGGGGGCAGGCGTTCGGGCTCGTCGTACTCGAAGGACTGTGCATCGTCGCGCTGGCGATCTCGGGCGTGCGCGAGCGCATCATCAACGCCATTCCCTCGGCGCTCAAAACCGGAATCACCGTCGGCATCGGGCTCTACATCGCGCTGGTGGGGCTGGTCAGCGCCGGGTTCGTCACCAGGACTCCCGACAAGGCGGACTCGACCGTTCCGGTGCGGATGGGCGTCGACGGTCACCTCACCGGCTGGCCGATCGTGGTGTTCTGTCTCGGGCTGCTGCTCATGGTGATCCTGGTGGCCAAGGCCGTTCCCGGCGCGGTGCTGATCTCCATCGGCGCGGCGACGTTGCTGGCCGTCGTGCTCAACAGCGTGTTCGACATCAGCGGCTGGGGTCTCGTCGAGCCGGCCGTGCCGACCCAGGTCGTGGCGAGCCCCGACTTCAGCCTGTTCGGCCAGATCGACCTGTTCGGTGGATTCGTCTCGGCAGGGGCGATGACGGCGACGGTGTTCCTGTTCACGCTCGTGCTGTCCGGGTTCTTCGACGCGATGGGAACCATCACGAGCGTCGCGCAGGAAGCCGGGATCATGCGGGAAGGCAAGGTCGAGGGGATGGGCCGCATCCTGTTCGTCGACGGGCTCGGCGCGGTCGCGGGCGGGGTGAGCGGCTCGTCGCCGAACACGGTGTTCCTCGAATCGGCGGCGGGAGTCGGCGAGGGGGCGCGGACGGGGCTGGCCAGTGTGGTCACCGGAGGGTTGTTCGCGGCGACCCTGTTCCTGACGCCGATCGCCGCGATCGTGCCGGCGCAGGCGGCGGCGCCCGCGCTGGTGGTGATCGGCGGCATGATGATGGCCCAGTGCAGGCGGATACCGTGGCAGGACGCCGATGTCGTGCTGCCGGTGTTCCTGATCGCCGCGCTCATCCCGTTCACGTACTCGATCACCAACGGCATCGGGGCTGGGCTCATCGCCTACGTGGTCATCAAGCTGAGCAAGGGAAAGGCGAGCGAGGTCGGCTGGCTGCTAGGCGGGCTGGCCGTCGTGTTCGCGGCCTATTTCGGGGTCGAGGCCGTCAAGCTGGTGGTCACCTGACCCCGCGTGCCCGTGGGTGCCAGCGCGGTGCCCATACGCGAGTCCCCAGCTCAAGCCGTCGAGTTCGGCGCTCAGGTCGGCGAGTTCCGCGCTCAGGCTGTCGAGTTCCGCGCTCAGGCTGTCGAGTTCCGTGCTCAGGTCGTCGAGTTCCGCGCTCAGGACGGCGAGTTCCGTGCCCAAGCCGGCGAGTTCCGCGCCCAGGTCGGCGAGTTCCGCATTCAGGTCCTGAGAGTTCCGGACAGCTCGGGCATGGCTCGCCGAATGAGCGGTGCCAACGGGCCAGTGACCGACTCACCGACCGCAGCGTGGGAACAGCCTTCCGGCGAGGCGCGCGTCACGCACCAAGGGCGAACTCACGCGTACCAACGCGGATGTCGGTGACCCGACTGCGGATGTCGGTGACCTGACTGCGGAACTCAGGCATCCTGAGTGCGGATCTCGCGCGCCTGGACGGGGAACTCGGCGGCCTGGACGGGGGACTCGCGCGCACGAGGGCCCGGGCCCCGCCAGCGCCCGGCGCGGGCCAGCGCCCGGCGCGGGCGGGCGCGCGGCTCAGGGGACCGGCTCGAACTCGGCCACGTTGTCCAGCGCGGTTCCCATGGCGGCGTTGGCCTCCCGCTCGATCATCACCTCGACCAGCACGGGACGACTGGTGCGGTCGGCTTCCTTCCTCGCCCACTCCAGCGCGCCCCTGATGCCGTCGGGTTCGGTGACCCTGGTTCCCGAACAGCCGTACGCCTCCATGATCTTGACGTTGTCGGTGCCGTGCTCGTCGTAGTGCAGGTCGACCTCGAAGTTCATGTCATAGCCCAGTTCGGCCTGTCTGATCAGCCCCAGGTACGTGTTGTTCAGCATGACGAGCACGAACGGCACGTCGTACTGGGCCGCCACCGCCAGTTCCTCGACGAGGAACTGGAACGAGTAGTCACCGACGACGCCGACGACCTCGGCGCCCGGCTTCGCCTTCTTGACCCCGATCGCGGCGGGAATCTCCCAGCCGAGCGGCCCGGCCTGGCCACAGACCTGGTAGTGCCGTGGCTTGTGCGCGCGCTGGAACTGACCCGACCAGATCTGGTAGAGCCCGATCGCGGTCACGAAGTAGGTGTCCTCGCCGTAGAATTCGTTGATCTCCTTGAACACCCTCGGCGCCTTGATGGGTACGGCGTCGAAGTCCTCGGTGCGGTCCAGCGTCGCGCGCAGTTCGCCGATGCGCTCGACCCATTCCACCGGCCTCACCACCTGCCTTCGCGCGGCGGCGGCGCCGAGCGCGTCGAGGAATGCCGCACTGTCGGACACCACACCGAGGTCGGGCCCGAACACCCTCCCGATCTGGGTGGGCTCGATGTCGACGTGGATGAACCTGCGATCGCCGCGGTAGACCGAAAGGTCGCCGGTGTGCCGGTCACCGAACCTGGCACCGACGGCGAGCACCAGATCCGATTCGAGGAACGCCGCGTTGGCCCAGCGTTGTGAGGTCTGGATACCGGCCATGCCCGCGAAAAGCCGGTGGTCTTCCGGGAAGACCCCCTTGCCCATGAGCGTCACCCCGACCGGCACGCCGAGGGTTTCGGCGACGTTCAGCAGCGACTCGCCCGCGTTGCCGAGCGTGACGCCTCCCCCGGCGAGGATCAGCGGGCGCCGCGCGGACAGCAGCAGGTCGAGCGCCCGCTCCACTCTCGCCGGCGCGGGCTGTGGCACGGCGACCGGGAGCCTGGCGTCGATGTCGGCGTCCCACTCGATGAGCTGCTTCTGCACGTCGAGCGGCAGGTCGATGAGCACGGGCCCGGGCCGTCCGCTGCGCGCGATCCGGAACGCTTCACGGAAGATCCACGGTGCCTGCGCGGCTTCCTTGACCTGCACCGCCCACTTGGTGACGGGCTTGGCGATCTCGACGATGTCGACGGCCTGAAACGCCTCCTGATGGAGCTTTGTCGACACGGCTTGGCCCGTGATGCACAGGATGGGGATCGAGTCGGCCTGCGCGGTGTAGAGGCCGGTGATCATGTTGGTTCCGGCCGGACCTGACGTCCCGATGGCGACGCCGACGTTGCCCGTCGTGCGGGCCCATCCGTCGGCCATGTGGGTCGCGCCCTCCTCGTGCCGCACGACGAGGTGTTCGATTCCGCTTCCTCGCAACGCCGAGTAGAGCGGCAGAATCGCGGCGCCAGGGCAGCCGAACGCGGTGTCGACTCCCTCGGAGACGAGTACGTCGACGACGGCCTTCATCGCAGGAACCTTTGCCATGACTGACGTTCCCTTCAGTCCACACCGGATAATTGTTCGGTGACCTTGAGAAGTGCCGAGTGATCGAGCGAGCCGTGACCCATTGCCTTCGCCGACGCGACGAGCTGGGCCACGAGTCCCGTCATGGGTAGTGAGACACCGGCTTGCCGGGCGGCGGCGGTCGCGATGCCCATGTCCTTGTGGTGCAGGTCGATCCGGAATCCCGGAGCGAATTGCCGCGCCACCATGGTGGCGCGTTTGAGGTCGAGGATGCGGTTGGCGGCGAGACCTCCGGCCAGCACGTCGAGTCCGGTCGCCGCGTCCACTCCGGACTGTTCCATCAGGACGATCGCCTCGCCGACCAGGGCGTAGATACCGCCGACGACGAGCTGGTTGGCCGCCTTGACGACCTGTCCGGCTCCGTGCGGGCCGACGTGCACGACGGTGGTTCCCATGAGCCGCAACACCGGCATGGCCGCCGCGACGTCCGCGTCGTCGCCTCCGACCATGATGGACAGTGCGGCCTCACGCGCTCCGGTTTGTCCTCCCGAGACGGGAGCGTCGATCACCCGGACACCCTTGTGCTTGGCGGCTGCGGCAAGCTCGATCGAGGTCTCCGGCCGGATGGTGCTCATGTCGATGAGCAGTGCTTCCTTCCGCGCGGTCGCCAGCACTCCGCCTTCGCCGAGTACGACCTGCTCGACCTGCGGATGGTCGGGAAGCATCGTGATGACGACGTCGGCGCCCTCGACCGCCTCGGCGACGGACGAGGCCGCGATTCCGCCGTCCGCGACGAGCGTGTCCAGTGCCTCCGAGGCGACGTCGTAGCCGGTGACCCGATGTCCCGCGGCGGCGAGATGGCCCGCCATCGGCGATCCCATGATGCCGAGGCCGATGAATCCGATGGTGCTCGTCATACGGCTGCCCTCCTTGCGCGCGGCAGCCAGGAAAGCGAAGCCTCGCTGCCGGTGGTCGGCTGGTATTCCAGTCCCGCGTAGCCGGTGTAACCGGCTTCCTGCAACGCGCCGAGATATCCGTCGATGTCGAGTTCGCCCGAGCCGGGTTCGTGCCGCCCTGGTACGTCGGCGAACTGCACGTGCCCGATCCTCGCCGTGTGCTCGGCGATGACGGCGGCGAGGTCGTCGCCGTTGGTGGCGAGGTGATAGAGGTCGGCGAGCAGGGTGAGCTCGGGCCTGCCGAGCTTGTCCATCACGGCGAGCGCGTCGGCCGCCGTGCGCAGTGGGTAGCGGTCGGCGCCGGAAAGCGGTTCGAGCACGAGCTTGGCGCCGATGGCGGCGGCCTTGCCCGCGAGCAGGTCGAGGTTGGCCAGCGCCGTCTCGTCCTGCGCGGCGGGGTCGAGGCCGTCGATCCGGTTGCCGTACAGGGCGTTGAAGGTGCGGCAGCCGAGCCGCCGCGCGATGTCGATCGCGACATCGGCGCTGTCGGCGAGTTCGCTCTCCCTGCCCGGCCACGACACGAGCCCCCGGTCTCCGCCAGGCATGTCGCCCGCGAAGAAGTTGAGCCCGGCGAGCGCGACTCCGGCGTCGTCGACCGCGGTGACGAAGGCGCCGACCTCGGCATCGGAGGGGACGGCTTCGGTGAACGGCCACCAGAATTCGACGGCCGTGAAGCCGGCCGCTCGCGCCGCTTCCGGCCGCTTCGGCAACGGCAGCTCGGTGAACAGCATGGACAGGTTGATGTCGTAGCGCAGGGTGTGTTCCGCCATGGCTCCGTGCTTCTCGTCTCGGCGTCGCTCAAAATTTCGTAATGTGGAAGTACTTTTTCGTACTATGACAGTAGCGAGCGCGTGGTGGGGTCGTCAACGGTTCGGTTCCGGCGCTTGGCGGGATACCGTGGCCGTCGTGGAGCTGGAAGCGGAGTTCACGAGCGAGCCGTTTCGCGGTGAGGGCGAGCCGCCCCCGCATGCCGCGCTGGCAAAGGAGGCCGCGCGGAACGCGGGCCTGACCATCGACTTCGGGCCGCTGGGTACCTCGGCACGCGGGGACGCCGACGCGCTGCTCGCCGCGCTGCCCTCGATCGCGAGAGCGGCCATTGAAGGAGGGGCGAGCAGGCTGACCCTGCGCATCGCGCCGGTCGGCGAACGTGAGCGGGGCGAGCAGGGTGAGCGGGGCGAGAAGGGCACGGCGCCCGATGTCCTCGACCGCATCGTGCGGGACGTCGAGACCGAACTCGGCGGCCCGCTCGGCGAACTGGACCGCGAAGGAAAGCAAAGGGCGGTGCGGCTGCTGGAGGAACGCGGAGCCTTCCAGCTCAGAAAGGCCGTCGCCACCGTGGCCGAAGCCCTCGGCGTCACCAGGTTCACCGTCTACAACTACCTGAATCGCGAATAGCTCAGCACATCGAATTCAACAAAATGTTGACGGCCCGCGTTCGCCGCCTTAGCTTTTCCTGAATGACCGAACTCAGCATGGCCGAGTTCAACTCCGCCGATTCCCGTGAGCTTCGCGAGACATTGACCGGATGCCTCGCCGTGCCACGCTGGGCGGAGCGGGTTCTCGCGGGACGGCCCTACCCGGACAAGGCAGCGCTGCTGGCGGCTGCTGACCTTGTACTCCAACCGGACGAAATTCATGCCGCGATGGCCGCGCATCCCCGCATCGGGGAGAAACCGGCAAGCGGAGCGGCGAACACCGAACAGTCCGGTGTGGACGAATCGGACGCGAAGCTGTTCCGGGAGGCCAACATCGAGTACGAGAACCGGTTCGGACATGTTTTCCTGGTCCGCGCGAGCGGGCGTGGCGGCTCCGAACTGCTGGCGTTGCTGCGAGCGAGAATGGCCAACGATCCCGAAACCGAACTCGCCGTCGCGGGTGAGGAACTGATCAAGATCGCCCTGCTGCGACTGGAAAAGGCGGTAGCCGGATGAGCCTGGTGACCACACACGTCCTCGACACGGCGGCGGGCAGGCCCGCGGCCGGAATCCCGGTGCGCCTGCTCCAGCGGGACCAGCGGGAACTGGCGGCCGGGACCACCGACGAGGACGGCCGGATCGGCGACCTCGGTCCTGACACCCTGCCTCCCGGCGTGTACCGGCTGGTGTTCGACACGGCGGACTATCTCGGCCCCGGCGCGTTCTTTCCCGAGATCACCGTCACCTTCCGCATCGCCGATTCCCAAGCACACCACCACGTTCCGGTTCTGCTGAGCCCGTTCTCCTACTCCACCTACCGAGGGAGCTGATCCGCGTGGGCATCACACTGGGGCCCAATCAGTACGGTAAGGCCGAGGTCCGGCTCGTCACGGTCGAACGGGAAGGGCCGGTGCACCACATCAAGGATCTCACCGTGTCGACGGCGCTGAGAGGAAACCTCGCGGCGACCCACCTCACCGGTGACAACCGCGACGTCGTCGCCACCGACACGCAGAAGAACACGATCTTCGCCTTCGCCAAGCGACAGCCGGTCGGTGACATCGAGGATTTCGCACTCAGGCTCGGCAGGCATTTCGTCAGCTCGTTTGGTCAGATCACCGGGGCCCGCGTGCTCATCGAGGAGCACGGCTGGCGAAGGATCGAGGTGGGCGGAACTCCGCACGACCACGCCTTTTCTCGCTCAGGGGAGGAAAAACGCACCACGGCCGTCACAGTGGACGGTGACCAGGAGTGGGTCGTTTCGGGCCTGGCCGATCTCGTGGTGCTCAAATCGACGGGGTCGGAATTCCACGGCTTTCCCCGCGACGAGTACACGACGCTCGCCGAGACCGACGACCGGATACTGGCCACCGCGGTGACGGCACGCTGGCGTTATCGCGAAGGGGAAACCGGCGGCTGGTCGCGAGCCCACGCGACGGCGAGGAGCGCGCTGCTGGAGACCTTCGCCCGCAAGCACAGCCTTTCGCTGCAACAGACCCTGTACGCCATGGGAGGCGCGGTGATCGAGGCGGTGCCCGCGATCGCGGAGGTCAGACTTTCGTTGCCCAACAAGCATCATTTCCTCGTCGACCTGAGCCCTTTCGGGCTCGGCAACGACAACGAGGTGTTCCACGCGGCCGACCGTCCATACGGGCTGATCGAGGGAACCGTGCTGAGTGACGACGCGCCCGACCCCGGTCTCGCCTGGCACACTCTGCCTGCCTTCTGAGGAGATCGGTGGTGTCTCATGCATCCCGTTGACACGAAACCGCCACTGCCGCAGCTCCTCGCGGGTGGCCTGCAACATGTCGCCGCGATGTACGCGGGGGTCGTCGCACCGCCGCTGATCATCGGCCAGGCGGTGGGACTCGACGCCGGTCAGCTCAGCCTGCTGATCAGCGCGAGCCTGTTCACGGCTGGGCTGGCGACCCTGCTTCAGACGCTCGGGGCGTGGCGGTTCGGCGCGCGGCTCCCGCTCGTCAACGGCGTCACCTTCGCCGCCGTCGCTCCCATACTGGCCATTGTGGAGCAACACGGGACCGGTAACGGTCTCGGCGTCGTCTACGGCGCGACGCTCGTCGGCGGAGCGCTCGTCGTGCTCGCCGCACCGTTTTTCTCCCGGCTGACCCGGTTCTTCCCTCCCATCGTCACCGGAACCGTCATCACGCTGATCGGCCTTTCGCTTCTCCCGGTCGCGGTCACGTGGATTTCCGATCAGCAAGCCTCCGCGAACGGGGAAGGGTTGCTGCTGGCCGCGATCACGCTCGCTGCGGTGCTGGCCTGCAACCGGTTCCTTCGTGGATTCTGGAGCAGCGTCGCGTTGTTGCTCGGGCTCGTGCTCGGCACGCTCGTCGCCTGGCCGCTCGGTGCCGTCGATACCTCGACGCTCGACGGCGCGCCCGCGTTCGGCATCACGACCCCGTTCCACTTCGGAACGCCGGTGCTGGACATCGCCGCGATCGTGTCGATGGCGATCGTGATGCTCGTCGTCATGGCGGAGAGTACAGCGGACATGCTCGCGCTCGGCGAGATCGTCGACCGGCCGACGAGCGAACGCACACTGGCCGACGGCTTGCGTGCCGACGGGTTCGCCACCGCGCTGGCGACCGTGTTCGGTGGCTTCGCGGCGACGGCGTTCGCGCAGAACGTCGGACTCGTCGCCATGACGAGGGTGGTGAGCCGCTACGTCGTCGCCATGAGCGGCCTGATTCTGGTGCTGCTCGGGCTTTTCCCTGTCACCGGCGGGGTCGTCGCGCTCATCCCGGCGCCCGTGCTCGGTGGAGCGGGACTCGTGTTGTTCGGCAGCGTCGCGGTGGCCGGGATCCGGACCCTCGGCAAGGTGTCGTTCGCCAGCCCCGCCAACGTCACCATCGTCGCCGCCGCACTGGGCATCGGGCTCATTCCCATCGCGGCGCCCGAGTTCTACGCCGGTTTTCCCTCGGCGGTCAGGACGGTGCTCGACTCGGGAATCAGCGCGGGCTGCATCGCGGCGGTGCTGCTGAACGTGATCTTCGGCGAGCGGGCGAAGGCGGCGGCACCCGCCGCCGACCGGGAAGGGGTGTGAGTCCGTGGCACGGTTCGGTGGCCGGTGTTGCCCTGAGTGCGGATTTCGCCGTCGTGAGTGCGGATCTCGGCGTCCTGGACGGGGGACTCGCGGGGGAGGGGTGGGGAGGTGAGTGACCTGGATCTGGTCATCCGGGCTCGGCGGGCCGTCCTCGGTGACTCCGGCACGCCTGGTGACTCCGGCACGCCGGGTCGCGGTGGCTCCGGCGAGGTCGCGGTGACCGTCGGCGTCAAGGACGGCTACGTCGTTGCCGTCGAGCCGTACTCCTCGCCGGGGGACTCCGGTCTCCCCCCTGACGTCGTCGACCTCGGCGAGGACGTCGTGCTGCTGCCCGGCCTCGTCGACACCCACGTGCACGTCAACGATCCGGGCCGCGCGGAATGGGAGGGGTTCGCCTCCGCGACCCGCGCGGCGGCGGCCGGCGGCATCACCACGCTCGTCGACATGCCGCTCAACAGCCTGCCGCCGACCGTCGACGTGGCCGCGCTCGCCGCGAAACGTGAGGCCGCGCGTGGCCGCATCCACGTCGACGTCGGCCTGTGGGGAGGAGCGATCCCCGGCAACCTTCCCGACCTGCGGCCCCTCCACGACGAAGGCGTGTTCGGTTTCAAGAGTTTCCTGCTGCATTCCGGCGTCGACGAGTTCCCGCCGCTCGACCCCGAAGGGCTCGAAGCCGCGATGCGGACCCTTCGCGACTTCGACGGACTGCTGATCGTGCACGCCGAGGACGCCGCCGTCATCGAGCGGGCACCCGATCCGCACGGGAGGCACTATCCGGGGTTCCTCGCGTCCCGGCCTCCGGAAGCCGAGGACGCGGCGATCGCCATGGTGATCGAGCTGGCGAGGAAAACCGGCGCGCGAGTACACATCCTGCATCTGGCCTCGGCCGACGCGCTGGCGTTGCTCGCGGCGGCCAGAGCCGAAGGGCTCGCCGTCACCGCCGAGACCTGCCCGCACTACCTGAGTTTCGTCGCCGAGGAGATCGCCGACGGCGCGACCCAGTTCAAGTGCTGCCCTCCGATCAGGGGCGCGGCGAACAGGGAACGGCTGTGGCAGGGGCTTGCCGACGGGATCATCGACTGTGTCGTCAGCGACCATTCGCCGTGCACCCCTGAGCTGAAACGCTTCGACAGCGGCGATTTCGGCGAGGCGTGGGGCGGGATCGCCGGATTGCAGGTGGCTTTCCCCGCCGTGTGGACGGGGGCGCGGCAGCGAGGATTCTCGCTGGCCGACGTCGTGTCCTGGATGGCGACGCGGCCCGCCGAACTGGCCGGGCTGACTGGAAAGGGCCGGATCGCGCCGGGATGTTCGGCCGACTTCTGTGTCGTCGCCCCCGACGAGGCGTTCGTGGTCGACGCGGCCACGCTGGCTCACCGCAACCCGGTGAGCGCCTACGACGCGCGCCCGCTTGCCGGTGTGGTGCGTTCGACCTGGTTGCGCGGCGAGCGGATCACCGGCGATCGGCCGCGCGGAAGGTTACTGGAAAGGAAGGGCACGTGAACGACCGTCCTGAGTGGACACGGCAGCTCGATCTGGCTTCCCGAGTCTTCGGCGCGACCGTGATGTGGGCAAGCGACGAGCTGTTCGCAGAGAAGGAAAACCTCGTCAACCCGTGGCGCCCCAGACATCAGCCGGAGACGTTCGGGCCGAGGGGGCAGCTCTACGATGGCTGGGAGACCCGCCGCCACCGCGAGACCGGCGACGACAGCGACGACGCCGACGACACAGCGATCGTCCGGCTCGGCCTCGCCGGGGTGATCAGCGGAATCGTCGTGGACACCGCGTTTTTCAAAGGCAACTACCCGCCGAGGGTGACGGTCGAGGCCTGCGCGGTCGCCGGGTACCCGAGCGCGGCCGAGTTGCGCGCGATGACCTGGGAACCGCTGGCCGAACGGGCTGAGGTGACCGGCGACAGCGAGAACTTCCTCCCCGTGCGGAGCTCGCGCAGGTACACGCACGTGCGGCTCACGATGCACCCGGACGGCGGGGTCGCGCGGCTGCGGGTACACGGGGTCGCCGTTCCCGACCCCGCGCTGCTCGATCCCGGCGCGGTCGATCTCGCGGCGGCTGAGAACGGTGCCACCTGCGTGGGATGCAGCGACATGTTCTATTCCTCGCCGTCCAACATGCTCGCCCCCGGGCTCGCCGCGCACCAGGCCGAAGGCTGGGAGACGGCGCGGCGGCGCGACGAAGGCAACGACTGGGCCGTCATCCGGCTCGCGGCGGCCGGTGTCGTGCGGTTCGCCGAACTGGACACCAGCAACCTGCGCGGCAACGCCCCGGGATGGGCGGCGCTGAGCTGGGCCGTGACCCCTGACGGCGGCTGGCACGAACTGTTGCCGAAGACCAGGTTGCAGCCCGACACCCGGCACCGGTTCCCGGTCACCGCGCCGCACGAGGCCACTCACGTGCGGCTCGACATCTACCCCGACGGCGGCCTCGCGCGGCTGCGGCTGCTCGGCGGGCTCACCGAGCGAGGACGCGCGGAGCTCGCCGAGCGGTTCACAGCGGCGGGCGGCGACGGGAACTGATGACGCCCGTGTTGAATCCGGCGAGGTGGAGCCCGCCTGCGAAGCGGGCATGCTCGATCTTCACGCACCGGTTCATCACCACGTCGAGTCCCGCCGCCGCGGCCAGTTCGGCCGAGTCGTCGTGCCACAGGCCGAGCTGGAACCACAGGGTGCGCGCCCCGGCGGCGATGACCTCGCCGGTCACCGAAGGCAGGTCCTCGTGCTTGCGGAAGACGCTCACCAGGTCGACACCGCCCGGCACGGCATCGAGGCTGGGGTAGACGGGTTTGCCGAGCAGTTCGGTGATTCCAGGATTGACGAAGTTGACCGCGTAGCCGGTGGAGGAGAGCAGATAGGTCGCCACGAAGTAGCTGGGGCGCGCGGGATTGGCCGAGGCGCCGACGAGTGTCACCGACGTCGTGCGGGCCAGCAGTTCCTGCCGTCGCCGCGCCGTGGCTGGCACGTGCTCCTTCATTCCCGCACCGCTTTCGTGAGAGCGCGATCGATGTCCCAGAGGATGTCCTCGACGTCTTCGAGCCCGACGGAGAGCCGGATGAGGTCGGGACCGACCCCGCCCGCGCGCAGGTGTTCGTCGGAAAGTTGCTGGTGGGTCGTCGAGGCGGGGTGGATGACGAGTGTCCTCGCGTCACCGACGTTGGCCAGGTGTGACAGCAGTTCGACGGAGTCGACGAACCGTTCGCCCGCCGCCCTTCCGCCCTTGATGCCGAAGGAGAACACCGCTCCGGGGCCCTGCGGCAGGTAGCGACCCGCCCTGCCGTGATGTGGATGCCCGGGAAGGCCCGCGTAACTCACCCATGCCACGCGCTTGTCGGCTTCGAGGAATTCGGCGACCGCCTTGGCGTTGGCCACGTGCTCGGTCATCCGTTGCGGAAGTGTCTCGATGCCTTGCAGCAGCAGGAAAGCCGAGTGCGGGGAGAGCACGGCGCCGATGTCCCTGAGCTGTTCGGCGCGCAGCCGGGTGCAGAAGGCGTACTCGCCGAAGTTCTCCCAGTATCGAAGCCCGCCGTAGCTGTCGACCACCTCGGTCATGCGGGGGAACCTGCCGTTGCCCCAGTCGAAGGTTCCGGAGTCGACGACGATCCCGCCGAGTGTGGTGCCGTGCCCTCCGAGGAACTTGGTCGCCGAGTGCAGCACGATGTCGGCGCCGTGGTCGATGGGACGGCACAGGTAGGGCGTCGCGAGCGTCGCGTCGACGACGAGCGGCAAGCCGTTGGCGTGCGCGAGTTCCGCGAGCCCGGTCAGGTCGGCGACGGTGCCGCTCGGGTTGCCGATCACCTCGGTGTAGATCAGGCGGGTCTTGTCGGTGACGGCCGCGGCGTAGTCGTCGATGTCGTCACCGGAGACGAACGTGGTGTCGACGCCGAACCTGCGCAATGTTCCGTCGAGCTGGGTGACGGAGCCGCCGTAGAGCCCGCTCGCCGCGACGATGTGCTGTCCCGCCTCGGCGAGTGCCGCGAAGGTCAGGAACTCGGCCGCCATGCCACTGCTCGTCGCGACCCCTCCGATGCCGTTTTCCAGGCTGGCCATGCGTTCCTCGAACGCGGCGACCGTCGGGTTGCCGATCCTGCTGTAGACGTTGCCGTATTTCTGCAGTGCGAACAGGTTCGCCGCGTCGTCGGCGTCGGAGAACACGAAACTCGTGCTCTGGTAGATGGGTACCGCCCTCGCGCCGGTCGTCGGATCGGGCGTACCGCCGGCGTGCAGAGCACGGGTGCGGAATCCCCAGCTTCGCTCGTTCATTACCCACCACACTAGGTGACGAAGTGCTCACCCGAGAAGGGCGCGAAGACGGCGCTGCCGCTCGGCAGGGGTCTGCCGGGGGCAGCTCGTGCACTTCTCGGAACCGGCGTGGTAGATCAGGCAGCACGAGGCTCGCCGCACGACGGGCCGGTCGGCGTTGCCGCCTGCCATGGTGAAGCGGGGCAGAGGGACGCCGTGCCCGATCGCCTCGGCCAGCGGCGCCGCGAGTTCCATCGCGGACTCGGTGCTTCCCAGCGCCGATCCCGCCCACAGCAGGCGGTTGGCGACGGAGTCGAGCGCGATGGCCCACAGCGACCTCGGCGTCGCGCCGCACACCGAGGCTGCCGCGGTGACGGCGGGCTCCAGCGCCTCACCGAGCGCCGTTCCGAGCGCGCTCAGCCCGGAGTCACCGAGCGTGCGTGTCGCGCGCGCGTCGAGGTACCGGCCGTCGGGGTGCATCGTGAGCAGAACGGACTCCAGCGAGGGATCGAGAACGATTCCGCTGTGCAGGAACGGTTCCAGCGCCGGTGCGACGAGCACCGAGGAGGCCGAGTACCAGCGGATCGTGCCGAGCACCTTTGGCTCGGCCCTGCCGTAGAGGTTCGCGGCGCGGCCGAGATCGGCGCGCAGCCACGTCTCGTCGGCCAGCACGGTCGCGGGAACCTCGGTGCTCATGGCGACCTCCGGTAGGCGGAGACATGGAAGCTGGTGGTGACGGTGAGCGTGCCGGTCATCGAGGCGGTGAGTTCGGCCAGCCGCTCGCCGAGTCCGTCCCTGTGCAGGTGGTGCGCGTTGGGGCCCATCGTGACGACGTGCCTGACCTGCTCGGCGGTGAGTTCGGCCGCGTGGGTGGTTTCCCGCCTGCTCACGAGTTCGAAGTGCGAGCCGAGCGTGGCTCCGAGGCGTTTCTCCTTGCCGGACTCGGCGTCGAGCAGGCCGAGCGTGCTCGCGAGTTCACCGAGGTGGCCGCTCGCGGGTCCCGCGACGAGCAGGACACCGTCGGGGCACAGCACGCGATGGAACTCGGCCGCGTTGCGGGGAGCGAACACGTTGAGCACGACGTCGGCGGTGGCATCGGCCACCGGCCACGGTTCCCACAGGTTCCAGCCGATCGCGCCGGCGCGGGGGTGTGCCTTGGCGGCCTTGCGCAATGCCGCCGCCGACACGTCGAGCGCGAGCCCCGTGGCTGCGGCGAACCGGTCGAGTACGCGGGCGAGGTAGTACCCGGTGCCCGCGCCCGCGTCGACGACGAGGTCCGGTTCGCCGGGAACCGAGTCGGCGAGCAGCCCCGCGAGCGGGGCGTAGAAACCGCTGCCGAGAAAGGCGGTGCGGGCCGCGACCATCTCGGTGGTGTCGGCGGTACCGGCTGCGACCTTGGCGTGCAGCAGGTTGACGTAGCCCTGTTTCGCGGCGTCGAACGAGTGCCCTCGCCCGCAGCGAAGACCATTGCCTGGTGCTTCGAACGGCGCGTGGCAGACCGAGCAGCGCAGTGCGCGGGCCACGGCGGCGGGCAGCCTGGGGGCGGTCGTTCCTCGCGAGCTCACGGACCATATTCGACCACGACGTTTCCTGACCGGACGAATCGGCACGGTTGTCACGAAACGTATCCGTAACATCCCATTCGGTTTGGTTCACAACTTCGAAACGCGCGAAACCATTCAGCGCAACACGCTTTTCCGATGCTGTGCCGCAATCGCGAATATGCACGGCTCTCGAAGGAGGACAAGCGTGGAAGGGAATACGGCCTGGCTGCTCATCAGTGCCGCCCTGGTGTTGTTGATGACGCCGGGATTGGCCTTCTTCTACGGAGGAATGGTGCGCTCGAAAAGCGTGCTGAACATGCTCATGATGTGCTTCGGCAGCATCGGTCTCATCGGGGTGCTGTGGGTGATCTACGGCTACTCGATGACCTACGGCAGCGACATCGGGAGCCTGCTTGGCAACCCGTTCGAGATGCTCGGGCTCAGCGGGTTGATGACGCCGGAGGGTGATCCGACGGCGGGCACGGTCGACGTCGCGTTCCAGGCGATGTTCGCGATCATCACCGTCGCGCTGATCTCCGGCGCGGTCGCCGATCGCATGCGGTTCGGTGCCTGGCTGTTGTTCGGTGGGCTGTGGGCCACGATCGTGTACTTCCCGGTCGCCCACTGGGTGTGGGCCGACGGCGGCTGGATCGGCGAACTCGGCGCGCTCGACTTCGCGGGCGGAACCGCGGTGCACATCAACGCCGGGGCCGCGGCGCTCGGTCTCGTGCTGGTGCTCGGCAAGCGGGCCGGCTGGCCGAAGGAGCCGATGAAACCGCACAACCTGCCGTTCGTGATGCTGGGCGCCGGGTTGCTGTGGTTCGGCTGGTTCGGGTTCAACGCCGGTTCGGCCTACGCCGCCGACGGTGTCGCCGGTATCGCCTTCGTCAACACCGTCACGGCCACGTGCGCGGCGATGCTGGGCTGGCTGCTGCTTGAGCGCATCAGGGACGGCAAGCCGACGAGTCTCGGCGCGGCCTCCGGTGTCGTCGCCGGCCTCGTCGCCATCACCCCCGCGTGTGCCTACGTCGACACGTGGGGCGCGCTCACGATCGGCGCCATCGCCGGTGTGCTGTGCGCGCTGGCCGTCGGGCTCAAGTACCGGCTCGGCTATGACGATTCGCTCGACGTCGTCGGCGTCCACCTCGTCGGTGGTCTCGTCGGCACGGTCATGCTCGGATTCGTCGCCACCGTGAGCGTCGCGCCCGACGGAGCCGACGGGCTGTTCTACGGCGGCAGCGCCGCGCTGCTCGGCAAACAGGTCGTCAGCGCGCTGGCCGTGATGGTCTATTCGGGTCTCGTCGCCGCGCTCCTCGGCCTCGCCGTGAAGGCCGTGATGGGCGTGCGGGTGTCCACCGAGGACGAGGTCACCGGAATCGACGAGGCGGAGCACGCCGAGGCCGCCTACGACTTCGCGGGCGGCAGGGGCGGAAGGCCCTCCTCCGTGGAGACCGGTGCCGCTTCTGGAGCCAAGAGGCTGGAGGGAAGCAAGTCATGAAGCTGATCACCGCGATCGTCAAGCCGTTCACGCTCGACGACATCCGCTCCGCGCTCGAACAGCTCGGCGTGCTCGGCATGACCGTGAGCGAGGTGCAGGGCTACGGAAGGCAGAAGGGACACACGGAGGTCTACCGGGGCGCCGAGTACGCGGTCGACTTCGTCGCCAAGCTGAAGGTCGAGGTGGTGACCGACGACGCGAACGTGGAGAAGGTCATCGACGCGGTCGTCGGCGCCGCGCACACCGGCAAGATCGGCGACGGGAAAGTGTGGGTCACGACCGTCGACACGGTGGTCAGGGTCCGCACCGGTGAACGTGGCGCGGATGCGCTGTAGGCAGCCGTGGCGGTAGCGGGACTCGCCGAGGCGGCGGGCAAGCTGCTCGACGGCCGCAACGGACGGAGGGGAAGGGCCGGTGCCGCCGCGCTGCGGTCGGCGCTGGTCGACCTCTATGAGTTCTGGCTCGGCAAGGCCGCCGCGGCGGCCGGTGTCGGCACCGCTCGTTCCGGTGTCGCGCTGGTCGCCGTCGGCGGCCTCGGCCGCCGTGAACTCGTCCCGTTCTCCGACCTCGACCTCGTGCTGGTGCACAACGGAGCGCCCGGCGTCGGCCGGATCGCGGACGCGCTGTGGTACCCGCTGTGGGACGAGAAGGTGGGGCTGGATCACGCGGTGCGCACACCCGGCGAGGCGCTCAAGGTCGCCGAGGACGACGTGCGGACCGCCATCGGGCTGCTCGACGCGCGGCACATCGCGGGCGACGCGGAGCTGACCGCGCGGCTCGCGGGTGCGGCCCGCGACCAGTGGCGGCGCACCGTGCGCGCCAGGATGCCGGAGATCGCCGAGGCGGCAAGGCAACGCTGGCGGCGCACTGGTGAACTGGCCCAGTCGGCCGAACCCGACCTCAAACACGGCAGGGGAGGGCTTCGCGACCTCGGTCTGCTGGATGCCTTCGCGACGGCCCAGCTCATCGACCGGCCGGGTGAGGAACTGCGAGCGGCAAGGGAGCTGCTGCTCGACGTGCGCACGGAGTTGCGAAGGGAATCGCGGCGCGAACGGGACGTGCTCGGCGCCGCGGAGGCGGACCCGGTGGCGGCCGAATTGGAACTCGGCGACCGGTTCGCGCTCGCCCGCAGGCTGTCCGGAGCGGGAAGGGCCGTCGCCTACGCGGTGGATGTCGCGTTGCGGACCGCCGAAGCGCCGCGTGGCCGGTTCGGCCGAAGACCCGGCAGGGTCCCGCTCGACGACGGGGTCGTGCTGCATGGCGAGGAGGTCGCGCTGGCCAGAGACGCCAGGCCCGCGAAGGATCCGGCGTTGCTGCTGCGGGTCGCCGCCGCCTCGGCACGCGCGACCAAGCCCATCGCGCACGGCACCCTGCGCACGCTCGCCGATTCGGCGCCGGAGCCAAGATCGCCGTGGCCTGAGCCGGCCCGCGCCGCGCTGACCGCGTTGCTCGGCGCGGGCGAAGGGCTCGTCGACGCCGTCGAGGCGCTCGACCGCACCGGTTTGTGGGCGCGGTTGTTCCCCGAGTGGGGAGCCGTGCGCGATCTGCCGCCGAGGGAACCGGTGCACGCGTGGACCGTCGACAGGCACCTCGTGCGGACGTGCGTCGAGGCGGCGAGGCTCAGCGCCGACGTCGCGAGGCCGGACCTGCTGCTGCTGGGGGCGCTGCTGCACGACATCGGAAAGGGAAGGGACACCGACCATTCCGAGTTCGGAGCCAGAATCGCGGTACAGGTGGCCACCCGTGTCGGTCTGTCCACTGTGGATAGGGCGATCGTCGAGGGAATGGTGCGGCACCACCTGCTGCTTCCGGACACGGCCACGCGAAGGGACATCGGCGAGCGGGAGACCGTGGAACGGGTCGTCACGACGCTCGGCGGCGAACCGCTGCTGCTTGAGCTGCTGCACGCGCTGGCGAAGGCCGACGCGCTCGCGACGGGTCGCGGGGTGTGGACCGAGTGGAAGGCCAAGCTCGTCGCCGAACTGGTCGGCAGGTGCGGGGAAACCATGCGGGGCAAGCCGTTCACCGAACCGGAGCCGGTCGATCACCGGCAGCGGGAACTCGTGGCCCGCGCGGTGCGCTCCTCGCGCGGCCAGGCGCTGGTGACCGCGACAGGGAACCTCGCGACCGTGGTGTTCGCCGTCCCCTCCGGAACGCACCTGCTCGCACCGGCGGCCGGGGTGCTCGCGCTCAACTCGCTCGACGTGCACACGGCGGTGCTGCGCGGCCACGACGGCGGAAGGTCGGGCGTTTTCACCGCCTCACCGAGGTTCGGTTCGCTGCCCGACCCGGCGCTGCTGCGAGAACAGTTCGCCAGAGCCGTGGCCGGCGGGCTCGCGCTCGCCGCGCGGCTGGCCGAGAAGGAACAGACCTACCTCGCGCCCGTGACGCCTCCTTTTCCGCCGAGGGTGCTCTGGTTCGACGACGAGACGCGCGGCCGGGACACCGTCGTGCTCGAACTGCGGGCACTGGACCGCATCGGCCTGCTGTACCGCGTGGCTGGAGCTTTGCGCGAGTGTGAGGCGCGGGTGCGCTGGGCGAAGGTCGCCACGCTCGGCGGTTCCGTCGTCGACTCCTTCGCCGTGTCACCGGAAAAGGGGGCCGTCGACGAAGGTTGGCGGCAGCGGGTCGAGAAAACGGTGCTGCGGGCGGCTTCCTGAGCACCGCCGGGGTGTCGCGGCGGGACTGAGGGCGGCGGGGATGGCACGATGTCGGCCATGACGGAGCTGGAACCCGCTGTCCTGCCGGTCACGGTGACGGCTTCGCATTTGCGGGCCTGCGCGGAAGAACTGGCGAACGCGCGCAACGTCGACGCCGCCGATCTCGGCGCGCTGCTCGACGCCGTCGTGGCCACGGCGAAGGGACTCACCGGCACGCTTTCCGGTCTCGCCGACAAGGTGGGGCAGGGCTTCGAACACGGCGCGCTCAGCGCGGCCCCCTCCGCCGAGACCACCGCGCTCGTCGACGTACTCCGAGCGGCTTCCACCGCGTTCGGCTGTTCGGCCGACGCGCTCGCCGAAGCGGGTCCACTGGCGCGTTCCGTTGTAGAAAGCGCAGGTCCGGACACCCGTTTGTAGCTACCTGCCCACCGGATGGCTGACTAGTCTTTCCGGTTATGCGCACCGTGTGGAAAGGCACCATCGGTTTCGGCAGTTTCGCCATACCGGTCAAGGCGTACAGCGCGACCGGCGAATACAGCAGCGGCCTCACGCAAGTGCACGCCGTCGACGGTGGGCGCATCAGGTACAAGCGGGTGTGCGAGGTCGACGACGCCGAGGTGCCGCAAGAGGAAATCGCCAAGGGCTACACCACGGCGGGCGGTGAGGTCGTCGTACTGTCCGAGGCCGACCTCGCCGAACTGGCCGACGTCGCGCTGCCGACCGCGCATTCCATACAGATACTGGGCTTCGTGGATCCCGGCGACATCGATCCCTTGTATTTCGTCAAAAGCTATTACCTCGAACCCGAGGTTCCCGCGACCAAGCCCTACGTACTGCTCGGTGAGGCGTTGCAGCAGGCGGGCAGGGTCGCGGTCGTGCGGGTCACCATCAGGCAGCGGGAAACGCTCGGCGCGCTCAGCGTGCGCGGCAAGGTGGTCATGCTCGACACGATGCATTGGCCGGGCGAGATCCGTACCCCCGACTTTCCTTTCCTGCACGAGGACGTCGACCTGCGCGTGACGGAGGTCAAGGCAGCCGCGAACATGATCGAGAATCTGTCCCTCGGCTTCGATCCGGCCGACTACCCCGACACCTACTCCGACGCGCTCGCCGAGCTGATCGAGGCGAGGATCGAGGGCCGTGAGGTGCTGACGCCGAGCGCCACCGTGCAGGAGGAGGGCGTCGCCGAGTTGCTGCGCGCGTTGCAGGAGAGCACTCAGGACAGGGCGGACACCGATCAGGCGGGGGCCGAGGGCGCGGCTGAGCCGGCCGGGCGGGCCGGTGAGGCGGCTCGGCGGGCGGAAACCGCCGCCGAACAGGCGCGGCGCGCCGCCGAGCAGGCCAGGTCCGCGCCGAGGACCAATCGTTGATCCCGTGAGAAGCACGGCGTGAGCGCCGGTCGTGGGTAGATCTACCTAGCGCGGTTCCGGTGTCTTCACGCTGCCCCGGCCTGCCCCCGGACCGGCAGGCTGGGAGTCGCCTCGGTGAGAGGTCCTTCTCGGCGGTGTCAGCGGTATCGGCACCGTCGGCAGCGGTCGCCTGGTACTGGGGGTCTGGCGAACGCTGCCGGGCCGATGGGGCCCACCGGGGACCCACCGTCCGGCCGGGGCAGGGGAGTTGACCCGGTCGGACGGCCCGGTGGGATCGGGCCGGTCGATTCGGCGGCGACCGCCGGTCAGTACCCTGGGGTGTTGTCGGCCAGCGCGCCGGCTGAGTAACCGCGACCCGCTGGAGCGTGCTTCCGTGTTCGACACCCTCTCCGACCGGCTGACGTCGGTTCTGCAGAACCTCCGAGGCAAGGGAAAGCTCTCCGACGCCGACATCGACGCCACCGCGCGCGAGATCCGCATCGCCCTGCTTGAGGCCGACGTCGCCCTTCCTGTTGTGCGCGAGTTCATCAGCCACATCAAGGAACGGGCCAAGGGCGAAGAGGTTTCGCAGGCCCTCAACCCGGCCCAGCAGGTCATCAAGATCGTCAACGAGGAGCTCGTCGCGATCCTCGGCGGCGAGACCCGCAGGCTCAACCTCGCCAAGAACCCGCCGACCGTGATCATGCTCGCCGGTCTCCAGGGTTCGGGTAAGACGACGCTGGCTGGCAAGCTCGCGACGTGGCTCAAGAAGCAGGGGCACGCGCCGCTGCTCGTCGCGTGTGACCTCCAGCGGCCCAACGCCGTCACCCAGCTCCAGGTGGTCGGTGAGCGTGCGGGTGTCGCGACCTTCGCTCCCGAGCCCGGCAACGGTGTCGGCGACCCCGTCGACGTCGCCAAGCGCAGCATCGAAGAGGCCAAGCACGCGCAGCACGACGTGGTCGTCGTCGACACGGCGGGCAGGCTCGGTGTCGACGAGGAACTGATGCGGCAGGCAGCCGACATCCGCGACGCCGTCGAGCCGGACGAGACGCTGTTCGTGGTCGACGCCATGATCGGCCAGGACGCGGTGACGACGGCCGAGGCGTTCCGCGACGGTGTCGGCTTCACCGGCGTCGTGCTGACCAAGCTCGACGGCGACGCGCGTGGTGGCGCGGCGCTGTCGGTGCGGCAGGTGACGGGCGAGCCGATCCTGTTCGCCTCGAACGGGGAGAAGCTGGAGGACTTCGACGTCTTCCACCCCGACCGGATGGCCAGCCGCATCCTCGGCATGGGCGACATGCTCACCCTCATCGAGCAGGCCGAGCAGGCTTTCGATCAGGAGAAGGCCGAGCAGGCCGCCGCGAAGCTCGGTACCGGCGACCTGACCCTTGAGGACTTCCTTGAGCAGATGCTCGCCGTCCGCAAGATGGGGCCCATCGGCAACCTGCTCGGCATGCTGCCCGGTGCCGGTCAGATGAAGGACCAGCTCTCCCAGGTCGACGACAAGCAGCTCGACCGGCTACAGGCCATCATCAGGGGAATGACGCCCGACGAGCGGGCCAACCCCAAGTTGATCAACGCTTCGCGCAGGCAGCGCATCGCCCGCGGCTCCGGGGTCGCCGTCCGCGAGGTGAACGACCTCGTCAACCGGTTCTACGACGCCAGGAAGATGATGCAGCAGATGGCGGGCCGGTTCGGCTTCGGAGGCGGCAGCGCCACGAAGAAGCAGAACGTCCGCAAGGGCAAGAAGGGCAAGAAGGGCAAGGGCCGCAACGCGAACCAGCAGAAGGCGCGCGGCGGCTTCCCCGGCGGTCTTCCCGGCGGCTTCCCGCCCGCCGCGGGCGGCGGCGGTATGCCCGACCTTTCCCAGCTCGGCGGTGGCCTGAACGACCTTCCGCCCGGGTTCGATCCCTCGAAACTGAAGTTGCCGAAGAAGGGCAAGTGAGGGATGCCGGGGACGGCATTCCAGCTCACCGGAACGGTGCTGCCGGAAGGCAGTGAGCGCGACATCTGGATCGCCGAGGGACGGATCTCCTTCGAACCGCCCGGCGACCGGCCGGTCACGCCGTTGCGTGGCGGGTACGTGATTCCCGGGCTGGTCGACGCGCACTGTCATCCCGGCATCGGGGTGGCCGGTCCGACGAGCCTCGAAGAGGCGGCGGACCAGGCGGCGATGGACGCGGCGGCCGGAACGCTGCTGATCAGGGACTGCGGGGTGCCGATCGACATCAGGCCACTCCAGGAGCGGCCGGGGCTGCCGAGGATCATCCGCGCCGGGCAGCACCTCGCCCTGCCGAAGCGCTACGTCCCCGGTCTGGGAATCGACCTCGCCGGTCCGGGTGAGTTGCCGGCCGCCGTGGCCGAGCAGGCGGCGGATGGCGACGGCTGGGTGAAGATCGTCGGCGACTGGATCGACAGGTCGAAGGGCGATCTCGCGCCGTTGTGGCCGGACGACGTGCTGGCCGAGGCGGTCGAGGTCGCTCACGAGGCGGGGGCGAGGGTCACCGCGCACGTGTTCGGCGAGGACGCGCTGCCTGGACTCATCGGCGCGGGGATCGACTGTCTCGAACACGGCACGGGCTTGTCGGCGGATTTGCTTGCCGAACTCGCGCGGCGAGGGACGGCGCTGGTGCCGACCCTGATCAACATCGAGAACTTCCCCGGCATCGCGGACAAGGCGAGCAGGTACCCCGCGTACGCGGCGCACATGAGGGCGTTGCACGCGGGCGTCACCGACGTGGTCGGTGCCGCCGTCGACGCCGGGGTCGCCGTGTACGCGGGAACCGACGCGGGCGGGATGGTCGCCCACGCCAGGATCGTCGACGAGATCGAGGCACTGCACAGGGCCGGCATGTCGGCCGAGCAGGCGCTCGGCGCCGCGTCCTGGGCGGCCAGGGAGTGGCTTTCCGAGAAGTCGATCAGCCACGGCGCGCCCGCCGACCTGCTCGTCTTCGCCGACGATCCGCGAGAGAACCTGGCCGTGTTGCGGGAACCTCTGCATATCATCTTGCGCGGCAAGGTGATCGATTCGGCAACCCGCCACTAGCGTTGGTTTGGGGTGGCTTGGGTTCCGGTGCGGGTGGCGGAACCTGAGGTGGCTCCTCGCTGCGGGATCGTCTTCTCATGTATTCCGATACACCACGTCGACGCTGTCCTCGCGGAGAAACCACCTCAGAACCCGCTGCGGTGCCGGTTGCTTGCCCGCTCCAAGCGGCTCCGCCGCTTACACGATGATTCTCAGACACACTAAGGTAGTTCCCGAGGGTGGTTACGGCCTGGCACCGGGTGGGTACTCGGCGTCAATGGTTCGGGGTGGCCATGGTGACCCGGGAGGTCCGGTGCGGGAAGAGGAACACTCACCGGCCGCGCGGGATGGGCTCGTACTCGGAGCACACTGGGGTCTCCTCACTTTCTTCCTCGGTATCGGCGGCTATTACCTGCTCTCCCTCGTCCTCGCCGCGGTCGTGCTCGGCGGCGGAGCGAAGTTCAACTCGCTGCAACTCACCGGACTGGGACCGCTCGTCCTGCTGGCTTTCGTCCCCAACATCCTGCTCGGATTGCTGCCCGCGATCGGCTCGTGGCTGTGGGGGAGGGGACTACGGGTCGATTTCGGACTGCTCCCCACCGCGAGGGACGTCAAGGTCGGGCTCGCGTGCGGCGGGTTCGCGCTGCTCACCGGTTACCTGATCAACCTCGCCCTGATCGGGGTGTACGGGGTTCAGCGGCTCGACGATCCGCTGAACGAGATGTTCGGCGGTATCTCGGCATCGGTCGGCTGGCTCGTCGTCGCCGCGATCATCGTGGCCGTCGGGGCACCGCTCGCCGAGGAACTGCTCGTGCGCGGCGCGCTCTGGAACGGGCTCGCCCACTACCGGGTCCCTCCGTGGGTGATTCTCGTGCTGACCTCGCTGGTGTTCGCCCAGTTGCACGGCGAACCGACCCGCATCGTCGCGCTGTTCGGGCAGGGGCTCGCGATCGGCGCGGCGCGGATGATCACCGGCCGGACCGGGTCGAGCGTCATCGCGCACGCGACCAACAACCTGCCTCCTGCCCTACTGTTGTTCATCGGGACGTGATCGCTCGTGTGCGCGCAGTAAGCTCCCAGCCCGGTGCCAACCCATTGGAGGATCGGCGTGACGTCACCGAACGCGGGGGAACCGGTGTCCGGAATTGATCCAGCCACGGGGGCAAGTCAATGGGATGGCCGCGAGGAACCCGCCGGATCCGGTACCGCCGCGCCACCCCATCGCTGGGGATTCGGGGCGTTCCTGCTCGTCGAGGTCGTGCTGCTCGCTTCGGCCGCGCTCGTCGGCGCCGTGATCAGCAGAGGGGAGACCGCCGAATCGCTGCCGGTGCGGGACGTGCTGATCGGCACGATGGCGCCCACGGTGATCGCGGCACTCACCGCGCTGGTGATCACCAAGGTGCGCGGCAACGGCCCGTTCATCGACCTGCGCCTTTCCTGGAGCTGGGCCGATGTCAAGGTCGGGCTCAAGTTCGGTGCGCTTGGCCTGGTGTGCACCATGGTCGGGGTGTTCGTCTGGACCAAGGCGGTCGGCGAGGAGAACGGGACGTCCGCGATCAGCGCGCTCGTGGCGAACAAGCCCATGTCGGTGTCGGCGGCCGTCGCGATGTTCCTCTACCTGTGGCTGCTGGGACCGATCTGCGAGGAGATCATCTACCGGGGATTGCTGTGGGGCGCGGCGGAACGACTGGAGTGGGGCAGCGAGAAGTGGGGCCGCTTCGCCGCGTTCCTGCTCTCGACGGCGATCTTCGCGGTCAGCCACCTCGAACCGTTGCGTACCACGCTGTTGCTGGTGATCGCGGTACCGATCGGGCTGGCGAGACTGGTGACGGGGCGGCTGCTCGGCAGCATCGTCGCCCACCAGGTGAACAACTTCCTTCCCGCGCTCGCGATCCTGCTGACCGCGCTCGGCGTCGTGAGCTACTGAGACTGGCAGGTCCACTGTGGATGGTCATTCGCGCTTGGCTGTGCGCAGGCTTTCCCGCATGCGGACCGTGCTGTTGCCGAGATGCACCCTCGCGGCGGCCCGGGCGCCCTCGGCGTCACCACGTTCGATGGCTCCGTAGATGTTCTCGTGTTCGGTGACGGCCAGCGCGAACCGTCCGGCCTCCGGTGGCAGCCGGTCGCGGTGCATCACGATCAGCGATGGCCCGAACGAGGTGAGCAGGTCGCTGAGGTAGCGGTTGCCGGAGGCCAGCGCGATGCGCAGGTGGAACCGGAAATCCGCGTCGACGGCGGCAGCGGGGTTTCCCCCGCTGGCTGTGAAGGTGTCGAGCGCTTCCCGGATACCGGCCAGTTGCGCCGCGCTGCGGCGCCGCGCGGCGAGTGCCGAGGACTCGGTTTCGATCGCGGTCCGGAACTCGATGAGCTCGACCGCGCCCTGTTCGGTCAGCTTTCCCGCGGCGCCGACGTCGAACGGTGTCGTGCTCGGCTGGGCGAGCACGTAGCTTCCCCTGCCGTGCCTCGTGTGCACGAGACCAGCGGCCTGTAGCCGCGAGATCGCCTCGCGGACCACCGTCCTGCTCACCCCGTGTTCCCGCACGAGATCGTGCTCGGTCGGCAGCCGTTCGCCGGGCTGGATCAGTCCCTCGCGGATGCGCGCGGTCAGCGAAGCCACCAGCTCCTCGGTGCGGCCGGGCACTCAGCGAACCTCGATGCTGTCCGTCGTCCACTCCTCGGTCTTGTCGCTCGTGGTCAGGCCGAGTCCCGGCCGGTCGGGAACCAGCATGCGGCCGTCCGAAATGGTCATCCGCTCATTGAACAACGGTTCGAGCCAGTCGAAGTGCTCGACCCAGCCTTCGCTGGGGTAGGTCGCCGCGAGGTGCAGGTGGATCTCCATCGCGTAGTGCGGGGCGAGTTTCAGGTGGTGCAGGTCGGCGAGGGTGGCAAGGCGCAGGAACGGCGTGATGCCGCCGATGCGCGGCGCGTCCGGCTGTAGCACGTCGGCGGCGCCCGCCCTGATGAGTTCCCTGTGCTCGCCGACGCTGGTCAGCATCTCGCCGGTGGCGATGGGCGTGTCGAAAGCGCGGGCGAGCGCGGCGTGGCCCTCGGCGTCGTGCGCGTCGAGCGGTTCCTCGATCCAGGTCAGCCCGAACCGGTCGAGTTCGCGGCACATGCGGCGGGCCGAGGTGCGGTCCCATTGCTGGTTGGCGTCGACCATGAGGGCGACGTCGTCGCCGAGGTGCTCGCGCACTGCGGTGACCCTGGCAAGGTCGACCCCCGCGTCGGGATGACCGACCTTGATCTTGATGCCGCCGATGCCGCTTTCCAGCGACGCGGTCGCGTTGGTGAGCACTTCCTCGACCGGCGCGTGCAGGAACCCGCCAGAGGTGTCGTAGCAGCGCACCGAGTCGCGGTGCGCGCCGATCAGCTTGGCGAGCGGAAGCCCGGCCCGCTTCGCCTTGAGGTCCCACAGTGCGATGTCGAGTGGAGCGATGGCCTGCGCGGCGAGGCCGCCCCTGCCGACGGAGGCACCGGCCCACATGAGCTTGGTCCACAGTTTCGCGATGTCGCTGGGGTCCTCGCCGATGAGTTCCGGCGCGATCTCGGCGGCGTGCGCGTACTGGCCAGGTCCGCCCGCTCGCTTCGAGTAACCGAATCCGAGTCCGGCGAGGCCCTGCTCGGTGCCGATCGCGGCGAAGAGCAGGGCGACCTCGGTCATGGGCCGTTGTCGTCCGGTGAAGACCTTGGCGTCGCTGATCGGCCGGGGGAGCGGCAGCAGGACCGAGGACAGGCGGACGGAGGTGATGCGATCGGAGGACATGTCAGAGATCGTATGACTGGGTTAGTTGTCATACAACGGTTAGATCGCCGAGAACCACAGGTGCGCGGCGAGCCCGAAGCCCGCCAGCGAGACACCGATCCGCAGCGGCTGTTCCGGCAGCTTGCGAACGAGCACCGGACCGAGGGCGCTGCCGACCAGGGAACCGGCCGCGAGAACCCCGGCCGCGGCCCAGTCGACGGGTGCGAGAAACGCGAAAGCCACCGAGGCGGTCAGGTTCGCCGCGCCGGTGACGACGTTCTTCACGGCGTTGGTCACCGGAAGCGGTTCGGTGACCGACACCGAGAGCACGGCGAGCATCAGTACCCCCGCGCCCGCGCCGAAGTAGCCGCCGTACACGCCGACGAACAGCACCGCGCACAGCGAAGGGAGCACAGGGCGCGTGGTCGCTCCCCGCGCGGCTCTTGCCGCCGATCGCACGTCGGCTGCCTCGCGAAGGCGGTTTCGGAACAGCAGCAACGCCGAGCCCAGCGCGATGAGCCACGGCACGATCAGTTCGAAGGTCTCCGACGGCGTCGTCAGCAACAACAGCGCTCCGGTCGAGCCGCCGAGTACGGCCACGACGCCGAGCCGCAGGAGCCGCCCGCCCTGGCCGCGTAATTCCCTGCGGGAGCTGGCTGCGGCACCGGCCGTCGTGGACAGCATCGCGACGGTGTTCGTGACGTTGGCCGCGATCGGCGGCAGCCCCGCCGCCAGTAGCGCGGGATAGCTGAACAGCGACGCGAGGCCCGCCATCGACCCGGCCAGCCCCGCCGCCATACCGGCGCCGACGAGCAGCGCCGCGGAGGCTGGATCCACGATGTGCGGGCTCAGCGCCCGGAAGGCAGCTCGGCCGAGGCCGCGAGATCGAAGGGAGCCATGCGTTCGATGGTGGCCCTCGTGCGCTCCATGGCGGCGACGATCTCCTCGCGGCGGCCCTCGGTGAGGCTGGTGACGGGCACCGAGCAACTGATCGCGTCCGTGGCCGGGTTGGTGTAGCGAAGGGCGAATCCGAAGCACCGCACGCCGACGTAATTCTCCTCGTCGTCGATGGCGTAGCCGCGTTCCCTCGTCTTTTCCAGGTCGGCCAGCAGCGCGTCGTGATCGACGATCGTGTTGGGCGTCAGCGGCGTGACGTCGGCGGGAACGTGCTCGTCGATTCCGCCGTCGAGCCGTTCGGCGAGCAGTGACTTGCCCATCGAGGTGCTGAACGCGGGAAGTTGCCTTCCCACCCGGGAGAAGGGCCGGATGTACTTGCTCGATTCCCGGGTCGCCAGGTAGACGATGTCGCCGCGATCGAGCCGTCCATAGTGGATGGTCTCGTCCAGTTCCGCGCTGAGATCGGTGATGAGGGGCTGCACGATGCGCAGGTAGGGGTCGGTGTCGAGATAGGTCGTTCCGGCGAGCAGCGCCCTGATGCCGATGCTGTACTGGGTGCCCGTGATGTCGACGCGCACCCAGCCGCGCTCGACGAGCGTCCTGATCAGCGCGTAGACGCTGCTGCGAGGGGCGCCGAGCGCGTCGCTGAGTTCACGTAGTCTCGCCGGCCTGTTCTGCCGGGACGCCAGCAGTTCCAGCAGGTCCACGGTCCTCGCGGCGGATTTCACGCCACGTACGCCGGTCGCTCGGTCACTTTCCACGGTTGACAGCCTACCAAGCTGCGGTCCAAACTGCTCCGCACATAACAAGCGTCTACATATGGAGACAACTTGTCTGCTACGTATCTGGGAGACGTTGTCGGGCGGCTGCGGGCCGGGATGGCCGATGCGGTGTTGTCGTTCCCGCTGACCGCGTTCGACGCCGAGGGCGCACTCGATCGCGAGGCGTTCCGGACCCACATACGTGCGCAGGTCGCCGCGAGCCCCGGCGCGCTCTTCGCCTGCTGCGGCACCGGCGAGTTTTTCTCGCTCGCCGAGGACGAGTACGAAACGCTGGTCGGCATCGCCGTCGAGGAATCCGGCGGGCTGCCGGTCGTCGCCGGAGCCGGATACGGCTGGGCACAGGCGAGCCGCTTCATCGCGGCGGCGGGCCGCGCCGGAGCCGACGCGATCCTGCTCATGCCGCCCTACCTCGTCGAGACCCCGCAAGCCGGGCTCGTCGAGCACGTCAAGGCCATCGCGGCGAGGACGAGCCTCCCGCTCATCGTCTACCAACGAGCGCAGGTCAAGATCTCCGTCGCGAGCGTCGCCGGTCTCGCCGGGATCCCGAACGTCATCGGCGTCAAGGACGGGCACAGCGATCTCGACCAGCTCCAGCGCCTTCGGCTGGCCGCGCCGGAGGAATGGCTGTTCTTCAACGGCGCCGCCACGGCTGAGATGCAGGCCCGCGCCTACCGGGGCATCGGGGTGCCCGCGTACTCCTCGGCCGTGCACGCCTTCGCGCCCGAGATCTCCAAGGCGTTCTTCCGCGCACTGCACGACGGCGACGAGGCGAGGGTCGACGAACTGCTCGCCGCGTTCTACGTCCCGCTCGTCGAACTGCGCGACAAAGGCGTCGGCTACGCCGTCTCGCTGGTCAAGGCCGCTGCCAGGCTCAGGGGCGCGAGCGTCGGTCCCGTCCGCGCGCCGCTTTCCGACCTGCCTCCTGCTCATCTCGCCGAGCTCGACGCCCTGCTGACCCGAGGTCTGGCCCTCGTGGGCGCGACCCGTTAACCCCTTGTGGAGGAATCAATGAGGATTCTGTCGAAACCCCGCGCACGAGGTATCCGGTTCGGCGCGTTACTCGCGGGAGCGGCGCTCGCCGTGACCGCCTGTTCCGTCGAAGGTGGCTCGAACGGCGGCGGCTCGGGTGACGGTGGATCCGGCTATCCCGGCCGCACCGTCGAGTTCACGGTTCCCACCGAGCCGGGCGGCAGCACCGACCTCATCACGAGGGCACTCGCCAAGAGCATCGAAGAACCACTCGGGGTCAAGACGATCGTGGTCAACAAACCGGGAGCCAACGGAAAGATCGCGGGCAAGGACGTGTTCGGTTCCTCCCCCGACGGCTACCGGATCGCGGTCATGCCCCAGTCGCTGTTCTCGATCGGCCCGCTCGTGCTCGACGACCCCGACGCCATCCAGCTGGACGACATGACCTTCGTCAAGGGACTCGCCGTCGAGGACTACGTACTGGTCACCTCGGCGTCCTCGGACATAGCCGACCTCGACGGCGTGCTCGCCCGCGATCGCGTCGCCTACGGCACGACGGGGGCGGGTACGGGAAGCCAGCTCGCGCAGGCGTTGCTGTTCGGCACGGCGAAGGTCGACGCCGCGGCCGTTCCCTTCGACGGCGGCGGCCCGCTCACCACGGCGGTACTCGGCGGAAAGGTCGACGTCGGAGCCATCCAGATCGCCGAAGCCGTCGAACAGGTCAGGGCCGGAGCGCTGCGCCCGCTCGTCGTGTTCTCCGAGGAACGGCTTGACGCGATGCCCGACGTGCCGACGGCAAGGGAAGCCGGTCACGACATCGTGGTCGACCAGCGGCGCTTCGTCGCCGCGCCGGCGGGGCTGCCCGACGACGTCCGCGACACCCTCGCCAAAGCCATCGACAAGGCCGTGGCCTCTCCCGAGTACGGCGAGGTGCTGACGAGGAGCTACATCAACCGCTGGGAGGTCGACGGTTCGCGGGTCGACGACCAGTTGCGCGAGAGCGGTGAACGGTTCGCGCGACTGACCGAAGACCTCGGCATCGACCTCGCGGGACAGTGAGAAGCCGATGAGCACGGTGAAGTCGCCGAAGTCGCCGGATGCCCGGTACGCGCGGCGGCAGAACGTCATCGCCGCCACGGTGCCGCTCGTCGCCGGAGTGCTCGCCGCGATCGCGGCGTGGCGACTGGGCCTCGGCGACCTCTCCGATCCCGGCCCCGGACTGTGGCCGCTCGTGGTCAGCGTCGCGATGGTGGTCGTCGCCGCCGTGCTGGTGATCAAATCCAGTCCGACCGGTGCAGAGGAACGGTTCAACCGGGACTCGGTGATCGTCGTCGTCGGCGTGTTGTCGCTGCTGGGCTACGCGGCACTGTTCGAGCAGGTCGGCTTCGAGATCCCCACCATCGCGCTGCTCGTGCTGTGGCTCAAGGTCCTCGGCAGGGAGTCCTGGCTCGTCACGGTCGTCGTGTCGGTCGTGGCCAGCGCCGCGATCTACCTGCTCTTCATCACGGGGCTCGAAGTGCCGCTGCCGCACATCGTGCACTTCTGAGAGGCCGCACATGGACTTCTTCTCGCCGGTGCTCGCCGGTTTCGGCGTGGTGTTCCAGTCGGAGAACCTGCTGTACTGCCTGCTCGGCGTCACGCTGGGCATGCTGGTCGGCGTACTGCCCGGCCTCGGCCCCGCCGCCACCATCGCCATCCTGCTTCCGGTCACCTACAACATCGAGCCGACCTCGGCGATCATCATGCTCGCCGGAATCTTCTACGGAGCCCAGTACGGCGGCACCATCACCTCGGTGCTGCTCAGGCTGCCGGGGGAGGCGTCGAGCGTCGTCACCGCCATCGACGGCCACGAGATGGCCAAGCAGGGCAGAGCCGGTGCCGCGCTGGGCATCGCAGCCATCGGCTCCTTCATCGGCGGCACGATCTCCATCGTGGTGCTGACGTTCGTCGCGCCGCTCGTCGCCGGGTTCGCGCTGGACTTCGGGCCCGCCGAGTACACGATGCTCGCGCTGCTCGGCATCCTGCTCGTCACCACGCTCGGCACCGGTTCGGTCGCCAAAAGCCTGCTCATGGCCGCGCTCGGGCTGTTGCTGGCCACCATCGGCCAGGACCCCCTGCTCGGCACGGCCCGGTTCACCTTCGGCAGCGACGGCCTGCTCGACGGCATCGACTTCGTCATCGTCGCGATGGGCCTGTTCGGCGTCGGCGAGATCCTTTACAACCTGGAATCGTTGCGGCACAAGGCACCGCCACCCGCGCCGGTCGGGTCGGTGTACCCCTCGCGCAAGGACCTGCGCGAATCACGCGGCGCGATCTCGCGCGGCTCCGTCGTCGGCTTCCTCCTCGGCATCCTGCCGGGAGGAGGGGCGACCATGTCATCGATGGTCGCCTACGCCGTCGAACGCAGGACCACCAAGAAACCGGAGCGCTTCGGCAAGGGTGCCATCGAGGGCGTCGCGGGACCGGAGACGGCCAACAACGCGGCGGCGACCTCGTCGTTCATTCCGTTGCTCTCACTCGGTATTCCAGCCAACGCGACGATGGCGATCATGTTCGGCGCGCTGCTGTTGCAGGGCATCACCCCAGGCCCGCTGCTCGTCGACGAGGAACCCGAGCTGTTCTGGGGCGTCGTCAACTCGATGTACATCGGGAACCTGTTGTTGCTGGCGATGAGCCTGCCGCTGATCGGCCTCTTCGTCCGCATCCTGCGCGTAAGGCCGGCGATCCTCGCGCCGCTGACGATCCTGATCACGATGATCGGCGTCTACACGGTGCGCATGAACGTCTTCGACATGTTCCTCGTCATCGGGCTCGGCGTGCTCGGGTACCTGATGAAGAAGACCGGATTCGAACCGGGACCGCTCGTGCTCGCGTTCGTGCTCGGCGGGATTCTCGAGTCGGCGTTCCGCCGGTCGATGCGCACGTTCGACGGTGAGCTGTCCGGATTCCTCACCCAGCCCATCGCGGCGTCGCTGCTCGGGCTGATCGTGCTGCTCATCGCCTTCTCCGGCTGGCGAGCGCTCCGTAACCGCGAGCCGGACCGACGAAAGGAGAAACATGGCGCGGCTGCCGAGCGCCCAGCCGAGGACAGCAGCGACGATCGAGCCGACCACACCGGCTGAGCCACACCCGCCGGTGTCGTCGCGGTGGAGCCGCGAGGTGGTCACCCCGGCTCACGGCGGTCCGTGGGTCTCGGCCGACGGCGTCACTACCTCGGTCGGGGCTCCGGCGATCCGCGGGTTCCCCGCGGCCGGGCGCAGGGGTGACGGGGTACTCACGCTCCCCGGGGAAGGCTGATTCCCGCCGTCTGGCAAAATAGACGATTGCGTGTCCCGGTCGGACCCTCTCACCGCACCGGAACATCCATATACCTGCGGGCATTCGCATCCGGTTCCCCACTCGGATCGCGTCCCGAGCCGAGAACCGAGAACGACAGGAGTACCCACACCCGTGGCCGTCAAGATCAAGCTGCAGCGCCTCGGCAAGATCCGCGCGCCCTACTACCGGATCATCGTCGCGGACGCGCGTACCCGCCGCGATGGCAGGGCCATCGAGACGATCGGTAAGTACCACCCCAAGGAAGAGCCGAGCTTCATCGAGGTCGACTCCGAGCGGGCCCAGCACTGGCTGAAGGTCGGCGCGCAGCCGACGGAGCCCGTGCAGCGCATCCTTGAGGTGACCGGCGACTGGCAGAAGTTCAAGGGCCTCCCCGGCGCCGAGGGCACTCTGAAGGCCGCCGAGCCCAAGCCCTCAAAGCAGGACCTCTTCAACGCGGCGCTGGCCGCTGCCGGTGAGGAGCCCGCTGGCGAGGCCACCACGCCGAAGAAGAAGGCCCCCAAGAAGGCCGAGGCCGACAAGGCTGAGAAGGCCGACAAGGCCGAAGCCGAGACCGAGAAGAAGGCCGACGAGGCGTGAGCTTCCTCGCCGATTCGCTCGAACACCTCGTGCGCGGCATCGTCGACAACCCTGACGACGTCAGGGTCGAGCTGATCACCACCCGCCGCGGACGCACCCTTGAGGTGCACGTCCACCCCGATGACCTCGGCAAGGTCATCGGGCGCGGCGGGCGCACGGCAACCGCCCTGCGCACCGTGATGGGCTCCATCGGCGGCAGGGGCGTTCGCGTCGACGTCATCGACACCGACCGCTGAGGCGCTCGCGTGCAGGTCGCCGTTGGCCGGATCGCGAAACCTCACGGCATTCGCGGTGAGCTTGCCGTCGATGTCCGCACCGACTCGCCGGACGAGCGGTTCATCGTGGGAACGGTGCTGACAGGGCAAGCCCGCAACGGCGATACGACCCGGCTCACCGTGGCAGCCGCCCGCTGGCACAGCGGGCGGCTGCTCATGCGGTTCGCCGAGGTGCCCGATCGCACCATCGCCGAGGAACTGCGGGGCGTGATCCTGCTCGGCGACACCGGTGATCTGCCTCCGATCGAGGATCCCGACGAGTTCTACGACCACGAGCTGGAGGGCCTGCGGGCCGAACTGGCCGACGGCACCCTCGTCGGAACGGTGCGGGAGATCGTCCATTCGCCAGGCGGCGAACTCCTCGCGATCGACCGCGAAGGCGGAGAGGCGCTCGTCCCCTTCGTGAAGGCCATCGTTCCCGAGGTCGACGTCACGGCAGGCAAGGTCGTCATCGACCCTCCCGAGGGCCTGCTGGACTGACCATGCGTATCGATGTCGTCACCATCTTTCCCGAGTATCTTCAGCCGTTGCGTGCCGCGCTGCTCGGAAGAGCCATCGAGCGCGGCCTCATCGACATCGGCGTTCACGACCTGCGCGACTGGACCCACGACGTGCATCGCGCCGTTGACGACTCCCCCTACGGTGGCGGACCGGGCATGGTCATGAAACCGCAGGTGTGGGGTCCCGCGCTCGACGAAGTGTGTGGTGAGGACACCCGGCTCGTCGTACCGACACCGGCCGGTAAACCGTTCACCCAGCAGCTCGCGCACGCCTACGCGGCGGAGCAGCACCTGGTGTTCGCCTGTGGTCGCTACGAGGGCATCGACCAGCGGGTCGTCGACGACGCGGCGGAACGCATGCCGGTCGACGAGATCTCCATCGGCGACTACGTGCTGGTCGGTGGCGAGGCGGCCGTGCTGGTGATGGTCGAAGCCGTCGTCAGGCTGTTGCCCGGGGTGCTCGGCAACCCGGTGTCGGCCGAGCAGGACTCGTTCTCCGACGGCTTGCTCGAAGGGCCCTCCTACACCAGGCCAGAGGTGTGGCGGGAACGGGCGGTGCCCGACGTACTGAGATCTGGCAACCACGCGCTGATCGAAAGGTGGCGCCGTGATCAGGCACTGGCCAGAACCTTCGATCGCAGGCCGGACCTGCTGGAAAGGCTGCCGGAGGAGCACCTGGACAAGCACGATCGAGCCGTGCTCGACCGGCTTCGCGGGGAGCCCGGTGCATAGACGTCGACGACGTCTGTAATACTTGACCGGATGGCGTGATCGCATGCCGCCTAAACTCCCGGGCCGCCTGTCAGGAAGACGCGCGCCCGCAGGAATGCCGAAGCCGCATCAAGACGAGGACGGATCACCGATGAACACCCTGGACGCATTGGACGCGCAGTCGCTGCGTTCCGACATCCCGCACTTCCGCCCCGGCGACACGCTGAAGGTGCATGTCCGAGTTATCGAGGGCAACCGCGAGCGTAACCAGGTCTTCCAGGGCGTCGTCATCCGCAGGCAGAACGGCGGCATTCGCGAGACCTTCACGGTCCGCAAGGTCTCTTTCGGGGTAGGTGTGGAGCGGACGTTCCCCATCCACTCGCCCAACATCGCCAAGATCGAGGTCGAGAAGCGCGGTGACGTTCGCCGGGCGAAGCTCTACTACCTGCGCGAACTGCGCGGCAAGGCCGCCAAGATCAAGGAACGCCGCGAAGCCCCCTCTGCCTCCTGAGTAATCAGGTGGCTACCGTAGCCTGACCATCGTGGTCGAGCCTGTGCCTTCAAACGCTGCGGAAGACGAACCGGACCGTCCGGAAGAAGACGATCGTCGAGGTCGTCACGAAGCCGAATCCGAGTCCGGTGCCGAGGAAACCCAGCCTCGTTCGAAGCGGAAGCAGAAGAAGCCGCGCTCGTTCTGGAAAGAACTGCCGATCCTGATCGTGATCGCGTTGGTACTCGCGTTCGTGATCCAGCAGTTCCTCGCCAGGGTCTACATGATCCCGTCGGGCTCGATGGAAGAAACGCTGCACGGCTGCGCCGGTTGCACTCCGGATCGCATTCTCGTCGACAAGATCACCTACGACTTCAGCGATCCGGAGCCCGGCGACGTCGTGGTCTTCCGAGGGCCGCAGGCGTGGATCGAGAACGACGCGCCCGTCCAGGAATCCAGCAATGCGGTGGTGCGGTTCTTCCAGAGCATCGGCTCCGTGTTCGGCCTCGCGCCGCCCGACGAGCGGGACTTCGTCAAGCGGATCATCGCGACCGGCGGTCAGACCGTCGAGTGCTGCGACGACGAGAACAGAGTCCTGGTCGACGGCAGGCCGCTCGACGAGCCCTACATCCACTGGGAAGGCCAGCCGGTCCAGCGCGACTTCCCCGCGGTGAAGATTCCCGAAGGCGCCGTGTGGGTCATGGGGGACAACCGCAACAACTCGGCCGACTCCCGCATCCAGGGTGGCGGGGGGCTGCGCGGTGTCGTCCCCGTCGACAACATCATCGGCAAGGCACGCCTCATCGTTCTGCCGCCCTCCCGCTGGGGAGTGGTGAGCGACCACAATCCGCAGGAAGCCGCCAACGCCTCAGCGCAGGGCCTCAGTGCCCCGGAATGGCAACAGGGGGTGCCGCTGGGGGCCGGTTTGCTGGCAGCATGGCCGACCTTGGCTCTCGGTCGCCGTATCGGCACGGCGGTCAGTGGGAAGGTCGGCAGACGAGGACGGTAATGGGAGTGAGCGCTCGACCCGCAGCGGTGCTGCGCCCGCCCCGTGCCGTGGTTCGCGGCGAGACGTCGTGGGCGTTGCAGGCCGCACTCGACCGGCGAGGACTCGGTCCCGTCGCGGGAGTCGACGAGGCGGGCCGAGGTGCCTGTGCGGGCCCGCTCGTCGTCGCCGCCTGCATCCTGCGCCCCGGCGACGGAGCCAGGCTGCCCGAACTCACCGATTCGAAACTGCTCACCGCCGCCGCGAGGGAGCGCGTCTACGCGCAGGTCGTGCGCAGGGCCGTCGATTACTCGATCGTGATCATCCCGCCCTCCGAGGTCGACGCGCTGGGCATCCACGTCACGAACATCGAGGGGATGCGGCGCGCGGTGGCCGGACTGGCGACCTCGCCCGGCTACGTACTGATCGACGGCTTCCGGGTTCCCGGCCTGCCCGCTCCGAGTGTTCCCGTCATCAAGGGCGACCGGGTCGTCGCGTGTGTCGCGGCGGCATCCGTACTGGCCAAGGTCACGAGGGACCGGATCATGGCGGGGCTGCACGACGAGCATCCGCAGTACGGATTCGACGTGCACAAGGGCTACACCACGACGGAGCACGGTGAAGCGTTGACGACACACGGTCCGAGCGAGGTCCATCGCTGGTCGTACACGAACGTCGCGCTCGCGGCGCAAGCCCACGGCAGGCGGCCACCACACAAGGTGATGTTGACGGCCGCCGCGTTGCAGGCACGTGCGCCGGTGCGTGCCGCCGATGACGACGTGAGTCAGAATGGAGCTTCCGCGGACGAGCTTGCGAGGAGGGGCGCGGACTAGATGAGCGCAGAGGATCTGGAGAAGTACGAGACCGAGATGGAGCTCTCGCTGTACCGCGAGTACCGCGACATCGTCGGGCAGTTCTCCTATGTCGTGGAGACCGAACGGCGGTTTTACCTGGCCAATGCGGTCGATGTCCAGGTGCGCGACGGAGGCGGTGAGGTGTACTTCGAGGTGCGCATGTCCGACGCGTGGGTCTGGGACATGTACCGGCCCGCACGGTTCGTCAAGAATGTCCGGGTCATCACCTTCAAGGATGTCAACGTCGAAGAACTCGACAAGCCCGAGCTGCGGCTGCCCGAGGACGGTCCGTTCGGCGGCTGAACCGCTGACCTCGCGAGTACGCGGGGTAGCCCTCTTCCCCTGGCGATCGCCGCGCCTGTTTACCGGAGCGGCGTCGTTCGATGCCGCGCGTCGTCACGCGCTTTTCTCGCCCGCCGCGGTCGGCCCCTAGCACAGGGCTCCGACAACGTACTGCCGCGCGGCGCCGCTGATCAGGAGTTTGTCCACAGGGCCCCGGTTGTCCACAGATTTGCGAATTCGCTCTGTGAGGCGCAGCGGTGGTGAGGCAACGTCGGAGGGGAGCGACCGGCGAGGGGCCGGGCAGATCTTGGGGGAGTGCAGCGTGAGTGTCGCGATGGCGCCGCAACGCGGGAAAACAGGGGATCCGAGAAAAGCGCTGGGCAGGAGGGGTGAGGAGCTCGCGGCCGAACACCTCCGTGAGCAGGGGCTCGTGATCCTGAGCCGAAACTGGCGGTGCGGGGAGGGCGAGCTCGACATCGTGGCGACGGACCGGAAACGGCTGATCGTGTGCGAGGTGAAGACCCGGTCGGGCGAGGGGTACGGCACTCCGGCCGAGTCGGTGACCGACGACAAGGCCGCCAGAATCAGGCGGCTCGCGACCAGGTGGCTCATCGAGTTCAAGGTCGCCTGGTGTCCGGTGCGATTCGATGTCGTCGCCGTCGAGTGCGTCGCGGAGGAGAAGCCGCGGATCCGGCATTTCCGGGGTGCGTTCTGATGAGGCTGGCGCGCACCTGGTCAGTCGCCCTGCTCGGGCTGGAAGGGCGGCTCGTCGAGATCGAGGCCGACATCGGCGCCGGATTGCCGGGCACCAAACTGGTCGGTCTGCCCGACCCCGGATTGCGCGAGGCGAAGGACAGGGTGAAAGCCGCTGTCCGCAACAGTGGTCAGCGCTGGCCCGACACGAGCGTCACGCTGGGACTGTCACCGGCCAACCTGCCGAAGGTCGGCTCGGGCTACGACCTCGGCATCGCCGTCGCCGTTCTCGCCGCTTCGGGTTCGGTACCGGCCACGAAGTTGCTCGGCACCGTGCTGCTGGGCGAACTCGCCCTCGACGGCAGGGTACGGCCGGTGCGCGGAGTGCTGCCCGCGCTGCTGGCCGCGCGGGGCGTCGGCTACCGGCGGGCCGTCGTTCCCCTTGAGTCGCTGTTCGAGGGGGCGCTCGTGGACGGCATCGAGGTCGCCGGCGCGTCCCGGTTGTCGGAGGTCGTCGACTGGCTGAGGGACGAACACCAGCTCAGCCCACCGGAGGACGATCCGAGGCGGAGCCGGGATCCCGGCGCTCCTTCCGCCGGTCTCGCCGATCTCGCCGACATCGTCGGTCAGCCGGAGGCGCGCTGGGCGCTGGAAGTCGCCGCCGCCGGCGGGCACCACCTGCTGATGACGGGACCGCCAGGGGTCGGCAAGACCATGCTGGCCGAACGACTTCCCGGCTTGCTGCCTCCGCTTTCGGACGAGGAGGCACTGGAGGTCACGGCGGTGCATTCCGTCGACGGCTCCATCGAGCCGGACGCGCCGCTCGTGCGGGTGCCGCCGTTCGTGTCGCCGCATCACTCGATCTCGATGGCGGCGCTGATCGGCGGCGGAACGGGGCTGGCCATGCCCGGTGCGATCAGCAAAGCGCACAGGGGTGTCCTGTTTCTCGACGAGGCCACCGAGTACGGAGGAGACCGGCTCGACTCGCTGCGTACCGTGCTCGAACAGGGCGAGGTCCGCATCGCGAGGGCGCGCGGCGTCGTGCGTTATCCGGCCCGGTTCCAGCTCGTGATGGCGGCCAATCCGTGCGCGTGCGCGCCACCGAGGGAGGTCGACTGCTGCTGTACGCCCACCGCGCGGCGGCGTTATGCGAGCCGGTTCTCCGGCCCGCTGCTCGACCGGGTCGACCTGCGGGTGCGGATGCGGCCGATCACCGCGATGAGCACCACGCTCGCCGACGAGGCGGAGTCGACCGCTCGAGTGAAAAGCAGGGTGCTGAGTGCTCGCGACCGAGCTGTCGCGCGGTGGGCGGCGCGTGGCTGGTCGACGAACGCGGAGGTGCCCGGCGCGGTGTTGCGCAAGGAATTCGCGCTTCCGGCGCGGTCCACCGCGTTGCTCGACAAGGGACTCGACAGTGGTGCCATCACGGCACGGGGCGCCGATCGCTGTCTGCGGGTGGCCTGGACACTGGCCGACCTCGAAGGCGCCGACCTGCCCTGTGGCGACCACGTGGCCGCTGCGCTGGAGTTCCGTGATCGGAGAGCGGCATGATCTCGTCGGAGCGGCTCGCGCGTGCCTACCTGTCCAGAGTCGCCGAGCCACCGGCGCCTGCCCTGGTCAATTTCATCGCGGGACACGGCCCCGTCGAGGCGGCGGAGCTGATCCGCGAAGGCAGGGCCACCGATGCCGTGCTGAAGGAAACGTCGGCCCGCCGCTGCCTCGACCGGGCGCGACAGGATCTGGACGAGGCGGCGGCGATGGGCGCGCGCCTGGTGACTCCGGAGGACGACGAGTGGCCCGCGTGGCCGTTGTTGTCGCTTGAGGTGGCCACCGGACGGGGAGCCGACGGCGTTGCCGCGCCCATCGCTTTGTGGGTGCGGGGCGAGGTGCGGCTCGACGAGGCGGCGTGCGACGGGGTGGCGATCGTCGGCGCTCGCGCGGCCTCCGCGTACGGCGAGCACACGGCGGCGGAGTTCGGGCACGCGCTGGCGGGCCGTGGGATGGCGGTGTTCTCCGGTGCTGCTTACGGGATCGACGGTGCCGCGCACAGGGGTGCTCTCGCTTCGGGAGGTGGGAGCACGGTCGCCGCGCTCGGATGCGCGCTCGACGTCGGCTACCCAGCGGGGCACGCGGCACTGCTCAACCGGATCGCCGGACGGGGAGCCGTCATCAGCGAATATCCGCCTGGCACGCAACCCGCCAAGCACCGGTTCCTCGTGCGCAACCGGCTCATCGCCGCGCTGACCTCGGGAACGGTGGTGGTCGAGGCGGGATCGCGCAGTGGTGCCAGGAACACCGCGACGACGGCGGGAGTGCTCGGCAAGGTCGTGATGGCCGTTCCCGGCCCGATCGGCTCCGTCACGTCGGTCGGCTGTCATCAGCTCATCAGGGAAGCGCACGCCACCTTGGTCGCCTCGGCCGACGAGGTGCTGGAGACGGTCGGCCGGTTCGGAGTGAGCATGCCTGCTGCCGGGTCGGCGCGCCGCAGGCGCACCGACGGCCTCGCGCCGCAGGCGTTACGGGTGCATGAGGCGCTGGCCGAACGCAGGGGCAGATCGCCGGACGACATCGCCACCGAGTCGGGCGTCCCCTTGCCGCGCGTGCGGGCTCTGTTGCCCGAACTGGAGCTGGCGGGCCTCAGCGAACGGTGCGAAACCGGTTGGCGCCGCACGAGGAACGCTGTTCCGAACCATGCGGCGGAAAGGCCACCGCCGCGGGAATGACCCGGCGCGAGGGGAGGTTCACAGGCGGCACATCGGACAGGCGGGGGCATCACCGATCCGGCTCGCGGGACCGGTCGGCTGTCTGCTGGCCGGATCTCCTGTTCGCACCTCGTGTCGGCCTCCGCCGAACTCGCCGTCGTCCAGGGCTTACCCGTCGACGGCCACGCCATCGCTCGGCCCTCGGCGATGTCCACGGGCTACGGTGACGTCGACCCGGGCCTCCGGCATGGCGTCGGGCCACGAATGACGACCCGGGCCTCCCGCATGGCGTCGGGCCACGAATGACGACCCGGGCTATGGGCGACGGCCACGGACTACGGTCACCGCCCATGGGCCATTGCTCTGGCCTGCCCGGCCGGTCCACGACTTCTCGGCTTCTTTCCGGTCACCTCCTACGACCGCTGCGCAAGCCCTCTGAAGCGAGATGTCTGTTCGCGCCTCGTATTGCCCCGGCGTGTTAGCGCCGTGGACCGACCTCGGTGTCGCCGGGGCGGGCCAAGGCCGCAAACCCTTGCCGCGGCAGACTCTGCCGCGCCGAACTTTGCCGCTGTTGAACTTTGCTGCCGCACCCTTGTCAGTGCACTTGTGCCGCGATCGCGAACCGCGATTTTCACAGCATCGACAGCGGCCACAAATGACCGGAAAACTCACGAAGTGGTTGGCGACTCACGGAATTCGGGCTCACGGCCGTCGATCCGTGAACCCATACCCGAGAATTTCGGTTCATTCAGGAGGCCGTTCAAGAAACACCATGGTCTCGGCTTGATCATCTGGCGTGGCGATACTTGACCATCGGCGCCACGTAGCGCAGCGTCGATGACATGGCGTCATGCTCTGCTCGCGGAACGACAACACGGGGGTCGGCTTCGGCGCCAGGTCGCATCGACCTGGCGCGAGTCCGGGCCGCGTTGCCGCCCGCGGCGGCGGGGTTGCTCGACAGGTACGAACGCCATCTCGGCGTCGAGCGCGGCCTTTCCTCGCACACGGTGCGCGCCTATGTCGGCGACGTGACCTCGCTGCTCGGCTTCCTGCACGACGTGGACTCCGACGCTGACTCGCCCGAGCAGCGGTCGCGCGGTGCCGGCGACCGGGCGGGCGCGACCGAAGGATTGGACGTGTCCGTGCTGAGAGCCTGGCTTGCCACTCAGCGTGCCGAGGGCAGGAGCCGCACCACCCTCGCTCGCAGGGCCGCCTCGGCGAGGACGTTCACCGCCTGGGCCCAGCGGGAGGGCGCGCTCGCGGCTGACGCGGGTGCCAGACTTGCCGCGCCGAAACCGCACCGCACCTTGCCCGATGTCCTCCGCCCCGACCAAGCGGGGGACGTGATGCGCAATTCCGGTATCGGAGCGGCCGAAGAGGACCCGGTTGCCGTGCGCGACCACGCGATGGTCGAGATGCTTTACGCGACCGGAGTCCGGGTATCAGAACTGTGCGGGCTCGATCTTGCCGACATCGAATTCGACCGAAGGGTCGCCCGCGTACTAGGGAAGGGAAACAAGGAACGAATGGTGCCCTTCGGGCAGCCCGCCGATCACGCGCTCCGTACCTGGCTGGAACGGGCGCGCCCCTCACTGGCGAACGGGACATCGGGCACGGCCCTCTTCCTCGGTGCCAGAGGCAGGAGGGTCGACCCGAGAACCGTGCGGCGTGTGGTGCACGACGCCGTGGACACCGTTCCCGGAGCCGGTCGACTAGGCCCACATGGACTGCGCCATTCGGCTGCCACGCACCTGCTGGAAGGCGGCGCGGACCTTCGCAGCGTTCAGGAACTGCTCGGTCACGCTACGCTTGCCACGACCCAGCTCTATACCCACGTGACCGTCGAGCGGTTAAAGGCGATCCATGACCGAACCCACCCCCGTGCCCAATGACCTTGGTGGAGATTCGGCTGATGAGGCACGTTCCGCGGGACAGTGCGACGACGTTGACGTCCGCGATGCCAACGGCGGGCCTCCCGTGAACGCCCGGCTCGCGGCGGGCGCCAACGGATACTCGGGTCCCGGCCGTGACGCGCGGACCGGTGAAACCCCGCGACGTCCCGGTAGTGGCGACGCTCCGGCCACCGGCGCCACGAGTGCCGCGGACGTCGCGGGTGCCGCGTACGCCACGGATGCCCAGAACGACATGGCCGCCACGGACACCGCTGACGCCGGGAACGATCCGGCCGCTACGGGGAACACGGACGTCGCGGACGCCATGGGCGACCTGGGTGACACGGACGTCGGGCAGGCATCCGGCGTCACACCGGTCGCGGCCGGTGACGTCGCGTCCGGATCCGGCCATGGCGGCGCGACCGATCGCACCGCTCCGACCACCACCGGCACGGCCGATGGCACCTCGCCGCCGGACGGCCCGCCGAGCGACCGCGGTGCGGCAATGGCCAACGGCGTCCCCGGGACCGACGGCACTTTCGGCGCCAACGGCGTCCCAGGAACCGGCGACGCCCCCGGAATCGGAGACACGCCAGGGACCGGCGGCGTCTCCGGAGACGAGGCCCCCCGGGACGGCGCCGGTCCCAAGCGTGCCCCTGGGGCCGGTGCCCCTCAGGACGGCGGCACCCTCGCGGTCGGCGGCGCGCGGAAGACCGGTGACCCGCCACGGGGCGAGAGCACGCCGCCCCGGGCCGAGGCCGCCCAGAAGGACGAGAGTGCCATCCACGCCCTGTGGCGTGAGTTCGCGGGCGAACCGAGTCAGCGCATCCGGGACCGGCTTGTGCTGCACTACGCGCCGCTGGTCAAGTACGTCGCTGGCAGGGTCGGCACCGGGCTGCCCACCCACGTCGATGTCGCCGACCTGATCCAGTCCGGCATCTTCGGGCTCGTCGACGCCATCGAGAAATTCGATCCCGACCGAGGGCTGCGGTTCGAGACGTACGCCATGCAGCGCATCCGGGGTGCCATCCTCGACGATCTGCGCTCCCAGGACTGGGTGCCAAGGGTGATCCGCAGCCGCGCCCGCGAGGTCGAGCGCGCGCTCGACCGGCTGGGTGCCAAGTTGCGGCGCACGCCCACCGATGCCGAACTCGCCGCCGAGCTCGGCATCACGCTCGACGAACTTCGTGACCTTTACGGGCAGCTACGGCTGACCAGCGTCGTCGCGCTCGAAGACCTGGTGTCGGCCGGGCGCGACAGCGGATCCCTCGTGGACTCGCTGCCGGACGAGGACGCCGTCGACCCCGCGGCTGTCCTCGTCGACATGGACAACCGGAGGCAGCTCGCCGAAGCCATCGCCCAGCTGACCGAACGTGACCGGGTCGTGGTGAGCCTCTACTACTTCGAAAGTCTCACCCTGGCCGAGATCGGCAAGGTCCTCGGCGTGACCGAGTCGAGGGTGAGCCAGTTGCACACGCGAGCGGTGTTGCGGTTGCGGGCCAAGCTGGTCGAGCAGGCGGGTGTCTGACCAGGCCCCGCCCCGCTGCTTGCCGCACCGGCGTTCCGGGCACGAGGCTCCCGCTGCCTTGTCCCTCGGAACGCTCTCGGCGCACTGCTCGATGCCGTCCATGGCGATGGCCCATGTGCTCGGCGCCGTCGACGTCAGTGCTCACAGCGCCCGCGTGCTCGCCGCCAACGCCCCCCGCCAACGCCCGGTGTCAGCGTGAACGGTGTCAAGGTTCCCCGGCATCAACTCCCGCCCACGGTTTGAGCCGCAGAGCGGTGCCGGTGCGCACCAGCCGCAGCGGGTCGAGGTATTCGGTGACACGGCGGACACCCCAGTGCAGGCACACGGCCGTGGCGCACCCCGCGTGCCCCGCGACGACCGTGCCGATCACCTGCCCCTGGTGAACCTGGTCGCCGACGGCGACCCGCGGTGAAACGGGTTCGTAGGTGGTGCGCAGTCCGCCGTCGTGCTCGATGGACACCACCCCTCTGCCGGCGAGGTCGCCCGCGTACAGGACGAGCCCGGCGCCGGCGGCCAGCACCTCCTGGTTCTCCTTCGCCGCGAGATCGACTCCCCGGTGGCCCGGCCCGTACGCGTGGCCTGGCGGGTCGAAGGGGCGGCTCACTACGGGCGACGGTGACAGAGGCCAGGAAAACCGGGGATCGGCGACGGGGCGCCCTGGCTGCCCCGCACCCGCGGGGGCGAGGACGGCCGGGGTGAACACCACCGCCAGTGCCGCCAGCACGGTCAGCGTGGCGGCGGTCAGCGGTGTCGGAGCGCGGCGGCGTTTGGGGTGGGTGGTGTTCACGGATTCAGCGTGGCGGGCGGACAGGCGGGGCGGGAGGGGGCAAAGGGAAATCTGTGGACAACGGGGTGGCTGTGGATAACCGGGGAGCGACAGCGGTTACCGGTTAGAACGGCGTCGGAGGTTCGGCGTACAATATTCGGCGCGGTCTGTGTAAGCGCAGGCTGACTTCGCGTGCATGTGCGAATCCGCCCGACCTGGTCGAAAGCGGAACAAACGATGCCCGGCGGTCTCCGAGGTTCATCCGACGAGTCCGGGCACCGGCACGGCACCAGGGCGATCGGTCACCCGGCCGACCGCGACAACCGAACCGCATGCCGAGCCTAGGCCCGGCGTGCTCAACACAGAAGAGGTGCGAATCCGGCCATGGCCGTCGTCACCATGAAGCAGCTCCTCGATTCCGGCGTGCACTTCGGGCATCAGACCCGTCGCTGGAATCCGAAGATGAAGCGCTACATCCTCACCGAGCGCAACGGCATCTACATCATCGACTTGCAGCAGACGCTGACGTACATCGACCGCGCGTTCGAGTTCGTCAAGGAGACGGTCGCCCACGGCGGCACGATCCTCTTCGTCGGCACCAAGAAGCAGGCGCAGGAGGCCATCGCCAACGAGGCGCTTCGCGTGGGCATGCCGTTCGTCAACCAGCGCTGGCTCGGCGGGATGCTGACCAACTTCCAGACTGTTCACAAGCGTCTTCAGCGCCTCAAGGAGCTGGAGTCGCAGGAGCAGACCGGTGGTTTCCAGGGCCTGACCAAGCGCGAGATCCTGACGCTGACCCGCGAGAAGGACAAGCTGGAGAAGACCCTCGGCGGTATCCGCGACATGGCCAAGGTGCCGAGCGCGGTCTGGATCGTCGACACCAAGAAGGAGCACATCGCCGTCGGCGAGGCTCGCAAGCTCAACATCCCGGTCGTCGCGATCCTGGACACCAACTGCGACCCCGACGAGGTCGACTTCCCGATCCCGGGTAACGACGACGCCATCCGTTCGGCCGCGCTGCTCACCAAGGTCGTCGCCGCCGCCGTCGCGGCGGGCCTGATGGCGCGCTCCGGCCGCAACGGTTCGGCCCCGGAGGGACAGGACAAGCCGGAGGCCGGTGTTGCCGCCGACGAGCCGCTTGCCGAGTGGGAGCTGGAGCAGCTCGCCGGTGCCGACGCCGCCGAGCGTTCGGCCGCCGAGCAGACCACCGCCTCCTGATCTGACCAGCTGCGCATACCGCGAAAAAGGAACGGACAACGCACGATGGCGAACTACACCGCGGCTGACGTGAAGCGTCTCCGCGATCTCACCGGCGCCGGAATGATGGACTGCAAGAAGGCGCTCGACGAGAGCGACGGCGATTTCGACAAGGCCGTCGAGTACCTGCGCATCAAGGGCGCCAAGGACGTGGGCAAGCGCGCGGAGCGCGCCACGGCCGAGGGGCTTGTCGCGGGTGACGGCGGCGTTCTCGTCGAGCTGAACTCGGAAACCGACTTCGTCGCCAAGAACGACGAGTTCCAGCAGTTGGCCGAGACGGTCGTCGAGGCGGCCAAGAAGCTGCGCACCAACGACGTCGAGCAGCTCAAGGGTGCCGACGCGGGCGGCAAGACCGTCGCCGAGGCGATGCAGCAGCTCTCCGCGAAGATCGGGGAGAAGCTGGAGCTGCGCAGGGTGGCCGCCTTCGACGGCCAGGTCTCGACCTACCTGCACCGCCGTGGCGCGGGCCTGCCGCCTGCCGTCGGCGTGCTCGTCGAGTACACCGGAGACAACGCCGAGGCGGCCAAGGCCGCGGCGTTGCAGGTGGCCGCGCTCAAGCCGAAGTACCTGACGAGGGAAGAGGTACCGGCCGAGCTCGTCGAGAACGAGCGGCGTATCGCCGAGCAGACCGCCCGCGAGGAAGGCAAGCCGGAGCAGGCGCTGCCGAAGATCATCGAGGGCAAGGTCAACGCGTTCTACAAGGACGTCGTGCTGCTCGACCAGCCGTCTGTCACGGACAACAAGAAGAGCGTCAAGGCCCTGCTCGACGAGGGAGGGGTCACCGTGACCCGCTTCGCCCGCTTCGAGGTCGGCCAGCCGTAATCGCATGACCCGGCGACTGTGCCCCGTCTCCCGCCAGCATCGGAGGCGGGGCACAGTTGTGAGAAAGCGCGACAGTGACAGCACCTGAACGGGCGGAGGCGACATGAACGAGGACGACACCGACAGGCCGACCGAGAGCTACCGGAGGGTGCTGCTCAAACTTGGCGGTGAGATGTTCGGCGGCGGGTCCGTCGGTGTCGACCCCGATGTCGTGCACTCGGTGGCCGTGCAGATCGCCGACGTCGTTCGGACCGGCACGCAGATGGCGGTGGTCATCGGCGGCGGAAACTACTTCCGCGGTGCCGAGTTGTCCCAGCGCGGCATGGACAGGGACAGGGCCGACTACATGGCCATGCTCGGTACCGTGATGAACTCGCTCGCCCTGCAGGACTTCCTTGAGAAGGAAGGAGTGCCGACCAGGGTGCAGACGGCGATCACGATGGGCCAGGTCGCCGAGACCTACATCCCGCGCCGCGCGGAGCGGCATCTCGAAAAGGGCAGGGTCGTCATCTTCGGGGCCGGAACCGGGATGCCGTATTTCTCGACCGACACCGCCGCGGCGCAGCGTGCGCTGGAGATCGGGTGTGAGGCCGTGCTGATGGCCAAGGCCGTCGACGGTGTCTACACGGCCGACCCGAAGAGTGATCCCGATGCCAAACTCTTCGACGAGATCACTCACCGTGAGGTGCTGGAGCGCGATCTCAAGGTCGCCGACGCCACGGCGTTCAGCCTGTGCATGGACAACAACATGCCGATCATCGTTTTCAACCTTCTCACCGAGGGGAACATCGCTCGTGCGGTGAGTGGTGAGAGGATCGGAACACTGGTCAGTACCCCGACACACCTGGAGTAGTCGTGATCGACGAAGCCCTCTTCGATGCCGAGGAGAAGATGGAAAAAGCGGTGTCAGTGGCGAAGGAGGATCTGTCGTCGGTGCGAACCGGCAGGGCTACGCCCTCCATGTTCTCCCGCATCGTCGTCGAGTACTACGGAGCGCCGACCCCGCTGAACCAACTGGCCGCCGTGAACATCCCGGAGGCCAGGATGGCGATCGTCAAGCCTTACGACGCCTCGCTGCTCAGCGCGATCGAGAAGGCGATCAGGGACTCCGACCTCGGGGTCAACCCGAGCAACGACGGCTCGATCATCCGCATCGTCATCCCGCAGCTCACCGAGGAGCGGCGCAAGGAGATGGTGAAGGTCGCCAAGAGCAAGGGCGAGGACGCGCGGGTCTCGATCCGCAGTGTGCGGCGCAAGGTCAAGGAAGAACTCGACCGGATCGGCAAGGACGGCGAAGCGGGTGAAGACGAGGTCGCCCGTGCCGAGAAGGAACTCCAGAATCTGACCGACAAGTACGTTCATCAGGTCGAGGAACTGGTCAAGCACAAGGAAGCCGAGCTTCTCGAAGTCTGATGACGAAGGTGAGCGACGACCAGGAGGAACGCGAGGGCGCGGCCGACCCTGGGCAAGTACGGGAACCGGTTAAGCCCTCGCGGGCGGGCCGGGATCTGCCCGCCGCCATCGCGGTGGGGGTGGTGCTGGGAGCGGCGATCCTAACTTCGCTGTTCACCGTCCGGTACCTGTTCATCGGCATTGTCGCGATCGCGATCGCGATCGGGACCGTCGAGCTGGCCACCGCGTTCCGCAAGGCCGCCGACATCCGGATCGCGCTGGTGCCCGTGCTGGTCGGCGGCCAGGCGATGATCTGGCTGGCCTGGCCGTTCGGCCGCGAAGGCGCGGTGACCGCTTTCGTGCTGACCGTGCTGGTGTGTTTGCTGTGGCGGCTGCCGGGGGGAGCCGAGGGCTACGTTCGCGATGTCGGGGCTTCCGTCTTCGCGGCCGCCTACCTGCCGTTGTTCGCCTCGTTCGCGGCGATGCTCGTCACGGCCGAGGACGGCGTCGGCAGGGTGCTCGCGTTCATGATCGTCGTGGTGGCGTCGGACACCGGTGGTTACGCGGCAGGGGTGCTGTGTGGCAAACATCCGATGGCGCCTTCGATCAGCCCCAAGAAGACGTGGGAGGGTTTCGCGGGCTCGCTCACGACCGGTGTGGTCGCCGGTGCGCTGAGCCTGTCGCTGCTGCTGGAAGGGCAGGCATGGCAGGGCGTGTTGTTCGGTGCGGCGATCGTGCTGACGGCCACCCTTGGCGACCTGATGGAGTCCCTGATCAAGCGAGATCTGGGAATCAAGGACATGGGCACGATCCTGCCCGGCCACGGCGGGCTCATGGACCGGCTCGATTCGCTGTTGCCTTCGGCGGTGGTCTCGTGGCTGCTGCTGAGCGCTTTCGTCGTCTGACCGCTCGCCCGTTCCGCGCGGCCCGGTGGGCTCGGCCGGTTCAGCCGGCTCAGTCGTCGTAGGGGTCGTCGACCTCGGCGCGTCCCGCTCCGGTGTCGACCGGTCGGGAATGGTCGATGATCGAGAAGATCGAGCCACCGGGGTCGGCGAGCACCGCCGTGCGGCCGAACGGGGTGTCGAACGGCGGGGTGACCACCTCGCCGCCGAGCATGATCGCCTGACCCGCGATGCCGTCGGCGCCCCTGCCTGGATCGGCCGAGAAGTACACCATCCAATGTGGAGCGAGTGTTTCGCGGTAACTCGCGTCCATCACGTACCGGTACAGCACCGGTTCGTGCTCAAGCCGCCATTCCGCGTAGTCGATGCCGTCGGTGCCGATCTGCTCGCTGGTGTAGTTGAACAGCCGCGAGTAGAAGTAGTCGGCGCTCTTGCCGTCGTGGGTGTTGAGGTCGGCGCCGCTGAACGCACCGGGCACCGAGCTGGCGAACGACCAGTTCCACGGTGGCTGCCAGAAGACGACGGGTGCGCCGCTGGGGTCGATGGCGTGCACGATGCTTCCCCTGTCGGGGATGTCGAGCGGGCCGAGGGTGACACTGCCACCGAGGTGTTCGGTCCATTCCGCCGCGCTGGCGGTGCTCAGCACCGCCAGGTGCACCGCCCAGCCCGTCGGTTGCGCCCGGCTCGCCTGATAGACCCCGCCCGCCTGCATGCCGTCCAGCACCCCGATCGCGTACCGCCGGGTCGCGGTGGCCGGGTCCCTTTTGACGTGGAAGTCCCAGCCGAACAGCGTGCTGTAGAACTTTCTGGCGACGGTTTCGTCGTGCGCGGCCAGCTCCACCCAGCACGGGCTCCCCGAGGGGAGAACCGGGGCGTGTGCTGGCATACCGGCCGACATAGCAAAAACTCCTTAGCGAGATCGCTTGATTGCGCTGCGTGCGGTATTGGTGATGGTACGTCGAAACCCGCTGCGGATACGCTGAAATGCGTGAAAAGGTTTGTACGCAAGGTGGAAGTCGTCCCCAGCCCCAATATCTGGTACTACCCGGACGCGTACGAACGGGAGAACAAGGCGCAGGACGTCGAAGGGGACATCTGGGCAGTACTTGCCGAAAACGTGCCCATGGCGGGCAAAGACGTCGTCGACGTCGGCTGTGGAGCCGGATTTCACCTCGAAAGGCTCGCCGCGACCGCGAGTTCGGTGACCGGCGTCGAGCCGCATCCGCCGCTGGTGCGGAGAGCGGGTCGCCGGATGGCGGGCAATCCGAAGGTCACCGTGCGGAAGGGGACCGCTCAGCGGCTGCCGCTCGCCGACGCGAGTGTCGACGTGGTGCATGCCCGCACGGCTTACTTTTTCGGCCCCGGTTGTGATCCCGGCCTTCGTGAGGCAGACAGGGTGCTGCGGCGGGGTGGCACGCTCGTGATCGTCGACCTCGACACGCGTCATCGTCCCTACGGCGACTGGATGCTGGCCGACCTACCCCATTACGACCCGGACGAAGTGGACGAATTCTTCGCGGCGGAGGGTTTTCGCTGTCACCGGGTGCGGACCCGGTGGCGGTTCGACGACCCTGCCGCGATGGAATCGGTGCTGCGCATCGAGTTCAGCGCCGGGGTCGCGCGGCGAGCCGTCGCGGAGACGTTGCGGATCAACGCGGGCCGCGACGGCTCGGACTTGTTTCTTCCCGTCGGCTACCGCGTTCTGGTGCGGGACAAGCCGGCCGGACTCATTCATTCCTCTGTGGACGGTTCGCCGAGGATGCCGTAGAGCGAACGGCGCGCCTCGTCGATCACCTCGATGGCCCTTGTCTTCTGGGCATCGGTGCCCACGCCGGCGACCTGTCGCATCGCGCCCATGAGCGCGAAGGCGGAGTCGCGCAGCGCGATCTCGCCGGGGTCGACGTCCCGGGTGAAGTGTTCCCACGGGGGAGTGCCGTCCAGTCGTTCCGCTGCCGCGCGGCCCTCTTCGGTCAGCTCGAACAGGCGCTTTCCGCCGTCCTCGCTGCTGCTGACAAGGCCTTCGTCGGCGAGTAGTTGCAGGGTCGGGTAGACCGACCCCGGGCTGGGCCGCCAGAAACCGCCACTGCGATCGGCGATCTCGCCGATGATCTCGTAGCCGTGTCGTGGCTGCTCGCCGAGCAGCGTGAGGATCGCGGCGCGGACGTCGCCGCGCCGTCCCCTCCTGCCGCCGTGACCGCCGGGGCCATGGCCCGGTCTGCCACCTCGCCTGCCGGGGCCTGGAGGTCCCCAGCCGGGGAAGTCGCCGAAACCGCCTCGTCCCCGTGGGCCGAACGCGCGCCTGCCGAACTCGTGTGCGAAGGGAGGTCTCATGATGTAGATCCTTTCTTTGAGATGTATCCCGACTCGTTCACGATATATCGGAAACAGTCGGATGGCAACCCGAGAGGCCATGGGACAATGGCGAGTGCTATGACTGCCCTCCCTCTTGTTTTCGACGCGCCTCGCCGTGGCCTCCCGCAGCGGCACCTCGCCGACCTCTCTCCCGAGGAACGGTCCGAAGCCGTCGTCGCCCTCGGCGAGCGGGCATTTCGCGCCAAGCAGCTCTCGAATCACTACTTCGCGCGACTGACCGTCGACCCCGAGTCGATGACCGACATCCCGGCCGCGTCGAGGCAACGCCTCGTCGACGAGCTGATGCCGACCTTGCTCACCGAGGTGAGGGCGGTGGCCTGCGACGAGGGCACTACGCGGAAAACGCTGTGGCGCGCGCACGACGGCACGATGCTGGAAAGCGTCCTGATGCGCTATCCGGACAGGGCGACGCTGTGCATCTCCAGCCAGGCCGGTTGCGGGATGGCCTGCCCGTTCTGCGCGACCGGGCAGGGCGGCCTCGACCGCAACCTCTCGACGGCCGAGATCGTCGACCAGGTGCGCTCGGCCGCCGCCGTCATGCGCGACGGCCTGCTGCCCGGCCCAGGCGGCGGCCCGAGCCCCGGACGGCTGTCCAACATCGTTTTCATGGGCATGGGCGAGCCGCTGGCGAACTACAAGCGGGTGGTTGCCGCGGTCAGACGGATCACCGAGCCCGCACCGGCCGGGCTTGGCATCTCTCAGCGTTCGGTGACGGTGTCGACCGTGGGGCTCGCTCCTGCGATCCGCAAGCTCGCCGACGAGAAGATGCAGGTGCGGCTCGCGGTGTCGTTGCACACGCCCGACGACGAACTGCGGGACACCCTGGTGCCGGTGAACAACAGGTGGGCGGTGGACGAGGTGCTGTCGGCCGCCCGGTACTACGCCGACACCTCCGGCAGGCGGGTGTCGATCGAGTACGCGCTGATCCGCGATGTGAACGATCAGCCGTGGCGCGCCGAGCTACTGGCCAAGCGGTTGCGGGAACATCTCGGTCATCTGGTGCACGTGAACGTGATCCCGTTGAACCCGACCCCCGGCAGTAAGTGGGACGCGTCGCCGAAGCCGGTGGAACGCGAGTTCGTGCGCCTGGTCAACGCGGGGGGAGTGGCCTGCACGGTGCGGGACACCCGTGGTCAGGAGATCGCCGCCGCGTGCGGTCAGCTCGCGGCCGAAGGCTGAGCCTCGCGCCGCCACCGGTCAGGCGACGCCGAACAGCAGTGCCGCGGCGACCGCCTCGACCCAGAAGTAGAACCAGATGGGGTAGAACGCGGTCGGCTTGTCGAGCAACCGGGACACGAGCCTTCCAGCGGCCATGCCGCCGAGCGCCGAGGCCACCGTGACGAGGACACCCGGCCGGATGCTCCCGATGTCGGCGGCGGCCAGGCCGAGCACCACGGCGACGGCGATGCCGAAACCGCCGTAGACCGCGCGGATCTCCGACCTGCTCTCCGGAGCGTCGACGACGATGCGGAACGGCTTGCTCAGCGCGGAGGGAGCGGCGAGAGCGAACACGCCCATCCCGAGGAAGAACGTGCCGACGATGATGATCACGACCATCACGATGATGTCCACCCTGTGCTCCTCCACGCTCGCGACGAGGCACCAAGGATGACTCCCGGTCCCGCGGTCGCGCTTCCGGAAACGTGCTGCGCCACGTTGTGGCTCGGTCCGGGCCACGCGATCTACGCCGGTCCCTCGCTGGAGCTGGAGCCGCACTCGGGTTCGGTGACCTGCCTCGCGATCGGCGTCGACGGCCCGTTCACCGTGCGGACAGCCGAATCGGCGGGCCGCGTGGCGCGGAGCGCGCTCATCCCGCCGCGCGTGAGGCACCAACTGGTGGCTTCGGGGCGGCACATGGTTTTCTGCTACCTGGATGCCACGTCGGAGAGGGAGAAGGCATGCCGTCAGTGCATGACGAGCGCCGGCGGGCAGTCGTACCACGACCACGTCGACACCGGCCGTCTCGCCGAGCTGGGGGCCGAGCTGATCGCCTCAGGCTCACGGGAGGTCGCGCTGCGCTGGCTGCGCGTCGCCGCGCCTTCGGCTCCAGCCGGGCTGGACCCCCGGATCGCCCGCGCCGCGCGATTCTTGCGCGAACATCCCGATCCTGCTCCCACCGCCGAGGAGCTGGCGGTGCGATGCGGAGTGTCGGTCTCCCGATTCCTGCACCTGTTCCGCGCGCACACCGGCACCAGCTTCCGCAGGTACCGGCTGTGGGCTCGCATGCTGCGCACGGCGGGGCTGCTGTCGGCCGAGGGCGGTCACGTCAGCCTGACGACCGCGGCCGTCGCTGCCGGTTTTGCCAGCCCCTCGCATTTCAGCGACAGCTTCCACGCGATGTTCGGATCGCGGCCGAGCAGGGTGCTGACCGGTACCCGGATCGCTTTTCTGTCCACGACGGACGGTCCGGGGTGACCCCGTCACCGTCAGGCAGGTCAGGCTCCGGTCTCGCCGTCGATGCTTTCCCTGATGAGATCGGCATGCCCGCAGTGCCTCGCGTATTCGGCGATCATGTGCGAGTAGATCCACCGCAGGGACACCTCGGCACCCGCGAACGGGCTCAGGTGGTCGAGGGCGCGCTCGGCGCAGTTGGTCTTCGACACCGCGACTTCCGCTTCCCAGGTGGCTTTCGCCGCGTCGAACGTCACGTCGCCGAGGTCGAAACCACCGTCCGTTCCGTCGGGATCGGCGGCCGGATCGTAGATCGGCGCCGCCCGTTCTCCCGTGAGCACCCTGCGAAACCAGTTGCGCTCGACCTCGGCCGCGTGCTGGACGAGTCCCAGCAACGTCAATGTGGACGGTGAGACGGCCGCGGTGCGCAGTTGCGGTTCGGTCAGGCCGGCGCACTTGACGGCGAGTGTGGCGCGGTAGAAGTCGAGCCAGCTTTCCAGCGTGGTGCGTTCGTCGGCGTTCAGTGGTGGCATCGCGCGATCAGTTGTGGACACGGCCGCGATTGTGCCACCGGGGTCCGACAGTGTCGCTGTGTCGCGGTGCGGGCCATGGCGAATCACACCGGGTCTACCGTGGATCTTCCGGTGCCAGCGGGGTTTGCCGCAATTGGGCCCTCGTGGTGATTCCCAGTTTCGGAAAGATCTTGTGCAGGTGATAGCCAACCGTGCGGTGGCTGAGGTAGAGCTTGGCGCCGATTTCCCTGTTGCTGAGCCCCAGCGCGGCCAATTCGGCGACCCGGGTTTCCTGTTCGGTGAGTTCTTCCTTCGGCCAGGAGGAGGCGTTGGCCACCCCACCGCTTCGCGCGCCGCAGGCCCGAAGCTCACCGCCCGCGCGTTCGGCCCACGACCGGGCACCGAGATCGGTGAACAGATTCGTCGCCGTCCGCAACGGTTCCGTGGCCTCGGTGATCCTCCGCTGTCTGCGCAGCCACTCGCCGTAGCGCAGCGACAGCCTGGCTACCTCGAACGGCGTGCTGTCGGCGCTCACGCTCGCGAGCGCCGACTGGTGGAGTTTGTCGGCGAGCCCCGCGCTTCCGGTTTCCCCTTCGGCCAGCAGGGCCGCGCAGCCGTGCAGATGCGCCCGTACCCAGCCCGGCCGGTCTCCCGCCCAGTGGGTGAACCGGTTCACCATGCCGGTCGCGGTTTCGGTGTCGCCGGCGCGCAGGTGCGCCTCGACCGTGTCGGGCAGCGCCAGCCTCGCGATGTGCTCGTGGCACTGCGGCACACCACGCGTGCCGAGCGTGGCGAGCAGCGCGCACGCCGTGTCGTGCTCGCCTCTGGCGAGTGCGAGTGAGCCGAGCGCCCACGTCGCGCGTGCCGAGGCGAGCCGGTTGCCCGTCCGGTGCGCGAGGTCCTTCGCGGTACCCGCGTGCTCTCTCGTCTCCGCGGCGTCTCCCTGGATGGCGGCCACGGTCGCCAGCAGCGCGTGGAAGTCGGCGATCCTCGGCGGCTGCCCTACGTCGGTCGCGAGCCGGAGCCCTTCCTTCGCGTGCGCGCTCGCCTCGGTCAGCATGCCGAGCCGGATCTCCACCTCGGTGAGCCAGGAAAGCGGCATCGGCAGCAACGCGAGCATTCCGGTCGCGGTCAGGTCGGCGTACGCGGCGATGGCGAGGTCGTGGGTTTCCCTGACGTGCTCACCGCGCATCGCGATCACCATCGGGAACAACCAGCGGTGGGCGCCTGACTTCGCGATGGCTCGCGGGGCGTCGTCCATGAGCCGCCACGGTCGCGGGCCGGGCTCGGCCCTGTCGTCCAGCGCGGCGGCGAGCCACCTGCCGTAGCGCCGGTAGGCGGGGTCGTCGTGCTCGTCCGCGATTCGTTCCGCGAGTTCGACTGCTTCGCCGAGCCTGCCCGAGTACAGGGCGGCGCCGGTAGCCATGAAGCGCAGGTCCGCGGCGGCGTCGGCTCCCCCTGTGCCCTCAGCTTCGTCGGCGCACCTGCTCAGGTATCCGAACGCGACGTTCTGCTCGCCGCTGAACAGTTCGAACAACGCCCTTACCGGGCGCTGTCCCGGCACCGGCGTGTCGCCGCCTTCGGTGAGCAGCCGCCGCGCCAGTGCTGCCTCGCCCGACTTCCACGCGTAGTGGGCCGCCATGGTCAACCGGCGGGCACCCTCGGCAGGCAGCGGGCTCAGCCCCGCCGACCGCCGCATCACGACCGCGGCCGAGGCCATCCCGCCTCGCCGCTCGGCAGCGGAGGCACTGCTCTCCAGTTCGGCGGCGAGCGCTTCGTCGGGCTCGCTCGCCGCGAGCGCGCGGTGCCACGTCGCGCGCGAGGTCTCGCCGATGGCGGCCCATTCCTCCGCGAGCGCGGCGTGAGCCTCCCGGAGGCCTGCCGGTTCGGCGAGGCCGCTCGCCGAGCGCAGCAACGGGTGCGCGAACGCGATGCGCTCGCGCGTGTCCAGCAGCGAGGTGAGGCGCTCCGAGCCCCAGATGTCGCGCGGCAGGCCGAGCCGCTCACCGGCTCGCGTGATGACATCGGCTCGTCCCGTGCCGTCGGCGGCGACGACACGTAGCGCGGTCCGTTCGGCCGGCGACAACGCGGCGAGCCTGGCTCCGAAAAGGTGATCGAGCGCGGATCCCGCGTTCAGTGCCGCGACGTCGAGGGCACGCGCTGTGTTGTGCCGCGCCAGTTCGCCGAGTACGAGCGGGTTGCCCCTGGCCGCTTCGACGAGCGCGGTCGCCGCCTCCCCGCGTGGCCATCCGTGCCGGGCCAGCAGCGTGGTGGCGGCTTCGGCGCCGAGACCGGCCAGCACGAGGCAGGGAAGATCTTCGCCGAGTTGCGGCTCGCCGGGACGCGCGAGCGTGGTCAGCAGGAAGCCGATGCCGCCTTCGACGCGGCGACAGCAGAAGAACACGACGCGCAGGGATGCCGCGTCGAGATGGTGGACGTCGTCGATGGTCAACAGCACGGGCCGTCGCGCCGCGGCCACGCGCAGCAGCGCCAGCGTGGCCGCGCACACCGCGAGGTCGGTCGTGCTTCCCTCGGCGAGGCCGAGCGCGACGCGCACGGCTCGTGCCTGTTCGCCGGGGATCCCGCCGAGCAGCGGGAGGAACGGTTCGACGAGCTGGTGCAGACCGGCGAACGCGAGGTCGGCTTCCGACGCGAACCCTCGGATCCCCACGACGGTGACGCCATCGTGGTCCGGGGTGTTTTCGCTCAGCAGCGCGCTTTTCCCGATGCCGGGTTCGCCCCGGATGATCAGTACCCTGCCCTCGCCGTTCGCCACGGCGGCGCACAGGTCCTGGATGTGCCGCGACTCGTCCTCCCTGCCGGCCAGCACCCGCGGAGTTTACCGCCGGTGCCGGCGAGAACCCGCTGAGGTCCGGCGACCGGTCATCGTGACAGATGCCCGCGCGCCGGGGGCCGGGTGAAGCTGCATCCCAGGAATCCGGGCACCGGTGCGAAGGGGACAGACATGAGCGACGACATGAAGGACGACGACACCAAGGCCGGGGGGAAGGCCGAGGAGGGGGCCGCCGACGAGGCGGTGCCGCCGAAAAAGACCTACAGCCGCCGCAGGCTGATCACGACGGGGACGGTGGCGGCGGGTGCGGCGGCGGTCGCGGGAGCGGTGGGCGGCGTCGCGCTCGTGAGCGGTGGTCAGCCGACCCCGGTGATCGAACCCTCCGGTGCGACCAGGTTCACGGACAAGGTCGTCCTCATCACAGGAGCCACCTCGGGCATCGGAAGGGCCGCCGCGATCCGGTTCGCGCGTGAAGGCGCCATGGTGGGCTTCTGCGGGCGGCGAGAGGAACTGGGCCGCGAGGTCGAAAGAGAGATCAAGGCCGAGGGCGGTGAGGCCACCTACATCCGTGCCGACGTTCGTGAGGCAGCCGAGGTGAAGGCCTTCGTCGACCGGATCGCGGGGAAGTACGGCGGGCTCGACGCCTGCTTCAACAACGCGGGCATCACCGTCCAAAAGCCACTGCACGAGTACACCGAGGACGAGTGGGACGACGTCGTCGGCACCGACCTGCGCGGTGCCTTCCTTTCGCTGAAGTACGAGATTCCGCATCTCGTCGAGCGGGGAGGCGGTGTCGTGCTCGTGACGTCCTCGACGGTGGGAATTTCGGCCTCCGGTGGCCAGAGTGCCTACGCCGCCGCGAAGGCGGGCGTGCTCGGGATGGTGAAATCAGCCTCGCTCGACTACGCGGCCGACGGGATCCGGATCAACGCTCTGCTGCCGGGCACGACGAACACCGACTTCGTCCGCGGCACCGCGGGCGCGCTCGACCTTCCGGACGCGGTGTGGGACACGATGGCGAAGACGTGGGCGAAGTCCAACGTCCCCGGAATGCGGCGGATGGCCACGGCCGACGAGGTCGCCGCGTTCGCCGTCACTCTCACCTCGACGGACTTTCCGTTCCTGACCGGCTCGCAGCTGTCGCTCGCCGGCGGCATCAACGCCTACGGCTGAGCCGCCGTGCGCCGGCCGGGCCCGCGACGAAGAACGGCCACCCGAGGGTGGCCGTTCTTCGTGTTCTCGCTCAGCGCCGCCAGGAAAGGCGCCTGCGCCGGATGTCGAAGATGAGGCCGATGGCCAGCAGCACGGCGGTGCCGATCAGCCAGGTGTCCTCCGTCTTGTTCTCGTGGTTGCCGATCAACATGATCAGCAGCGCGAACACGGTGAACCAGCCCGCGATCTGGGTGGCCTTCGGGAAGGTACCGTGCCAGCCCCACTCCGCCGAGGGCTCGTCGCGAGGGTCGACCTCGGTACCAGCGCGCTTCTCGACCGCCTTGCCAGCCACGATCACTCCTTGTCTCAGGGTCAGCACCGTCTCCGTGCCCGCACGGCGAGGGACCGGGGTCCTTCCCGCCGCCACCTGCGGTCATGTGCCTTTCGCATGATCCCACATGCCTGTGGCGCGGGCGCGAGTGCCGTCCGCGACAATGGTCACCGATGAACACACCACGCACCGTGCTCGTGCTCGGCTCGACGGGCTCGATCGGCACGCAGGCGCTCGACGTCGTGACGCGAAATCCGGACCTGTTCCGGATCGCCGGTCTCGCCGCGGGCGGCTCCGATCCGAGGTCGCTCGCGGAGCAGGCCATCGCGCACGGGGTGGACGCGGTCGCCGTGACGAAGGCGACCGCCGTCGAGGATGTTCAGCTCGCGCTGTACGCGGAAGCGCAGCGCCGGGGGTACTCGCGGGGCGAGTACCGGTTGCCGAGAATCTTCGCGGGCGTCGAAGCCACCGCCGAATTGATCTCGGCGGTACCGGTCGACGTCGTGCTCAACGGCATTCCCGGTTCGCGGGGTCTCGTGCCGACGCTGCGGGCGCTGGAGACCGGCGCCTCGCTCGCGCTTGCCAACAAGGAATCGCTCATCGCTGGCGGGCCGCTCGTGCTGGCCGCCGCGAAACCGGGACAGCTCGTTCCCGTCGACTCCGAGCACTCCGCGCTGGCGCAGGCACTGCGCGGTGGGGACGCCGACGAGGTCGACCGGCTCGTGCTCACCGCGTCCGGCGGGCCGTTTCGCGGTCGCTCGCGCGAGGAGATGAGCGACGTCACTCCCGCCGACGCGCTCGCGCACCCCACCTGGGCGATGGGCCCGCTCGTCACGATCAACTCGGCGACACTCGTCAACAAGGGCCTCGAACTCATCGAGGCACACCTGCTGTTCGGGATTGCCTGTGACCGGATCGACGTCGCCGTGCACCCTCAGTCGATCGTGCATTCGATGGTGACCTTCGTCGACGGCGCGACGATCGCGCAGGCCAGCCCGCCCGACATGCGGCTGCCGATCGCGCTCGCGTTGAACTGGCCGCGCAGGGTTCCCGGCGCGACGGCGCCGTGTAGCTGGGCCGAAGCGTCGTCGTGGACCTTCGAACCACTCGACGACACCGCGTTTCCCGCCGTCGAACTCGCGAGGCACGCTGGAACGGCGGGCGGTTGCCTTCCGGCGGTCTTCAACGCGGCGAACGAGGAACTCGTCGGCGGGTTCCTGGCACAGAACACCCGCTTCACGTCCATCGTGGACACTGTGCAGAAGGTGGTCGAGGCCGCCGACCAGTGGCGTCGTGCACCACGCGATGTCGAGGACGTCTTCGCCGCGGAACAATGGGCGCGCGAGCGCGCCGTCGCCATCAGCACTGGAGGGAAGTAGCGCGTGCTCGTCTACATCCTGGGAGTCGTGCTCTTCGCACTCGGGATCTGCGTGTCCGTCGCGCTGCACGAGGCCGGGCACATGCTCACCGCGAAGGCCTTCGGCATGAAGGTCAGGCGGTATTTCGTCGGCTTCGGGCCCACGATCTTCTCGTTCCGCCGAGGTGAGACCGAGTACGGCCTCAAGGCCATCCCGCTCGGTGGTTTCTGCGACATCGCGGGAATGACGGCTCTCGACGAGGTGACGCCGGACGAGGCGCCGAGGGCGATGTACCGCTACAAGACGTGGAAGCGGACCGTCGTGCTCTCGGCGGGCTCGGTGACCCATTTCATCCTCGGGTTCATCGTGCTGTACCTGATGGCGATCACCATGGGGCTGCCGAACCTCACCAGCAAGCCGGTGGTCTCCGAGGTCTCCGAGTGTGTCAGGGGCGGTGCCACCGCCGCCGAGGTCAACGACCCGGTGTGCCAGCCAGGCGACCCCGCTCCCGCGAAGGTGGCCGGTCTGCTCGCCGGTGACGAGGTCGTCGCGGTCGGCGGCCAGAACATCACGTCGTGGAGCCAGCTGCTCGTGGCCGTGCAGAACTCCTCCGGCCCCACCGACATCACCGTGCTCAGGGACGGGCAGCGTACGACGCTGAACGTCGACGTACCGCAGGTGACCAGGCCGGTCCAGGGCGGTGGAACCGAGCAGGTCGGCGCCATCGGCGTCGCCCCGGCGAGCCTGCTGCCCTACGGGCCGGTCGCCGCGCTCGGCGGTACCGCGGTCTTCACCGGCGACCTGCTTGCCGAGACGTGGCAGCGGCTGCTCGAATTCCCCGAGCGGATCCCCGCCGTCGTGGAGTCGATCTTCGGTGCGGAGCGCGATCCGAACACGCCGGTCAGTGTCGTCGGTGCGAGCCGGATCGGTGGCGAGGCCGTCGAGCAGGGCCTGTGGGAAGTGTTCCTGTTCCTGCTGGCCAGCCTTAACTTCTTCATCGGCATCTTCAACCTGCTGCCGCTGTTGCCGCTCGACGGCGGGCACATCGCGGTGACCTGGTACGAGCGGGTCAGGGACTGGCTCCGCAAGCTGCGGGGCAAGGTGCCTGGAGGACCGGTCGACTACTCGAAACTCAACGCGGTGACGGCAGTCATCGTCGTCATCGGCGGAGCGGTTGTACTACTCACCGTGACTGCCGATATCGTCAATCCCATTCGACTCGCGCCCTGACGGCGCAGCCGATCCATGTTCGCGTGCCGTTCCGGTCATTGACGACGCTGTCATGTTGCTCACCGTAACGGCGCACCGTGTTCACCCCATTCCGCAGTAGCGCTGACGTATCGTTGGTGCTGACGCGTTCGCAGACCGTTTGCAGAGGATTCGATGACCGTCGATTTGGGTTTGCCGGCCACTCCGCCCCCCGTACTCTCCGAACGCCGAAAGACCCGCCAGCTCCAGGTTGGCCAGGTCGGCGTCGGAAGCGACCATCCGATCTCCGTACAGTCGATGACCACCACCGTCACCGCTGACATCAACGCCACCCTGCAACAGATCGCCGAACTGACGGCGGCGGGTTGCGACATCGTCAGGGTCGCCTGCCCCAGTGCCGACGACGCCGAGGCGCTGCCGGCGATCGCCCGTAAGTCGAAGATTCCCGTCATCGCCGACATCCACTTCCAGCCGAGGTACGTCTTCGCCGCCATCGAGGCGGGTTGCGCCGCGGTGCGGGTCAATCCGGGCAATATCAAGAAGTTCGACGACAAGGTCGCCGAGATCGCCAAGGCCGCCGGCGAGCACGGCACCCCGATTCGCATCGGGGTCAACGCCGGTTCGCTCGACAAGCGGCTGATGGAGAAGTACGGCAAGGCCACTCCAGAGGCGCTGGCCGAGTCCGCGCTGTGGGAGGCGTCGCTGTTCGCCGAACACGACTTCCACGACCTCAAGATCTCGGTCAAGCACAACGATCCCGTCGTGATGGTGCGGGCCTACGAGTTGCTCGCCGAGCAGTGCGACTATCCGCTGCACCTCGGCGTCACCGAGGCGGGCCCCGCGTTCCAGGGCACGATCAAGTCCGCCGTCGCCTTCGGCGCGCTGCTGCGCCAGGGCATCGGCGACACGATCAGGGTGTCGCTTTCGGCCCCTCCCGTCGAAGAGGTCAAGGTCGGCACGCAGATCTTGCAGTCGCTGAACCTGCGGCCCCGCAAGCTGGAGATCGTGTCCTGTCCCTCGTGCGGCAGGGCGCAGGTCGACGTCTACAAGCTGGCCGACGAGGTCACCGCTGGGCTGGAGGGCATGGAGGTTCCGCTGCGCGTCGCTGTCATGGGCTGTGTCGTGAACGGGCCGGGCGAGGCGAGGGAAGCGGATCTCGGTGTCGCCTCCGGCAACGGAAAGGGCCAGATCTTCGTCAAGGGCGAGGTGATCAAGACGGTGCCGGAGCACCAGATCGTCGAAACCCTCATCGAGGAAGCCATGCGCATCGCCGAGGAGTCCGGCGAGCAGGGTGAGCCGGTCGTCACGGTCGGTTGAGTCACTTGCCCGGCGCGGCGAAAGCGCACACGCTGGGGTGATGGCGGGCGACGAGTGGGCTGTGCGGGAGCCGCACCCCGAGCTGCGCCGTCATGTCTCCCGCTACATCGGTTACACCCAGAGCGGGAATCTGCCTTCCGTGCACCGCGGCCTGCCGAGCAGGCACGTCACCGTGAGCATCAGTCTCGCCGCGCCCATTCGCGTGCTCGCCCTGCCGGACGGCACGGGAAAGCCGTCGAGCCTCACCGGACTCGTCGGCGGAATACACGTGGGGCCCGCTTTGATCGCCCAGGACGCGTTCCAGAGTGGAATCCAGCTCGAACTGAACCCGCTCGGCACGGCGGCCCTGCTCGGAGTCTCCTCGGCCGAACTGGCAGGCGACATCGTCGACCTCGCCGACTTCGGCTCGCCAGCGCTCGCGTCGCTGGCGGCAAGGCTCGCGGAGACACCGACCTGGCGGGGCCGGTTCGCCGTACTCGACGCGGTGCTCAGAGCGCAGCTCGCGGAAAGCGGCGGCGTGCCTGCCGAGATCGAGTGGGCGTGGCGGCGGCTGACGGGTGCCGCTGGGGCACTCAGGGTCGCCGATCTCGCGAGCGAGGTCGGCTGGAGCCGCAGGCATTTCGGGGAACGATTCCGGCGCGAGCTGGGGCTTTCACCGAAGCAGGCGAGCAGGGTGCTGCGCTTCGAGCGCGCAAACACCCTGCTGCGCGGCGAGCCGACGGCAACGAGGGGAGGGCTGGCGGAACTCGCCGTGCTGTGCGGGTACTACGACCAGGCCCACCTGACCAACGAGTGGCAGGCCCTCGCGGGCTGTAGCCCCGGTGCCTGGATCGCCGAAGAGCTCCCATTTCTGCAAGCCGGGGCCGAAGGCGAGCGGTCAGACTCCTTCGCATGAACAATCCAGGAGTATGGCCGTCCCTGCTGTACCGGGACGCGGAGGCCGCGCGAACGTTTCTCACCGAGGTCTTCGGGTTCACCGAGACCCTGACCGTGCGCGCCGAGGACGGAGTCGCGATCGCGCACGGCGAGCTGGTGTGGCCGGAGGGCGGCGGGATCATGTACGGCTCGCGTTCGGAGTGCGGGCACGACCTGCCGAAGCCGGAGTCGCCACAGTGGATCTACGTCGTCGCCGACGATCCGGACGCCGTGTATGGCAGGGCACTCGCCGCGGGTGCCACGATCGCGGAGAAGCCGTATGACACCGACTACGGCTCCCGCAACGTCGGTATCGCCGACACCGAGGGCAACGTGTGGACGTTCGGCACCTACCCGGGTACTACCTCACCGGCGACTGGTTGACCCCCGGCAGCAGCAGGTGTCCGGCCTCGACCGGGATGGTCACTCCGGTGACCGCCTCGGCGAGGTCGGAATTGAGATAGAGCGCCGCGTTCGCGACGGCCCGGGGATCGAGGAACGTCGTGCCTTTCAGCGCGCCGTAGTGGTATCCGGCCGTGCGGAAGTCGGCCTCGGTTCCGCCCTCGTGCCCAGCGAACATGTTCCACGCGCGCTGGTGGTTGATCATCGGGGTGTCGATGGCGCCGGGGCTGATCGCGTTGCAGCGCACCCCGTGCGGTGCCAGTTCGAGCGCGATGCTCTTCATCAGGCCGATGACGCCGTGTTTGGCCGAGACGTAGGCGGCGTAGCCGGGACCGGGTTCGAGGCCGTTCACCGACGAGGTGATCACGATCGATCCGCTCCCGCGCTCGATCATGTGCGGGGCCACGGCTTTCGCCGATTTCCACACCCCGGTGAGGTTGGTGCCGATCATCTCGTCCCACGACACTTCGGTCAGTTCCCAGAACGAGCCGCCGGTCCAGATGCCCGCGTTGGCGATCAGGATGTCGATCCGGCCGAACTCGGCGATGCCGAGTGCGACGGCGTCGTCGAGCGCGGCCTGGTCCCTGACGTCGGCCTGGACCCCGATCGCCCTCCTGTCCAGTGCCTCGACGAGCGTCACCGTTTCCGCGAGATCATCCGGTTCCGCCATCGGGTAGTCCACAGTGGAGAGTTGGCTCGCGATGTCGGCGACGATGATGTCGGCGCCCTCCTTCGCGCAGGTCACCGCGTGCGCCCTGCCCTGGCCTCGCGCGCCACCGGTGATGAGGGCGACCTTGCCGTCGAGCAGGCCCATGCCGGTCCTCCCGGGGTTTCCTTGCCTGGTCAGAGAGCACCACCGGCGTCGACGACGTGGGTCGTGCCGGTGACGTAGCGACCCTGGTCGGAAACGAGGTAGAGGATCGCGTTGGTGATGTCCTCCGGTTCGAGCGCTGCCACCGGCAGCCTGTTCAGCGTGCGGGCGGCTTCCTCGAACTCGGCGCGGCCGGGGTTCTCGACGTCGGGCCGGAAAAGGCGGTAGGTCGCCTCGTTGAGGATCATGTCGGTGGCCACCGTCGTCGGATGCACCGTGTTGACCCTGATGTCGTGCGGGGCGAGTTCCTTTGCCATGACCTTCATGAGCATGACGAGACCTGCCTTGGCCGCGGAGTAGTGCGCGGTGTTCTCGTTGGCGTAGATCGCGGCGAGAGAACTGGTGATGACGACGGAACCGCCGCGCCCGCCGGACACGATGTGCGGGACCGACACCTTGAGCGACTTCCACACGCCCGTCAGGTTGATGTCGATCATGTCCTGCCAGGTCTGATCGCTCATCTCCAGTGTCGGTGCCGGTGACGAGATGCCCGCGTTGGCGAGCACGATGTCGAGCCTGCCCAGTTCGGCGACTCCCTGCTCGACGACCTTGGCGAGTGCCGAGGTGTCGCGGACGTCGGCGTCGGCCGCGACGATCCTGCGATCGAGTGCTTCGACCTGGCGGACGGTCTCCGCGAGATCGTCCGCCGTCGCCAGCGGATAGGGGACACTCCCGACGGTGGCGGTCGTGTCGATCGCGATGATGTCGGCGCCTTCCTCGGCGAGCTTCACGGCATGACTGCGCCCTTGCCCGCGTGCGGCACCCGTGATGAAAGCGACCTTGCCAGCTAACCGCCCCATGAAGCGCCTCCGTGACGTCGACTGTGACACCGGTACTCGTTGCTTGCGGAGATTATGACACGCGGTGACATAAGTAAAGTGCTTTCGTCGGCGCCGTCTGTGCTGTCCACGATCGACAGTGCGGCGGCCCCGATGCCGGGATCCGGTGGGCTTCACGCGTCCGACCGTGTTGTCCGGCGGTTATTTTTTCCGTAACCCGGCATCTTCTGGCAGGCTTGTCGACGTGTTGCGGCTTGCAGGAGCGCGGCTGCTCGACGACAAGGATTACCCGGCGGTTCGCGCGGCGCTCGCCGCGGACCCGGTGGGCGCCTGCATGGTGTCCGCACGCATCGAGATCGCCGGGCTCGATCCATGGCGGCTGGGCGGCGAACTGTGGGGGACCGAAGGCAGGCCCTCGCGTGGTGGTGGCCTGCAAGGTTTGTGCTTTTCCGGCCCCAACATGATCCCGTTGCGCGGCACCCCTGCCGCGCTGCGTTCCTTCGCCGACCGCGCGCTGCGGCGGCAGCGCACCTGCTCCTCGCTGGTCGGGCCCTCCGAGCAGGTACTCGGCCTGTGGGACGAGCTGACGACGGAGTGGGGGCCGGCAAGGGAGGTCCGGCACGACCAGCCGCTGATGGCCCTCGACGGCAGGCCGAGGACGAAGGGCGATCCGCGCGTGCGCGCGGTGCGCGTCGAGGAACTGGAGCGCTACCTTCCCGCCGCCATCGCCATGTTCATCGAAGAGGTCGGGGTCGATCCGAGGGCTGGAGACGGCGGAGCGAGCTACCGGGCGAGGGTCGCGGAGCTGATCTCAAGTGGAAGGGCCTTCGCGAGGTTCGACGACGGCGAAGTGGTGTTCAAGGCCGAGATCGGCGCGCTGTCGCGTGGCGTCGGCCAGATCCAGGGCGTGTGGGTGCACCCCGACCGGCGAGGGCAGGGGCTCGGCGTAGCCGGAACCGCCGCCGTCGCCGAGCGGCTCGTCACCGGGATGGGCCGCACCGCGAGCCTTTACGTGAACAGCTACAACGCTCCCGCGCTCTCGGTGTACCGCAAGATCGGCTTCCGTCAGGTCGGCCGGTACGCCACCGTACTGTTCTGAGCCGTTCGGCCCGCCGCCTGGACACGCCGGTGCGGCCGATGTCGGTGGCGCGCAATACCCTGCTTGCGTGCAACGGAGACGTGGCGTGGCCCACCGGGCCGCGAGGGGTGGCAGGGTCGGTGCCGTACTTGTGACCGTGGCGCTCGTCGTGGCCGGATGCGGCGTGTTCGGCGGGAACGGCCCCCAGGAGGTCACCGAGGAGTTCCTCGGCGCGTTCGCCGCTGGCGACACCGCGGCCGCCGCCGCGCTGACCGATTCGCCGAAGTCCGCGAAAGCGGTACTCGACCAGGCTCGCTCGGCGCTGAAGCCGCGCTCGGTCAAGGGCACCGTGCACGAGGCCAAGGAGACGGGGGAGAACTCGGGGGCGGCCGAGGCGAGCGCCGAGTACTCGCTCGCATGGCGGCTCGGCAACGGAGGGCGCTGGGACTACCCCGCGACCGCGAAGCTGCGCACCATCGACGGCGAGTGGAAGCTGCGCTGGTCACCCTCGCTCGTCCACCCCGAACTCGGCGCGCAGCAGACCATCGCGCTGCGCACGCAACCCGCTCCGCTCGCGCCCGTGCTCGACAGGGACGGCGCTCCGCTGCTGCAAACCGACACCGTGGTGAGCGTGCTGGTGGATCCGGAGGAAGCGGGGGAGGAACTGGATTCGGTCGCCGGCGCGCTCGGCTCCGCGCTCAACCCGATCGACGATGGCATCACCAAGCGGTCGGTGCTCGAAGGAATCAAGAAGACCGAAAAGGGCAAGCCCTACGTCGTGGCAGCCCTGCGATCGGCCGACTACCAGCGGGTCAAGCCCGCCATCTACGAGTTGCCCGGCGTACGGTTCACCAGCCAGGAACGCCTGCTCGCCGTCGATAAGGACCTCGGAAGCCAGATACTTCCCGCGATCAGGGGAACCGTGCAGGACAAGGCGGCGGGCACCGAGGGCTGGCGGGTCGTGACCGTAAGCGCGACCGGCGCCGAAGGCGGGGAACTGCACAACGAGCAGCCCAAGCCCGCCGAGGCGTTCACGAGCACGCTCAGTATCGCGGCCCAGACCGCAGCTGAGCGAGCGCTCGATGGAGCGGACGGCTCGGCCATGCTCGTCGCGATGGAGGCATCCACCGGCGAACTGCTCGCCGTCGCGCAGAACGCGAAGGCCGACGAACAGGGCGCGGTCGCGCTCACCGGCCGGTTCCCGCCCGGTTCCACCTTCAAGATCGTCACCGCGGTCGCCGCGCTCACCGCGAACGCGACCACGGCCGACTCCACAGTGGACTGCCCGGCGACGACGACGATCGGCAACCGGCGCATTCCCAACGACAACGAGTTCGCGCTGGGGAAGGTGCCGCTGCACACGGCATTCGCGAGGTCGTGCAACACCACGTTCTCCCAGCTGGCGGCCGGGCTGCCGGCCGACGCGCTCGGCAAGAGCGCGCAGGATCTGGGCATCGGCGCCGACTTCGTCGTGCCTGGCATCACCACCATCACCGGCTCGGCGCCCCGTGCCGAGGATCCGGTGCAGCGGGCCGAGAACGGCATCGGGCAGGGCACGGTGCTGGCGAGCCCGTTCGGGATGGCGGTCGCCGTCTCGACGGTGGCCACCGGCAAAACGCCGACCCCGAGCCTGGTGAGGGGCATGGCTTCCGAGGCGACCAGGCTGGGCGAGCCGGTCAAGCCCGAGGTGCTGGACACCGTCAGGACGATGATGCGCGAGGTGGTCACCGACGGCACCGCGCGGGCATTGAACGACCTTCCCGGGGTTGCGGGCAAGACCGGAACCGCCCAGTTCGGCGACGGCAAGAACGCGCACGGCTGGTTCGCCGGATACCAGGGCGACATCGCGTTCGCCGTGCTCGTCGAGGGTGCGAACTCGTCCTCGCCCGCCGTCGACGTGACCCACCGGTTCCTCGCTGACCTGCGATGAAAGCGCGATCGACCAGTCCGGCGATCGGTACGTCGCGCGGGTCGTAGGCTGGTGGTATGCCCGTTCGTGCCCCATTGCAGTCAGGTGTCCAGGCGCCGCGCCGCGCGGTCCCCGCTTCCATCGCGCGTCCCGAGTACGTCGACAAGCCAGCGCCCAAACGGGACACCGGCAACGGCGTGCGGACCCCCGAGGTCATAGAGGCCATGCGGATCGCGAGCAAGATCGCGGCGCAGGCGCTGGAAGAGGGTGGCAAGGCGGTCAAGCCGGGCAACACCACCGACGACATCGACAAGGTCGTCCACGAGTTCCTGATCGATCACGGCGCCTATCCCTCGACGCTGGGCTACCGCAACTTCCCCAAGTCGTGCTGCACCTCGCTCAACGAGGTGATCTGTCACGGCATCCCCGACTCGACGGTGATCGAGGACGGCGACATCTGCAACATCGACGTCACCGCCTACATCGGCGGAGTGCACGGCGACACCAACGCCACCTTCCTCGCCGGTGACGTCTCCGAGGAGGCGAGGCTGCTGGTGGACCGCACCCGCGAGGCAACGGCTCGCGCGATCAAGGCGGTGCGTCCAGGCAGGCAGCTCAACGTCATCGGCAGGGTCATCGAGTCCTACGCCAAGCGATTCGGCTACGGCGTGGTGAGGGACTTCACCGGGCACGGTGTCGGCCCCGCCTTCCACACGGCGCCGACGGTGCTGCACTACGAGGAGCCCTCCGTCGACACGGTGATCGAGCAGGGCATGACGTTCACGATCGAGCCGATGATCACGCTGGGGACCATCGACTACGACGTGTGGGCCGACGACTGGACCGTCACCACCAAGGACAAGAAGTGGACGGCCCAGTTCGAGCACACCATCGTGGTGACCGAGAGCGGGGCTGAGATCCTCACGCTGCCCTGACCTGGGCTAGGGCCTGTCTGACAATCCCGTTGCCCGCTGCGCGGGGTCAGCGTGGCCCCTCGCCGCGTTGTCGGAAAGCCCGAGTACGACCCGGTACGAGGACTTCCCTCCGCCTTGCGAGGAACCACGCTGATCCCCGCTCGCACGGCAGAGGATTGTCAGCCACGCCCTAGTCGTATTCCTCGCTGCCGCGCGCGAGCAGTTCGTCGAGGAAGCCGCATGCCTCGGCGGCAGCGCGGTCGGCGTCGCCGTCGATGATCGCGGCGAGCAGGTCGTGGTGCCCGATCGACTCGGTCTCCGCCGGTTCGGTCCGTGTGGTGGCCGCGACGCTCGCCGTCACCACCTCGGTCAGCCCCCGGTACAACTCGGCGAGCAGGGTGTTGTGGCTCGCCTCGACGACGGCGAGATGGAAGTCCGCGTCGACGCGCACGTAGGTCTCGTAGTCCTTCGCCAGCCACGCGTCGTCGCGTTCGCCGAGTAGCCGGGTGAGCTCTCGCACGTCGGCGTCGGTCCGCTGGGTCGCGGCGAGCCTTGCGCCCTCGGCTTCGAGCGGCTTGCGTACCTGGAGCACTTCCCTCAGTTCCGTCCCGCACATCTTGCGGACCGCGCCGGACACCTCGCTGGTGGCTCTGACATAGGTGCCGTCGCCCTGCCTCACTTCGAGCAGGCCGCCGTGTGCCAGCGCGCGCACCGCCTCGCGGACGGTGTTGCGGCCGACCTCCAGTTCGGCGACGAGTTCCGGTTCGGTGGGGATGCGCTCGCCGACCGGCCATTCCCCGGTCCTGATGGCTTCCGTGAGCTGGCCGATGACCTGGTCGACCAGGCCGGATCGACGAGTGCTCGCCAACGGCATCTCTACGTCCTCTCAACCGATCATCCTACCTTTTTGTTAGGGTAGCCGACGTGGCTGCTGATCGTGGGACATCCGTCGGTGACAACGTGAGCACGACGCTCACCGATGTCACCGACGCCGACGTCTCCGGCTCCGGGGCCGCTCGTGACACCCGCCTCCGCGGCAGGGCGCTGTTCGGCGGCGGGCTGCTGCTGGCCGTTGCCGTCGTACTCGCGGCCCTCAACCTCAGGCCCTCGATCACCTCGGTCGGAGCCGTCCTCGACGAGATGCGGCTGACGCTGGGTGCTCCCGCCGCGTGGGCGAGCGCGCTGACCACGCTGCCCGGCCTCTGTTTCGCCGTCGCCGGTCTCGCCGCTCCCGCGCTGGCAAGGCGGATCGGTCTGAACGCGGCCATCGGCACGGCGCTGGCCGTGCTCACCGCCGGTCTCGTGCTGCGGGTCGTCAACGGGCCGCTCGTCGTCCTCGGCGGCACACTCGTGGCCAGCGCGGGTATCGCGCTGGCGAACGTCCTCATCCCGGTCGTGGTCAAGGCGTCCTTCGCCGCGCGCATCGGATTGATGACCGGCATCTACACCGCCGCGCTCCAGACCGGCGGCGCGCTCGGTTCCTCGGTCACCCCGCCGGTCGGCGACGCGCTCGGCGGCTGGCGATTCGGGCTCGGCGGCTGGGCGGTGCTTGCCGCCGTCGCGCTCGTGGTGTGGATCGTGGCGACGAGGACGATCCCGGGACGTCCCAAGCTGTCGTCCGGCTCGGTCACGCGCGGCCGGTCGTTGCTGCGCAGTCCGCTCGCCTGGATCGTGACCCTGTTCTTCGGCACCCAGGCGTGCTTCGCCTACATCATGATGGGCTGGCTGCCGCAGGTACTGATGGACGCGGGCGTGACAAGGACCTCGGCGGGATTCATGATGGGCCTCGTGTCGCTCGTCGGGCTCCCGGTGAGCCTGCTGGTTCCGCCGCTCGCCGCCCGCAGGGGAGGGCAGAGCTGGTGGATCGTCGTCCTCGGCGCGTTCGGTGTCATCGGTATCACCGGGCTGATGCTGGCGCCCTCGGCTGCGCCGCTGCTGTGGTCGGTGCTCGCCGGTATCGGCATGAGCGTCTTCTCACTCGCCATCACCACGATCGCGCTGCGGGCCCGCACGAGCGAGGACACGGCGACGTTGTCCGGTATGGCACAGGGCCTCGGCTACTTGCTCGCCGCGGCCGGCCCGTTCGCCTTCGGGGTGCTGCGGGACGTCACGGGAGGCTGGACCGCGTCGTTCGCGCTGCTGCTCGTCGTGGTCATCGGCCAGATGGTGTTCGGCTGGCTGGCCGGCCGCCCCCGCTACGTCTGATCTTCCCGCTCGGTCAGTGGCAGGTTCAGTAGCGCGTTCTCGATGAGCTCCGGCATCGCGGGGTGGATCCAGTACTGGCCACGGGCCATCGAGCGCGCGTCGAGCCCGAAACTCATCGCCTGGATCACCGGCTGGATCACCGTCGAAGCCTGCGGGCCGATGATGTGCGCGCCGAGCAGCAACCCGGTGTCGGGATCGGCGAGCAGTTTCGCGAAGCCCGTCGTGTCCTCCATCGCCCATCCGTAGGCGATCCCGGCATAGTCCTGGGTCGCCGTGACGTAGCGGATGCCGCGCGCCGCCGCCTCGCGCTCGGTCAGTCCCACCGAGGCGATCTGCGGTGAGGAGAACACCGCGTGCGGAACGAACTCGTGATTGGCCTTGACCGGCGAGTCCGGATGCAACAGATTGTGCTGGACCACCCTCGCGTCGTGATTGGCCACGTGCTTGAGTTCCTGCCACGACGAAAGGTCGCCGAGCGCGTAGATGCCCTCCACGGCGGTGCGCTGATACTCGTCGACCTCGACGTGGCCCTTCGCCGACGTCGTCACGCCCGTCTTCGCGACGTCGAGCAGATCCGAGTTGGGCGTGCGCCCCGTCGCGACCAGCAGCAGGCCCGCCTCGACCGTCTCGGCTCCCTCCGGTCCCTCAAGGTCGAGTGCCACCCCGTCGCCGGTGGACCGGGCCTTGACGGTCGTGCGGTTGAGCCGCACGTCGAACCGGTCGCTCGCCAGCTCGGTGAACCTGCGGCTGACGTCGTCGTCCTCGACCCGCAGCAGCGCGCCGGATCGCGCGACGATCGTCACGTCGACGCCGAGCGAGCCGAAGACATGCGCGAACTCGGCACCGACGAAGCCGCTGCCCAAGATGATCATCCGCTCGGGGAGCCGGTCGATGCGCATCACCGTGTCCGACGTGTAGTACGGCAGGTCGGCCAGCCCTTCGATGTCGGGCACGACCGCCCTGCCGCCCGCGGCGAGCACGAACTGGTCGGCCGTCACGACCTCGGTGCTGTCGTCGGCACTGATCACGGTCAATTCCTTGAAACCGGTGAACCGCGCCGTGGCCTCGTACACCGTGACGTTGGCGTTGTTGGGATGGCGGCGGCGGTAGTCGCGACCTCCCGAGGCGATGGGATCGATTCTGCCGAAGACGCGGTCCCTGATGTCCCTCCACCGCACGCCGGTCAGTTCCTCGTCGACCCCGAGCCGTGAGCTGACCGACGGCGTCGCCGCCACGTCTGCCGTGTGCACGAACATCTTGGTGGGGATGCAGCCGACGTTGAGGCAGGTGCCGCCGAACACACCTTTCTCGACGATCGCGACCTTCTTGTCCGCGAAGCGCTGGTCGAGGATCGAGTTGCCCGACCCTGTCCCGATGATCACCAAGTCGTAGTGCGGCACGGCGTTACCCTTCAGACGGTGGTCGGCGCTATCCGTCTACACCAACCCTGTTGCCGGTGGAGTTGTTCCCGAGAGGTGTGTCGTTGGCGAAGCAACGCATCCCCGTCGTACTGGTCGCGGGCTTTCTCGGTTCCGGAAAGACCACCCTGCTCAACCACCTTCTCAACAACACGAGAGGGACCAGGATCGGGGTGGTGGTCAACGATTTCGGCAGCGTCAACGTCGACGCCATGAGCGTCGCGGGCATGGTCGGCTCCATGATGTCGCTGGAGAACGGCTGCCTGTGCTGTTCCGTCGACGCGAGTGGTCTCGACGCCGTCTTCGACAAGCTCACCAGGCCGGGTACCGATCTCGACCTCATCGTGGTCGAGGCGAGTGGTCTCGCCGAACCGCGCGGCCTCGTGCGGCTCGTGCTCGCCAGCGGCAATCCCCGCATCGAGTACGGCGGCCTGATCGAGGTCGTCGACGCGGTCGAATTCGAGGCGACGGCACGCAAGCATCCCGAGTTCGCCACGCAGTTGCCGCTCGCGGATCTCGTGCTGCTCAACAAGGTCGACCGGCTGCCGGACGCCGAGCACGTGCTCGAAACCGTGCGCGCGCACGCTGGCGCGACTCCCGTGCTGCCCACCGTGAACGCCGCGATCGATCCGGAGCTGCTTTTCGACACCGGCGGAGTGCGAAAGCACGAGGGGACGGCGCCGCGCCAGTTGTCGTTCGACGATCTGCGCGAGGATGACTGCGGTGAGCATGCCCACGCGGCATACCAGAGTCTGGTGTTCTCCGTCGATGGCGCCGTGCATCCCCGCCGGTTCGCCGAATTCCTCGAGAACCGGCCGCCCGGCCTCTATCGCATGAAGGGAACCGTCTATTTCGGAGTCACCGGCTACCGCGACCGGTACCTGCTGCACACGGTCGGCGGTTACGTGCGGTTGACGGCGCGGCGATGGGACGCATCCGCGCGAAGGGCTACCGAACTGGTGCTCATCGGCGCCGGAATCGACGCGGATGAACTGCGCGAACGGCTCGGCTCGTGCGAGGAGACCGAGCCAGAGGACGTCGACCCGCAGAACATGCTGCCGGTGCTGCGTTACGCGGAGTCCTGACCGAGGCGCAGCCACGGAAGCCCTGGCGGAACGCCGTCCTCGACGAGCCGCAGCAACGCCGGTACGTCCGCGTGCTGTTCGATGGCGTCGGCGATCCCGTCGAGCATGGCCTGCCTCCTGGCGGCGAAACCGGGGGTGGCGGAGGGTTTCCACGCGACGGCGGCCTGCTCGGCGACCTCCGCGAGCCACGCGCGGCGGAAGTGGTCGTGCTCGAAGATGCCGTGCCACATGGTTCCCCACACCGCGTCCCTGCGAAGGCCGTCGAGGAACGGCTCCGCGCCGCCGGGCACCGGTTCGACGACGCCGTGGTGGATCTCGTAGCCGCCGACCGGATGTCCCCTCCACGAGCCACCGGGGGTGCCGAGGTTCTTGTCGGCGGTGAACCGCACCGTGCAGGGAAGCAGATCGAGGCCGGTCACCGTCCCGGCGCCGGACTCGACGTCGTCGGTGATGACGGAGGCCAGCATCTCGTAGCCGCCACAGATGCCAAGCACGGGACGGCCCAGCGCCGCCCTTTCGGCGACCGCTTTCGCGATTCCCCTTTCCCGTAGCCAGCGCAGATCGTCCACAGTGGCGCGGGTGCCGGGAAGGACGACGACGTCCGCTGCCGCCACGACGTCGGGATCGGCGGTGACGGTGACCGCGACCCCCGGTTCGGCGGCGAGCGGATCGAGATCGGTGGCGTTGGAGACCCGGGGAAACCGCACGGCCGCGACCCGCAATGTCGCGCCGGCGCCGCCCTCGCTTCCCGACCAGCGGGCGATGGCGAGCGCGTCCTCGGAGTCGAGCCACACGCCGGGAAGCCACGGCAGGACGCCGAGTACCGGCCTGCCGGTCACCTCCGTCAGCGTGTGGAGTCCTGGAGCCAGCAGGGCGGGGTCGCCTCGGAACTTGTTGACCAGGAAGGCGGCGACGTGAGCCTGGTCGGCCCGGTCGAGGAGCGCGACGGTGCCGGTCATCGCGGCGAGTACCCCGCCCCTGTCGATGTCGCCGACGACGAGTACGGGCAGTCCAGCCTTCCGGGCGAGGCCCATGTTGACGTAGTCGCCCTCGCGGAGATTGATCTCGGCAGGGCTTCCGGCGCCCTCGCAGATCACGACGTCGAAGCGGGCCCTCAGTTCGGCGAGTGCTTGGTAGGCGGCGTCCGCGAGCGCGCGGCGGCCCGTGGCCCATTCGCCGGCGCGCAGTTCGCCCCACGGCGCGCCCCGCAGTACGACGTGGCTGCGCCGGTCGCTGCCCGGCTTGAGCAGTACGGGGTTCATGGCCGATTCCGGCTGCACTCCGGCGGCGATGGCCTGCAACCATTGCGCGCGGCCGATCTCCGCGCCGTCAGCGCAGACCATGGAGTTATTCGACATGTTCTGCGCTTTGAACGGCGCGACGCGGATCCCTTGCCTCGCCAGCAAACGGCACAGTCCGGCGGCGACCGTCGACTTGCCAGCGTCCGACGTCGTTCCCGCGATGAGCAGCCCGCCTCCCACGTCATCAACGTAGTCCACCCAATCCAGCGACCCCGGCGACGGGCTGATTCCGCCTAAGGTGAGGCTGATCTTTCTTGGCAGAGGGGATATGTATGTCGACAAAACTCCGCCGCGGATTCGTTGCGGCCGTTGCCATGCTGGCCGGTCTGGTGTTCGCGCCCGGTGCGTCAGCCGATCAGCCGAGCGGCATGCAGCCCTACATCGTCGGTGGCGGGGAAGCGTCGGTTACCGACCATCCCTACGCGGTCTTTCTTGTCGACGGCAACGGTAACCAGTTCTGCGGCGGCACCCTCGTCGCCGACGACACCGTGCTCACCGCCGCGCACTGCGCGGTGACCGACAGCGCGTCGCAACTCGGGGTCGTCGCGGGAAGGCAGGACAAGCGCGGCACCGACGGGGTGCAGGTCGGTGTCAGTCGAGTGTGGATCGCGCCCGGTTACGAGGCGCCGACGGGCGGCGGCGACATCGCGGTGCTGAAGCTCAGCGAAACGGTGCCGTACTCGCCGGCGAAGCTGGCCGACGCCTCCGACAGTGAGCTGTACGCGGCGGGAACGCAGGCGACCGTGCTCGGCTGGGGAAGGCTGGAAGAGGGCGGCGACAAGTCCGACACGCTGCGCAGCGCGCAGGTGCCCGTTGTCGACGACGCCACGTGCGGCGAGGCGTACACCTCCTACGACGCGAAGACGATGTTGTGCGCGGGTTACCCCGAAGGCGGAGTCGACGCCTGCCAAGGAGATTCGGGCGGACCGCTGATGGTCGGCGACACGGTCATCGGGGTGGTGTCCTGGGGAGACGGTTGTGCGAAACCGGGCAAGCCCGGTGTGTACACCAGGGTCGCGACCTACGCGGAGGCCGTGTCCCAAGCCTGACCCCTGGGCTGTCGGGCTCGGCCCGTGGAGCTGAGCAAGGCTGGCCCGTGGGGCTGGGCGGGCTTGGCTCGTGGAGTTGAACGGGCCTGATCCGTGGAGCTGAGCGGGGCTGACCCGAGGAGCTGGACAGGCCTGACTGGTGGGGCTGGACGGGCTCGGCGAGGCTTGGCGGGACCTGGCTCGGCCCGTGGGGCTGGACGGACCTGACTCGGCCCCCGTGGGGCTGGACGGAGCTGACCTGTGGGGCTCCGGCCGGGGCCTGGCCGGTGAGGTCGGGCTCGGCTCGGCGAGGCTTGGTCCGTGAGGTCGGTGGGTTTGGCCGGTGGGGCCTGGCCCGTGAGGGCGTCGGCTGCCCTGAGCGCGCGAGTCCTGCGCCCGGGTCGCCGAGTTCCGCGCCCAGGTCGGCGAGTTCTGCACTCAGGTCCGCGAGCTCCGCGCCCGCGTCGCCGAGTTCCGCGCCCGGGTTGCCGAGTTCTGCACTCGGGTCGGCGAGTTCCGCGCCCAGGTCCGCGAGTTCTGCACTCGGGTCGCCGAGATCCGCGCCCGCGCCGCCGAGATCTGCGGGTGGGCGCGTCTGGCCGCGGTGGCGAAGGGCACTCCAGGCCCACGGGCGGGCCCGCCGCCGCGCGGCCGGTAACAGTGGACCGCGCCCAAGCGCGTCAACTCACCGAGCGCGGCTTCGGTGGGGTTGAGGTTGTGGCACCACCTGCCCTGCACAATGGCGAGGTGGCTGATTTCGTCTCCCGCTCGGGTCCGGAGCTGACGCCTGCCGAGTTGTATGCACTCCTTCGGCTGCGCGTCGACGTTTTCGTGGTCGAGCAGAACTGCCCGTACCCCGAGCTCGACGGTAAGGATCTGCTGCCGACCACCCAGCACATCTGGGAGTCTTCGGTCACCGGCGAGGTGACCGGGTGTCTCAGGGTTCTGGGCCCGCTCAGTGAAGCCCAACCGGTGTGGCGCATCGGCCGGGTATGTACCGCTGACTCCGCACGGGGAACCGGTCTCGGCGGCAGATTGATGGAAGCCGCCCTGGCTTTCGCTGGGGATGTCGAGTGCGTATTGGACGCCCAAACCTACGCGGAAGGCTTCTACTCCCGGCACGGTTTCGTGCGCGAGGGTGCCGAATTCGAAGAGGACGGCATCCCGCATGTGACCATGCGCCGCACCCCGTCCCGCTGATCCACTCGCCTCGCCGCCTCGCCGCCTCGCCGCCTCGCCGCCTCGCCGCCTCGCCGCCTCGCCGCCTCGCCGCCTCGCCGCCTCGCCGCCTCGCCGCCTCGCCGCCTCGCCGCCTCGCCGCCTCGCCGCCTCGCCGCCTCGCCGCCTCGCCGCCTCGCCCGGCGTTCGGATGCCGAACGCGGATCTCGCCAGCCCGAACGCGGATCTCGCCGACCTGAACGCGGATCTCGGCGACCGCAATGCGGATCTCGGCGACCCGAGTGCGGAACTCGGCGACGTGGGCGCGGGACTCGCGCACCGGCCTACCCGCCGCGCCCGGCCCACCCGCCGCGCACCGGCCCACCCGCCGCACCGGGCCACCCGCCGCGCCCGGCCCGTACCGGCGCACCCGGGCCACGCGTCAGGGGGTCGACCTCGCGCGCGGAGGGGCCAGCTCGGCGATCACCTTGACCGCCCTGTCCACATCGGACTCAGCGAGATCCGCCCTCGCGGTCAAGCGCAGCCTCGACACTCCGTCCGGAACCGACGGGGGCCGGAAGCACCCCACCCGGATCCCCTGCTCGGCACAGGCTTCCGCCCACCGTTTCGCATCCTCGGCGCCCGGTGCCCGCACCGAAACCACCGCACCGGCCGGAGCGCTCACCCGCAACCCGGCTTCGCGCAGGCCCGCGGCCAGACCGTTCGCCGCCGTCAGCACCTTGTCCGGCAGATCCGGTTCCGCTCGCAGCACTCCGAGTGCCGCGAGCGCCGCCGCCGCGCTCCCCGGCGCCAGCCCGGTGTCGAAGATGAAGCTGCGCGCGGTCTCCACCAGATGCTTGATGACCCGCCTCGGTCCCAGCACCGCACCGCCCTGCGCCCCGAACGCCTTGGAAAGGGTGACGGTGGTGACCACGTCGGGCTGCCCGGCCAGGCCCGCCTCGTGCACGGCACCGCGACCACCTTCGCCGAGCACCCCGAACCCGTGCGCGTCGTCGACGAGCAACGCGGCACCGTGCTCACGGCACACGCCGGACAGTTCGCCGAGCGGGGCGAGATCACCGTCGACGGAGAACACCGAGTCGGTGACCACCAGCGCGCGTGCTTTGCGGCGGGTCGCCAGCGCGTGTGCCACGGCTGAGGGATCGCCGTGCGCGACGGCCGCCACGTCCGCCCTCGAAAGGCGGCAGCCTTCGATGAGCGAGGCGTGGATGTACTTGTCGGTGACGATGGCCGATTCACCGCCGGACAGCGCGGTCACCGCGCCGAGGTTGGCCGTGAAACCGGAGGAGAACACGAGCGCGGCCTGCACGCCACAGAAGCGGGCCAGTTCGTGTTCGAGTTCGGAGTGCAGTTCGGTGGAGCCGGTGACCAACCGCGATCCGGTCGATCCCGCGCCCCAGCGCAGGGTCGCGGCCGCGGCGGCTCCCGCGACCCTCTTGTCCCTCGCGAGCCCGAGGTAGTCGTTGCCCGCGAGGTCCAGTTCGTCACTCGTGGCGCCGCGAGGTCGCAACCGCCTGGTGAGACCGGCTTCGGCGCGGTTGGCCGCCTCGGTGTCGAGCCAGTCGAAAACCTGGTCGGGCTGTGTGGCGTGGATAGCTGGACCGGGTGCGTTCACGCCTGGCAGTCTCGCACCGACCAGGAACCGAGTGGGGAGTCAGGGTGACGGGAAACGAGATGCTTGCGGAGATGCCTGCGGATTGGCGGCGCGCACTGGCTGTCGTCGCACATCCCGACGATCTGGAGTACGGGGGTTCCGGCGCGATCGCCCGCTGGACCGACGAGGGTCGTTCGGTGACGTATGTACTGGCCACCCGTGGTGAAGCCGGTATCGACGGGATGGCTCCCGAGGAGGCGGGCCCGCTGCGCGAGCGCGAGCAAATCGCCAGTGCGGCCGTGGTCGGCGTGCACGACGTGGAATTCCTCGATCATCCCGATGGCGTCGTCGAGTACGGACTGCCGCTGCGCAAGGACATCGCCGCAGCGATTCGCAGGCACAAACCGGAGCTGGTCGTGATGACCAATCACCACCCGACGTGGGACGGCTCGTTCCTGAACATGGCCGATCACCGGCATGCCGGACTCGCCACCCTCGACGCGGTCCGTGATGCCGCGAACAGGTGGGTATTCCGGGAGTTGCTCGCCGATGGCCTCGAACCGTGGTCGGGCGTGCGGTGGGTCGCCGTGTCCGGTTCGCCTCAGCCGACGCACGCCGTCGACATCACCTCGACCATGGACCGCGCCGTGGATTCACTGCGCGAGCACCGCGCCTACCTCGCGGCGCTGGAAGGACCGATGTCCGAACCGGACGGGTTCCTGCGCGAATTCGCCGCCGAAACGGGTAGGCGTTTCGGCAGCGAATTCGCGTGTTCGTTCGAGCTGATCCCGATGTAGATCAGTTGGCCGAGGTGGCCGAGCGCCGCTGCGGGCGTTGTCCCCGGCCGCCCTTGAACTGTCCCTTGCCGCCGTCGCGGTGGTCCCGCCTGCCGCCGAACGGGGGCCTGCCCCTGCCTGCCGGCGCGCCACGCCTGCCGCCGCCCTGGCCTGGCGACCGGGAGGGCCGGTGCTGTTCGACGACGGGCACGCCGCTCGGCGTGCGGGCTCCGGTGATCCGGGCCAGTTCGGTGTCGCCGGGGCGCACCTGCGAGTACTCGGGCCGGACACCGGCCTTGTCGGTCATGCGCCGCACGGCCCTGCGCTGGTCGCGGGTCAGCAGCGTCACGACGGTGCCGGACGCCCCTGCCCGCGCGGTGCGGCCCGCCCTGTGCAGGTAGTCCTTGTGGTCGGCTGCGGGGTCGACGTGCACGACGAGGCTCACGTCGTCGACGTGGATACCGCGAGCCGCGACGTCCGTGGCGACGAGAACGGGGGTCTGGCCTTCTTTGAAGTCGGCGAGAACCCTGTTGCGCTGGCCCTGGGTCTTGCCACCGTGCAGGGCACCCGCCCTGACGCCGTTGGCCCTCAGCTTCGTGGTCAGCCTGTCCACGTGGTGCTTCGTGCGCACGAACATGATCGTGCGGCCGTCCCTCGCCCCGATCTCGGTGATGACCGCCTGCTTCTCTTCCTTGGCGACCTGGAGCAGGTGGTGGTCCATGGTGGTCACGCTCGCGGTCACCGGGGCGACCGAGTGTGTCACCGGGTTGGTCAGATACGCCTTCACCAGGCGCTCGACGTCGCCGTCGAGGGTCGCGGAGAAGAGCAGCCGCTGGCCGTCCTTCGGGGTCAGGTCGAGGATTTCCCTCACCTGGGGCAGGAAGCCCATGTCGGCCATCTGGTCGGCCTCGTCGAGTGCGACGAACTGCACGGCGCCCAGCGAGCAGGTGCCTTGCCTCACATGGTCGGACAGCCTGCCGGGAGTGGCGATGAGCAGGTCGATTCCCCTGGCCAGCATGTCGGCCTGGCGGCTGAACGACATGCCGCCGACGGCGGTCCTGCACCAGAGGCCGAGCGATTTGGCGAGCGGGATGAGCGCGTCGGCCACCTGCATGGCCAGTTCGCGGGTGGGGACGAGCACGAGCGCCCGGGGTTGCTTGGGCCTAGCCTTGCCGCCGTCGAGCCGGGAAAGCAGGGCGAGGCCGAAGGCCAGTGTCTTGCCAGAGCCGGTCTGCGCGCGGCCGAGTACGTCCCGGCCTGCCAGCGCGTCGGGCAGGGTCGCCGCCTGGATCGGGAACGCTTCCGTCATTCCGCCCTGCTGCAGCTCACGCAGCAGCGGCTTCGGAAGGTTCAGGTCAGCGAACGATGTTGTTGTCACGCATTGCCTCTCGGACGTGGTACGTCGCAAGGAGGCCCGGCCGTCCGCTGGGCGGACAGCTCGCGTTGCTTGTGCGAATGGGCGTTCACAAGGACGAACCCGGCGCGCGGTATCGCGCGCCAAACTGATGGGTGGAGCACCGCGCTAAGAGCCACCTGGCTTGGCGGTGCTCCACTACTCTACCTCAGGGCAGCAGCGCGCTCCGGCGCAGGTTCGTGATGAGCGGTGCCGGGTCGCCGATGTCGGGCGGCAGTCCGCGCGCCGCGAACCAGTTCGCGACGTTGTGTACGTCACGCTCAAGGAACTCGCCCCCGCGCGGATTGCCGGTCAGGTCGACGATCTGCGGCAGATCGATGAGCACGGCCTGTCCATCGTGGACGAGCACGTTGTAGGGGGAGAGGTCGCCGTGGCAGAGCCCTTCTTCGGCGAGGCGTTCGAGCGCGGAGCCGAGCTGGTGCCACAGGTCACGCAGTTCGTCGCCGCGAGGACGGAGTTCGGCCAGCCGGGGCGCCGCCGTTCCGTCCGGGGTGCCGAGGAATTCCAGCAGGAGTTCGGTCCCCGTGCGCTGCACCGGGTACGGGACGGGGACCCCGAGTGTCCACAAACGACTCAGCGCGGAGAACTCGGCGGCTGCCCACTGCTCGGCGATCAGGTTGCGGCCGAACGCGCTGCGCGAGCGCATGGCCCGCATTTCCCGAGACCGCCGTACTTTGCGGCCTTCGAGGTAACCGGCGTCGCGATGGAAGAGCCGGTGTTCGTCGCCACGGTAGCGTTTCGCGGCGAGCAGACATTCCTTTGTGCCGTCGGGAAGGCCGCGGCGAAGAAGGTGAACGTCGGCCTCCTTGCCGGTCTTGAGCCTGCCGAGTTCGGTGTCGACGGCGCCGAGTTCGGTGACCACCCACCACGGGTGGGGCTCGGGACCGTGCCCGCCCGTGTCCCAGGTCGACCAGCGGTCGGCGCCGCCGGGCAACGCGGTCTCGGTGTAGGCGTCGGCGCGTAGCGCGGCCAGGCGTGCGCGCTCGTCCTCGGTGAGGCGGCCACGCCGGTTCGGTGCCGGTTCGTCGTCGAAAACGGGTTTGCGTGGTTTCCCGCGGTCGCGGTACCGCTTGCGTCCGGTGTCGCCGAACTCGGAGAACCGGTCGAACTCAACTGAGTCGTCGAAGTTGCCGAAGCCGCTGTGGGGCATGGGGGAAAACTCCAGGGAGTCGGGCCCCGCCGGATGGATCAGCGCGATACCGGGTTACGGCAGGGCAGGAAGGTAGGCGACGGAACCGCCCCTGACAGTGATGGTCATGAGGCACCTCCTTCGTGGTCGCCGACTGCCCGCCGGACCGATCTGCGTTCGGTGACACTGTCGCCGAGGACGGGGAGTGGGCGCAACTCATTTACCGGTCCGTGGCGCCGGGCGGCCGTGCGCGCGCCGATGGGGCAGGCTGGCGGAATGCGGATCGTCGTCATCGGATCGGGAATCGCGGGAGCCGCGACCGCTTACCAGCTCGCGCGCCGGGGCGCGGAGGTCGTGGTGGTCGAGGCGGGAAGGGAAGGCGCCGCGACAGCGGCGGGGGCGGGAATCGTCTGTCCGTGGACCTCACGCAAACTCGGCGAAGCCGAATTGGAGTTCGCCGCCCGCGCGGCCGCCTACTACCGGTTGCTCGTGGAACAGCTGACCGAGGACGGCGAGGAGGACACGTCGTTCGAGATCGTCGGCGGCATGGTCGTGTCGGCCGATGAGGCCGAACTCGCCGAGACCAGTTTGCGGGTGAGCGCGCGGGCCGTCGACTGGCCGCAGGCCGGGGTGGTGCGGCGGCTCGATCCAGCTGAGGCGCGCACGCTGTTCCCTCCGCTCGCGCCGGGTCTGGGCGGCGTGCTGGTGCCGGGCGCGGCGAGGGTGGACGGCCGGAAGTTGCGCACATGCTTCGTGCGGGCGGCCCAGCGGCACGGCGCGCGGATGGTCAGGGGACAGGCCGCCCTGAGCCTGTCCGGCGGCAAGGTCGGCGGTGTTCTCGCCGGTACCGAGCTGGTCGAGGCCGACGCGGTCGTCGTGGCGGCGGGGGCGTGGAGCGCCGAACTGCTCGCCCCGCTCGGGATCCGGATCGGTGTCGTCGCGCAGCGTGGCCAGATCAGCCATGTCGGGCTGCCCGGCACCGACACCTCGGCGTGGCCGGTAGTGCTGCCCGTGTCGAGTCACTACCTGCTTGCCTTCGGTGATTCCCGCGTCGTCGCCGGTGCGACGAGGGAGGACGGCTCCGGATTCGATCACCGGGTCACCGTCGCCGGTCAGCGAGAGGTGCTCGACGAGGCGCTGAAGGTCGCGCCGGGGCTCGCGGACGGCACCCTGCTGGAGACGAGGATCGGCTTCCGGCCGGTGAGTCTCGACGGCCGTCCCCTGCTCGGTGCGGTGCGGGGGCATCCGGAGGTGCTGGTGCTGAGCGGCTTCGGGCCGAGCGGGCTGACGATCGGTCCCTACGCCGCGAGCCTCACGGCCGCGCTTGCCCTCGGCGAACAGCCGGGGATCGACGTCAGCGCGTTGCGGCCGGACCGGTTCACTCGGCCGTGAGCAGTTCCAGTTCCCGCTGGCCCGTGCGCTCGACCGGAATACCGGCCTTGGCCGCGATCCGCGCCAGTCCATCCACAGTGGAGGGTTCGGCTCGGCTCGCGGCCAGTGCGGCGGCGAGCTTTCCCTTGTACGCCTTGTTGTGGTGACTGACCGTCTTGCGCCGTCCCTGCCGGTCCTCGGTGACCACGCGGACGGTCACGGCGCCGGGGACCTTCGCGAGCGCGGCGTAGGTACCCGAGCGCAGGTCGACGATCAGCTCGTCCACCTCGGCGAGCGCCGGTTCGAGAACGGGTTTCCACAGTGTTCGCAACGTCGCGAAGCCGGGAAGGTTCGTGTTGCCGGACAGCCGGTAGGCCGGAATGGAGTCGTCGGCACGGGCGAGACCGAACAACGCCGAGGCGACGACGAGCCGCCGCTGCGCCCTGGCCAGCGCGCCTTTCGGGAAAGCGGTGATGTCGAGCGCGTCGTAGAGCACGCCGGTGTAGCGGCGCAGCGCGGGTGTCGTGGGTGCGCTCCACAGCCGCGCGTTGCGGGACACCTCGTCGGTCTGCCGCGGGGAAAGGCCGAGGGCGGCGAGACTCGCTTCCGGATCACCGGCGAGGTCGGTCAGCGCGTCGGCGAGCTTGCGGCGTACCGGGTTCAGCTCGGGGAACGACAGCCGGTCGAGGTCGAGCGGTGGTCCCTCCCCGCCTTCGGCCTTGGTCTCGGAGGGAGGAAGCAGAACGAGCACGGGCACCAAGGGTAGCCGCGCCCGCCCTTTTCGGGCATGTCAGGCGCGCGAGTGCGGATCTCGCCGTCCTGGACGGGGGACTCGCGGGTCCGGCAAATACCGGTTGGAGCAGCTGAGGGGCGGTTGACTACCCTTCGTCCATCGTCTATTTCCACTAGGAGCACACCGTGATCACCAGGATGTCGTCGCTGTTCCTGCGCACCCTGCGGGAAGACCCGGCCGACGCCGAGGTCCCCAGCCACAAACTGCTGGTGAGGGCGGGCTACGTCCGGCGGGTCGCTCCTGGTGGGTACTCCTGGCTGCCGCTGGGGCTGAAGGTCCTGCGCAGGATCGAGGCGATCGTGCGCGAGGAGATGGAAGCCATCGGCGGTCAGGAGATCCAGTTTCCCGCGCTGCTGCCGAAGGAGCCCTACGAGACGTCCGGAAGGTGGACCGAGTACGGCCCCAACCTGTTCCGGCTCAAGGACCGCAAGGGCGCCGACTACCTGCTCGGCCCCACGCACGAGGAACTGTTCGCGCTCACCGTCAAGGGCGAGTACAACTCCTACAAGGACTACCCGGTGACGCTGTACCAGGTGCAGACGAAGTACCGGGACGAGGCGAGGCCGAGGGCGGGCGTCCTGCGCGGTCGCGAGTTCGTCATGAAGGACTCCTATTCCTTCGATCTCGACGACGCGGGGCTCGACGCCTCCTACGCGCGGCACAGGGCCGCCTACATCAGGATCTTCGAACGGCTCGGGCTCGACTACGTGGTCGTGTCGGCGACCTCGGGTGCCATGGGCGGCTCGGCGTCGGAGGAGTTCCTCGCCGTCGCCGACACCGGTGAGGACACCTACGTGCGCAGCACGGAGTCCGGGTACGCGGCCAACGTCGAAGCGGTCGTGACGCCGGCGCCGCCGGAGCGGGCGGTGGAGGGCAGGCCGGAAGCACAGGTGCACTACACGCCCGGTACCCCGACGATCGAGACCCTGGTCGATTTCCTGAACGGGGCGGGGCTCGGCCGTACGTTCACCGCGGCCGACACGCTCAAGAACGTGCTCGTCAAGCTCCGTGAGCCGGGCGAGAAGGAGTGGAAGCTGCTCGGCATCGGCCTTCCAGGGGACAGGGAGGTCGACCTCAAACGCCTTGAGGCCGCTGTGGAACCCGCCGAGGTCGCACTGCTGGACGAGGCCGACTTCGCGGCGAACAAGTTCCTCGTCAAGGGCTACATCGGCCCGGGAGCGCTCGCGGCGGCCGGTGTGCGCTACCTCGTGGATCCCAGGGTGGTGAAGGGCACCGCGTGGGTCACCGGTGCCGACAAGGCCGACCACCACGTCGTCGATCTGTTGTGTGGCAGGGACTTCATGCCCGATGGCACCATCGAGGCCGCTGAGGTGAAGGAGGGTGACGCCTCGCCGGACGGGCAGGGTACGCTCGTGGCCGCCCGCGGCATCGAGATCGGCCACATCTTCCAGCTCGGCCGCAAGTACACCGACGCGTTCCAGGTGGACGCGCTCGGACCCGATTCGAAGCCCGTCCGGATCACCATGGGCTCCTACGGCATCGGCATCTCGCGGCTGGTCGCCGTGATCGCCGAGCAGCACCACGACGAACTCGGCCTGGTGTGGCCGCGCGCGGTGGCACCGGCCGACGTGCACATCGTGATCGCGGGCAAGGACGAGACGGTCGCCGAAGGCGGCGAGCGGATCGCCTCGGAACTGTCGGACCGAGGCGCGCGCGTGCTGCTCGACGACCGCAAGGCGAGCCCTGGCGTGAAATTCGCCGACGCGGAACTGGTGGGTGTTCCCACGATCCTCGTCGTCGGAAGGGGGCTCGCGAACGGCGTGGTCGAGGTCAAGGACCGGGGCAGCGGGGAGAGGGTCGAGGTCCCTGTCGACGGCGTCGTCGACCACCTGCTCGGCTTGCTGGGCAAGTAAGGCCGGGCGGTGAGCTGGTTCCGAGGGAAGAAGGACCCGGGCAACGGTTACGGCTACGAGGACAGGGCCGCGCTCAAGGGCGTCGGCGGCTACGAACCCGCCGATCCGGCCGACGCGACACCGCGGTCCGTCACGTCGGCGCCGAGGTCGACCGGTACTTCCTCGCCGGACGCGGGAGGACTGCCGCCCGCCCCTCCGCCCCGCCCCGGACTCCAGCCGTCGCTCTCCGGTGCCCGGCGGGGCAGGAAAAGCGGCACCGCCGGTGCGATCACCGCGGGCGTGGTCGCCGTCGTCGCCGTGTTCGGCGGTGTCGTCATGTCGGTGGGCGCGAAGGACTCCTCCGAAAAGGCCCAGTCCGAAAGCGAGCGATCCAGCGAGGCGCCGTATTCGCCTCCGCCCGTGATCGAGGTGCCTGCCGCCGTACCCGGCTGGCAGCCCGTCGTCGGCCGTGACGGCAGCTACGCCTACGACGTCCCTCCGGAGTGGACACCCGAGCCCGGGGTGACGCACGGCTGGGAGAGCGGCCCCGGAATCTCGTTGTCCACCAGTGCTTTCCTCGACCCGGGCTACTGCGGGGGCGACGACCCGAGCCGGAGGGCGGGTAGCGGGCTGACGATCGTGGAGGACACGTCCGTTCGCGCGGCGGCGGAGGAAACGGTGCGGGTCGTCGCGATGTCGGGTTTCCGGACCGATGCCGGGGAGCTGCCCGCCGTTGCTCCTGACCCGTCGGTACCGGTCGAGTTGTCCTTCGACGGCCAGGCGGTGGAGGCGATGGTGGCGGTGGCCACCGTGTGGGTCGCCGAGCACGCCGAACCCTGCCTCGCGTCGAGTGTTCTCGTCGGCGCCGTCGCGGTGCCGACCCAGGGCGGGGACTCGATTGTCCTGGTCGCCTACGCCGACGAGGACAAATCGGACGCCGACGAGCTGACCAGGGTGCTGACGAGCCTGCGTACCGTCGCCGAGGAGGACAGGACGACGGTGCCCGGGCCGACGGCCTGACCCGGCGCGGGTCAGACCTCGGCGTTCAGAATCGCCTTGAGCACGGCTTGGGTGTCGGAGAGGTTTTCGAACACGAGATGGGCGCCGGACTCGCGAAGTTCGCCAGCGCTGTTGCGGCCGGTCGCGACCCCGACGGCCAGCGCGCCGTGGTCGAGGGCAGCCGCCACGTCGTGCGGGGTGTCGCCGATGATCACGACCGATTCGGGAGCGAACGGGGCGCCGTGTTTGCCGCTTGCTTGCTCGACGGCGTGGGAGACCAGGTCGGCCCTGTGCGCCGAGATCGTGCCGTAGCCGCCGATGTCGAAGTCGATGTGCGTGCCGAGCGCGAACGCGTCGAGCTTGTGCCGGGCGACCTCGGGCAGGTTGCCGGTGACGAGTGACTGGACGACGCCGTTCTTACCAGCGAAGGCGTCGAGCGCCGCCGCCGCTCCGGGCAGCGCGTGCCCGTGCTCGGTGAGCGTCGGGAACGATTTCGCGGACTGGGTGACGAGCTCGGCCCATACCTTGTTGATCAGTTCCTCCGTCGGCTCGACGCCGTGTGCGGTGAGCAGTTCGACGGTGATGGCCCGCTCCGTCCTGCCAGGGAAGGACGGCAACTCGGTCAGTGCGATACCCGCGACGGCGGTCAGCGCCTCGGCGTACCAGGTGCCGCCGAGCCCCCGCAGGTCGACGAGGGTCAGATCGATGTCCCACAGCAGCAGCTTCGGTGTCGTGTCCAACTGATCGCTCACGCGGGCCACGGTACCCGTCGCGAGAGAACGCGGATTTATTCAACGCGCGTTGACGTGATGGCGTCCTCGGGTCTAGCGTGGACCCATAATTCAACGGTTGGGGAAATTTGGAGGGCAGCAACATGACGGGTCCGACTCGGCGGAAGGCGGGGCCTCTCGTCGTGCTGGCAGCGCTCGTCGGAACGGTGGCCGCGGTCGTGCTCGGCTTCCTCACCTTCGGCGCGCAGACGACGGCGCAGCCGAAGGAGGTCCCCGTCGCGGTGTCCGCGCCGGAGGGGACGCCGCTTCGGCAGGCCGCCGAACGGGTCGCCGGGCAAGGGGGCGAGGCGCTGCGATGGCAGGTCACGACGCCCGAACAGGGGCGGCAGCTTCTGGAGGACAAGGACGTATACGGCGTCCTCGAACTCACGGCGGGACAGGCGGGGCCCTCGGCGAAGGTCGTGGTGTCCGGTGCGGTCAACCCGACCGGAACCCAGGTCGCGCAGCAGGCGCTGACCGGTGCGGGACAGGCGTTGACCGCGGCGCTCGCCCAGGCCAATCCCGGTGCTGTCGCGGCGCCGGTCCAGGTGGAGACCATTCACGAGACGGGGACGGCCGGCCGGGTCGCTCCACTCGGCGTCAGCGCGCTGGCCTGGGTCGGCGGGCTCGCGGCGGGCGCGGTCCTCGTACTGCTCGCCGCCCGTTCCGGAACGGTCCCCGGACCGCTCGCCAGGCTGGGGCACGTCGCGCTGACGAGCGTGCTGGTGACGGCGGTGCTCACCGGCCTGCTCGCGTTGTGGGATTCCTCGCTCGACCTTGGCTGGTCGACGATCGGCTTCCTGTGGCTCAGTTCGGCGGCGTTCGCCGCGGTGCAGGGTGGTTTGCTCCGGTTGCTCGGGATCAGGGCGATGGCGATTCTCGGCCCGCTCTACCTGCTGGCACCGTCGGTCGCCAGCCAGGTCCCCGAGATGCTGAACCCCGTCTACCAGAACCTGTTGTGGTCGTGGACGCCGTTCCGGTTCTCGACGGAGGGGCTGCGCAGCCTGCTGGTCGGCGCGCCGGAAGCCCCCGATGTGAGCGCGGGCGTGTGGGTACTCGGCGCGATGCTCGTCGTGGGACTGATCGTGGTCGCGTGGCCGAGGCGGCGTTCAGCCGGCCAGGAAGCTGAACCGCAGTCGCCGGACGGTGTTGTCGATGTTGGTGTCGACGAGGCAGACCGACTGCCAGGTGCCGAGGGCAAGCACGCCGCCGAGCACGGGAACGCTGGCATACGGCGGTAGGAAAGCGGGCAGCACGTGGTCCCGCCCGTGGCCACGGCTGCCGTGCTGATGCCGCCAGCGGTCGTCCCTCGGCAGCAACTGGTCGATCGCCGCGAGCAGATCGTCGTCGCTGCCCGCTCCGGTCTCCAGTATCGCGAGACCGGCGGTGGCGTGAGGAACCCAGACGTGCAGGAGTCCTTCGTCGGCTCCCGCTTCGCCGAGGAAGCGTTCCGCGTCCTTCGTGAGGTCGAGCACGACGGCGTCACCGCCGGTGCGCACCTCGATCTCGGTCGAGTACATACGCGCAACCGTAGTCGCGTCGGAGATCGGCGCGACAGAAGCGGTAGGCGCAGTGCATACAGTATGCAATACTGTTCGGCGATGACGGCGCCGACGCGGAAGGCGACCTTCGTCACGTGATCTGGATAACGTTGTCATCCAGTATGGTCTCCACCGCCGCACCGCAGGCCGAGGAGGACGCGAAGTGCCCGACCCCGAATCGCCGCTGACAGTCGGCGTGGTCAAGGAAACCAAACCGGGTGAGCGCAGAGTCGCGCTCGTGCCCACACTCGTCGGCCGCCTCGCCAGGCGCGGGCTGCGGGTGGTGATCGAGTCCGGAGCGGGCGAGGGAGCGCGACTCGCCGACGAGGTGTTCGAGGAAGCGGGAGCGGAGATCGGAGACGCGTGGGCCGCCGACATCGTGCTCACCGTGTCCCCGCCCTCCGTTGCCGACATCGGCAAGCTCGGTGAATCGGCCGTACTCGCCGGGTTCCTCGCCCCGCTGACCAACACCGAGGAACTGGCCGCCATGAAAAAGGCGGGGATCAGGGCTTTCGCCGTCGAGTCGATTCCCAGGATCTCCCGCGCACAGGCCATGGACGCCCTTTCCTCACAGGCAGGCGTCGCCGGATACCGCGCCGTGCTGCTGGCGGCGCAGCGCCTCCCGAAGTTCTTCCCCATGCTCACCACGGCGGCGGGCACGGTGCCGCCCGCGAAGGTGCTCGTGCTGGGAGCCGGAGTCGCCGGGTTGCAGGCGCTGGCGACGGCGAAACGGCTCGGCGCGCAGGCCACCGGTTACGACGTGCGGCCAGAAGTCGCCGAACAGGTTCGCTCCGTCGGCGCGAGCTGGCTCGATCTCGGCATCGAGGCGGTGGGGGAGGGCGGCTACGCCCGCGAACTGACCGAGGCCGAACGCGAGGAGCAGCAGCGGCGGCTGACCGAGGCCACCACCGGATTCGACGTCGTCATCACCACCGCGCTCGTTCCGGGGCGTACCGCGCCGACCCTCGTCACGGCCGAGGCCGTCAGGGGAATGCGGGCGGGCAGCGTCATCGTCGACATGGCGGGAGAGACGGGAGGCAACTGCGAACTGACCGAACCCGGCAAGGAGATCGTCGCGCACGACGTCACGATCTGCTCACCGCTCAACCTTCCGGCCGAAATGCCGGTGCACGCGAGCGAACTGTACGGCCGGAACCTCACCGAATTGCTGGAGTTGCTGGTGAACGCCGAAGGCGAACTCGTGCTCGATTTCTCCGATCCGATCGTGTCCGGCGCGTGTGTCGCCGGCGCCGACGAGGAGGTGCGGTGATGCTCGTCGAAAGTCTCGCGGTGCTCGTGCTCGCCGGTTTCGTGGGTTTCGCGGTGATCTCCAAGGTGCCCAACACCCTGCACACGCCGCTGATGTCGGGCACCAACGCCATTCACGGCATCGTGCTGCTCGGCGGGCTGATCGTGCTCGGGCACGGTGCCGACGGCGTGCTGAACAAGATCCTGCTGGTGATCGCGATCGCGTTCGGCACGATCAACGTCGTCGGCGGTTTCCTGGTGACCGACCGGATGCTGGGCATGTTCAAGGAGAAGCCCAAGCAGGACGCGGCCAAGGAGGACGGCAAGTGACGACCCTCATCGCCGTCCTCTACATCATCTCCTTCTCCCTCTTCATCTACGGCCTGATGGGGCTGACCGGGCCACGCACGGCGGTGCGCGGCAACTGGATCGCCGCGACCGGGATGGGCCTCGCCGTCGTCGCCACCTTGCTGCAACCCGGCATGGGCAACTGGTGGTTGATCGCGCTGGGCGTCGTGCTCGGTACCGTCATCGGCGTTCCGGCGGCCCGCAAGGTCAAGATGACCGCGATGCCACAGATGGTGGCGTTGTTCAACGGCGTGGGCGGCGGCGCGGTCGCGCTCATCGCGTGGGTCGAATTCCGTACGACCGAAGGTTTTCAGCACGAACCGTTGTACGTCGCGATCGCCTCGCTGTTCGCGGCGATCATCGGCTCGGTGTCGTTCTGGGGTTCCAACGTCGCGTTCGGGAAACTCCAGGAACTGCTCCCCGGCAAGCCGATCACCATCGGCAAGCTCCAGCAGCCGCTGAACGCCGTGGTGCTACTCGCCGCGGTGGTCTGCGCGATCGTGATCGCGGCCGGAGGATCGTCGGAGTGGCTGATCATCGGCGTTCTCGTGGCCGCCGCGCTGATCGGTGTCATGGTGGTGCTTCCGATCGGCGGCGCCGACATGCCCGTTGTGATCTCGTTGCTCAATGCGCTCACCGGGCTTTCGGCGGCGGCGATGGGCCTCGCGCTGGACAACACGGCGCTCATCGTCGCGGGCATGATCGTCGGTGCGTCCGGTTCGATCCTGACCAACCTGATGGCCAAGGCGATGAACCGGTCGATTCCGGCGATCGTCGCGGGAGGATTCGGTGGCGGTTCGGCCGCGGCGGTGGCGAGCGGCGGTGGCGAGGACCGTCCCGTTCGCAGCACGAGCGCGGGCGATGCCGCCATCCAGATGGCCTACGCGAGCAGGGTGATGGTGGTTCCCGGCTACGGCATGGCCGTCGCGCAGGCGCAGCACGCGGTGCGGGAGATGGCGGACCTGCTTGAGAGCAAGGGAATCGAGGTGCTCTACGCCATCCATCCCGTCGCGGGCCGGATGCCGGGCCACATGAACGTGCTGCTGGCCGAGGCCGACGTCGCCTACGAATCGCTCAAGGAGATGGACGAAAGCAACTCGCAGTTCCCGCAAACCGATGTCGCGCTGGTGATCGGAGCCAACGACGTCACCAACCCCGCCGCGCAGTCCGATCCGAACTCGCCGATTTACGGCATGCCGATCCTGCACGTCAACGCCAGCCGTTCGGTGATCGTGCTGAAACGCTCGATGAGTTCGGGCTTCGCCGGTATCGACAACGCCCTGTTCTACGACCCGAAGACCGCGATGCTGTTCGGGGACGCCAAGTCTTCGGTCGCCGGGATCGTGGAGGAGCTGAAAGCGCTGTAGCGGCAGGGGCTCAGTTGTTGCCCTTGGCCGAGGAGAAGGTCACCTGCGGAACGTTGGCCTTGCTCGCCGGTTTGCGCTGGGATTGCTGAGCCTGCGGTGCCGACGAGGTCTGCGATGCCTGCGGTGCGGCCTTCTTCACGGGCTTGGTTGTGGCGGCCTTCGCGGGCTTGGCCGCGGGCTTGGCGTTCTTGCTCGGCTTCGTGGTACCAGCCGTCTTGCTCTTGCCCGCGACGGTGGCGCGCGTGGTCGGCTTGGCCGTCCGCGACGTGGTGCGGGAAGCCGCCTTCTTGGCCGCGTCCTTCGTGGCCGCCGACGCCGTCTTCGTGGATTTCGCCGAGGCGGGCGTCTTGGCGGTCGCGGCGGATTTGGTGGACCTGGTGGTCTTCGCGGTCTTGGGGGCGCTCTTCGCCGCTGCCGGTTTGGCCTTCTTCGCCGACGCCGCCGGTTTCCCCGCCGCTGTCTTGGCGGCTGCCGCTTTCTTCGCGGGCGCCTTGCCCGTTGTCTTCGTTGCCGCCGCGCCCGTCTTCTTCGCCTTTGTGGCGGTGCCGCTCGCCGAGGAGGCGCGGCCCGCGATCTTCCGGGTACCACGGCGCTTGCGCTTGCCGATGATGCGCGGCGGACGCTTGCGCCCTCCGGTGCGGCGACCGCCCGCGACGTACCGGTCGAGAAGGTCGCGCAGAGTGTCCGCGTTGTCGCCGGAGAGGTCGATGTCGTACTCGACGCCATCGAGAGCGAACCGCACCGTTTCCTCGGCGGGCTCGCCGTTGATGTCGTCGAGCAACTCGACCGCAGTACTCCTGGCCATGAATGACCTCCCCGTTCTTGCAAGTGTTCGCGGCAAGGATAGCGCCCGAGCCGTTTTCCTTGCGGGGCGCCCAGGTTGCGCGCGAAGCTTGAGTGGTGTGCGCTCAGAAGATGGCGGAGCAGACTTTCGATGTTGTGGTCATCGGTGCGGGCCCGGTGGGGGAGAACGCGGCCTCGCGGGCGGTCGAAGGCGGGTTGACGGCCGCGCTCGTGGAGCACGAGCGATTCGGCGGTGAGTGTTCCTACTGGGCCTGTATCCCGAGCAAAGCCCTGCTGCGGCCGGGAAATCTGCTCGCGGCCGTTCGCAGGATGCCCGGGATCGAGGCGGCGGAGCGGCTCGACCCGCTGGCGGTGTTCGCTCGTCGTGACGCGTTCACGTCGAACGGGGACGACACCGGTCAGGTCGACTGGGCGAAGAGCGCGAAAATCGAACCGGTTCGCGGGCACGCGAGGATCACGGGTGAGCGCGAGGTCACACTGGACGATGGCACGGTACTGCTCGCCCGGCGCGCGGTCGTGGTGTGCACGGGAAGCGTGCCGGTGACGCCGCCGATCGACGGGATCGGCGAGATACCCGTGTGGACGTCGCGCGACGCGACGTCGGCGTCGGAGGTGCCCGCGCGGCTCGCCGTCATCGGTGGTGGTGTCGTCGGCGTCGAGATGTCACAGGCGTGGGCGCGGCTGGGGTCGAGTGTGGACCTCATCGCGACGGGGGAGCGGTTGCTGCCCAGGATGCCCGCGTTCGCCGGTGACGCGGTCGCCGAGGGGCTGAGGGCCGACGGGGTACGGGTTCACCTGAGGGCACGGGCCGACCGGGTGTCTACTGTGGATGGGTCGACGCGCGTCGAGCTGGCCGACGGCGGCTATGTGGACGCGGACAAGGTGCTGCTCGCGACGGGAAGGAAACCGGCGACGGCCGACCTCGGCGTCGATGTGGTGGGGCTCACGCCAGGATCGCCGCTGACCGTCGACGACACCGGGCTGGTGTCCGGAGTGGACGGTGAATGGCTTTACGCGGCGGGCGACGTCACCGGGAGGGCGCCGCTGACCCATCAGGGCAAGTACGCCGCCCGTGCCGTCGGTGACGTGATCTCGGCCAAGGCGCGAGGCGAAACGGTCGATGCCGTGCCGTGGAGCCGGTTCACGGCAACCGCCGATCATCACGCCGTCCCGCAGGTGATCTTCACCGATCCCGAGGTGGCTTCCGTCGGGCTGGCCGACGCCGAGAACGACCGGCAGCGGGTGGTCGATCTGGACATCGCGGTCGCCGGTTCGGCGCTGACCGCCGACGGCTACACCGGCAAGGCACGCATCGTCGTCGACACGGAGCGGGAAGTCCTGCTCGGCGTCACCTTCGTCGGCCAGGACGTCGGCGAGATGCTGCACGCCGCGACCATCGCGGTCGTCGGTGAGGTGCCGTTGCGCAGGCTGTGGCACGCGGTGCCCGCCTTCCCCACGATCAGTGAGGTGTGGTTGCGGTTGCTGGAGACCTACGGTCTCTGAGCTACTGCGACAGCGGGATTTCCAGCGCGGCCGTCGCGGCCGCCGTCAACGCCGGATCGCCGGGTTCGGATTCGCCTTCGAGCCAGCCGGCCAGCACGAGCCGTACCGTGCTGCCTCCTGCCGAACCGACGTAGGCGGCCCCGGCGAAATCGGGCGGCCCTGTTTCGCTGTCCGGCCACAGCCCCTTGTCGGTGGCGACGTCGTCGACGGTGCCGCTGCCAGGGGTGTCGGCGAGTTCGAGAAACCGGGCAGCCTGCTCGCTGTCGGCGAAGGAGAGCGCGGCGACCGAAACCGCGACCTCACGTCCCTCGACAGTGGTTTCGAAGCTGCCCCTGCGGAGTCCGGTGCAGGTCTGCTCGGCCAGTGACACCTGGAGGTCGCCTCCGGCGTGTGCGGCGCAGTCGGTACCGGCTTCCGTCGCGTATTCGGTGAAGGAGATGCCGCCGGCGGCGACCGTGGGGGCGACGGGCTGGCGCAGCGCGATCGGGCGTTCCCCTTCGTCGTCACCGCTCGCCGCGATGGTGACGGTGGCCGCGGCGACGGCGACCAGCAGCGCACCGGCTGCCCATGGATGCCAGCGGGCGCTCAGCGTCACGGCGCGCCGTGACCGGCCCGGGAATGGGGGCGGTTGGGGCCGGGGTACCGGAGAGGGCAGTGGGGACACCAGCGGAGCGGGCCGCGCGGGTTGCGTGGTCACCGCGGGCGCCACCGGTACCGCCGGTGCTGTCGTGGCGCTCGGTTCGGTGGAAGGGGGAGGCGAGGGACGGGCCGGGTAGTCGATCGGCACGGTCTCTGCTGGCTCGGCGAGCGGGTGCTCTTCGGTGCCGAAACCCTCGGCTGCCAGCGCTGTGTCGTCGATGTCGCCGGAGTCACCGATGCCTTCGGTGTCGCCGGAGACCGTGGCGGAGGGGGCGAACGCCCTGATCAGGCTCCTTGCCTGGGCGGCGGTCAGCGGTTCTTCGCCCGACGAGAGTGAAACGGCGGCCGTCAGCAGGCTCGTCGCCGTCGGGTACACCACCCTGACCTCGCCGGTCAGGTCGGCCGCCGGTTGTTCGACTGCTTCAACGAAGGGGCCGACCGCGATGATCGTGCCGACGGGGCAGGCCGGTGCCAGTTCCCTGACCCGCTCGCCGAGCGTGTTTGCCATGGCGAGTACGTCGACCGCGGGATGGATGGCCTCGCCCCTGACGAGTGGCCAGCCGTCGGCTTTCCACTGTCCGGCCAGTGGGGCTTCCAGCCGCATGGCCGGGTCGGGAAGGTCGACGCCGCCGATGACGACGACCCCGCGCGGCATGATCATGATCGCGTCGACGGGACCGGAAACGCCGGGTGGTTCGGCTCCGACGAGCGCGATCCCGCCGATGATGTTGGGTCCTCGGCCGAGTGAGGCGAGCGCGGCACGTACGTCGTCGGACACGCGCGCGGCCTGCCCTGGAAACCGCACGAGTCGCACGTCAACCTCCCTGACCACCATGAGTTCCGAGCAACACGCTAGCGCGACGACTGTTCGAATCGATTGCGGACCACAAACCGGACAGTTGGTGATTGACAGTGATTGCCGTCACCTAGTTGAGTGCTACCGGTTAGTAGGTAGCCGGGTGTCATCAACTGTGGAGGCTGAGATGCGCGCAGGCAGGGCGTGGCGATCGGCATTGGTCACCTCGTGCGTCACCGTTCTGGCGATGGCCGTCGTCGTGCCCGCGAGCGCGGCGGAACGAAGAGGACCGCTACAGGTGGCTCCGGTGTCCGCGACGCTGGCCGAGGTGCTTGCCGCTGCCGAGGGCGACACCGGCACTCCGGTCACCGTGATGGTGCACGGCGGCAGCCTCGCTGAGGCTGAGCGGGCGGTGCGGCAATCGGGGATGGCCACGCTCACCACGTTCCGCAAGATCGGTGTCGTCGCCGCGAACGGAACCGCGGAGCAGGTCGCCGCGGTGAGGGCCGCTGACGGCGTGACCTTCGTCGAGAACAACGACGCCATCGAACTGTTCGCGGGAAGCGGCACCGTCGCCACGCGCAGCAGGGAGGCGAGGGAAACCCTCACCGACGCGGTGGGACAACCGCTCGACGGGAGAGGTGTCAGCATCGCGGTGATCGACACCGGCGTCGATCCCGGTCACCCGGCGCTGCGCGACGTCGACGGCAACGGAAGGGTCGTCGCCAACCTCAAGAGCCTGTGCGTGCTCGGCTCGGGAACGGAATGTGTCACCAGGGTGCCGAACGTCGTCGACACCGACACGCTGTCCGTCGGCGGCCACGGCACGCATGTCACGGGGATCGCGGCCGGTGCCGACTATTCGCTCGGTGACGGCGTGAGGGTCGGCGGATCGGCGCCGGGTTCGAAGGTCGTCTCCATCTCGACCGGAGCGGCCTTGCTCGTTCTGGGTTCCGATTCCGCGCTGAACTGGGTGCTGGAAAACCACGCCGCCCCCTGCGGTGAAGGGGTGTCGGCGGAGCAGTGCCCGCCGGTCAAGGTGATCAACAATTCGTACGGGCCGAGCGGGGGAGGCGAGTTCGACCCGAGGTCGGCCACCGTGAAACTCCAGCGAGCGCTCGCCTCCGAAGGCGTCGTCACCGTGTGGGCCAACGGCAATGACGGTGGCGACGGCTCGGCGAACCTCTCCAACCCCGCGGGCCAGGTTCCGACCCCGGGAGTGTTGTCGGTGGCCTCCTACAACGACAACGGCACGGGGACGAGGAATGGCACCGTGTCGGAGTTTTCCTCGCGTGGCTCCGCCGCCGACTCGGGAAGCTGGCCGGACATCTCGGCGCCGGGGGAGAGCATTCGCTCCGCGTGCAGGCCCTACCTGGTGATCTGCTCGACCGGGCTGGCTCCGGTGAACGGGCCCGGTCCGCTCGACGTCGGGACCTACAACGTGATCAGCGGTACCTCCATGGCCGCTCCGCAGGTCGCCGGAGTCGTCGCGCAACTCTTCCAGGCGAACCCGGGCGCCACGCCAGCCCAGATCGAGGACGTCCTCAAGTCGACCGCGTACAAATACGCGGACGGCGCGCCATACGCACCGGCAGGGCCCCACACGTCGAGTTTCGACAAGGGCACCGGCCTGGTCGACACGGTCGCGGCGGCCCGCGCACTCGGCGCAGGACGGTGACTTTCCACCGCCACACCGGGAGCGGGGGAGCTTTACTACCGTTAGCCGACAGTAAAGCTCCCTTGCTCACTTACCGGTGTGATTTCTGGTGCTCATGTGGCCAAATGGGTGAGCGTTGTGCAGAATGGCCTCAGAAGTCGCCACAGGCTGAGTCTGCTGAACGTTCCGGCTTGCGAGGTCGTAGGGGAAGACGCCCCTCGTCAAGTAGCGGAGGTCAGCAGTGAGCACTCGTGGCGTGGTGTACGTCCACTCGTCGCCGTCTGCGGTATGCCCGCACGTCGAGTGGGCGATTTCGGGCACCCTGGGTGGCCGAGTCGAGCTCAGGTGGACGGCGCAGCCCGCCGCACCCGGGCAACTTCGTGCTGAGTGCGACTGGCGCGCTCCTACTGGCACGGGGAGCAAACTGGCCGCCGCCCTCAAGGCGTGGCCCATGGTCCGGTTCGAGGTCACCGAGGAAGCCAGCCCCGGCGTCGACGGACAGCGGTTCTGTCATGCCCCCGGCCTCGGACTCTGGCACGCGCGTACCAGCGCCAACGGCGACATCGTCGTTGGTGAGGACCAGCTCCGCGCGCTCGCCTCGAACAGCAGGGCAGGCGAGCAGTTCGCCCACAAACTGGACGAACTGCTCGGTGCGAGCTGGGACGAGGCGCTGGAGCCGTTCCGGCACGCCGGTGACGGCGCGCCGGTGACCTGGCTGCACCAGGTGGGCTGACGGACTCAGGGTGGCGCGGTGCCGGGCTCGCTTCGGGACTCGCTCACGGAGGCTCGGCACCCGACCGTCCGGAGCCGCCGCGTACTGAACCACCGGCTTCGCGTCGCCCGGATGTGCGTCTCGACGTACCGAACGCGGAACTCGCCGACCCGAGTGGGGATCTCGGCGGCCTGGGCGCGGGGCTCACGTACACCCGGCCGGAACCCGGTCGTCGGGGGTTCTGGTTACTCTGTCCGGCGTGCCCACGACGTCGCCTCGCAGCCACTGGCGCTGGCTGGTGCCCGTGCTCATCGTCGTGGTGTCGTTGACCGTCGGTGGTGGGCTGCTGGCCCGCGAGTTCTACCAGGCGCCGTCCGTCGTGGAGACCAGTGAGCCCGGCGCGGGACCGTCGCCGACGTCGCTCGCCCCCGCCGAACAGCCAGGCTCGGGTGAGGTCGAACTGGCAGCCGACGCGGCGGCCCACCCGCGGGCCGGTGCCGTCAAGGCCCTCCTGCAGGCCCATTTCGACGCGATCAACGCGAGGGATTACGACGCCTGGGCCAGCACCGTCGTCGCGGAGCGGATGCAGGCCCAGCCGCGACAGGAATGGCTCACCAACTACCGCAGCACGCGGGACGGCAGCATCGTGGTGTACCGCATCGAACTCGCGCCCGAACAGCGCCTGAGCGTCCTCGTCGGGTTCACGAGCACCCAGGAACTCGCCGACGCGCCTGCCGACCTTCCCGAGGAATGCGTGCGCTGGCAGCTCACCTTCCCCATGGTCATGGAGGGGTCGCGGTGGAAAATCGACACCGCGCCCTCCGGCTCTCTTCCCGAGAAGTCGGCCTGCTGAGCGGCGCTCACAACGGGATGTTGCCGTGCGCGCCCCTCCCGGAGGGTGCGGCAGCCAGCGTTTCGGCGAGTATCCGCCTGGTGTGCCTCGGCTCGATGATGTCGTCGACGACGCCGATGGACATCGCCCTTCCCACACCGCCCGCGGTGCGTTCCTGGTCGGCGATCAGCTTCTCCCGCAACGCTTCCCGCTCGCCGGGCGCAGCCGCGGCGAGTTTCCTGCGGTGCAGCACGTCGACGGCCGCCGAGGCCCCCATCACCGCGACCTCCGCCTCAGGCCACGCGAACACCGCCGTCGCGCCGAGACAGTGCGCGTTCATCGCGATGTAGGCCCCGCCGAAGGACTTGCGCAGCACTAGCGTCACGCGCGGTACGACAGCCTCCCCGAACGCGTGCAGCAACTTGGCGCCCCTGCGCACGACGCCACCCCATTCCTGGCCCACGCCGGGCAGATAGCCCGGCACGTCGACCAGTACGAGCAACGGCACGCCGAACGAGTCGCAGGTCCTGACGAACCGGGCCGCCTTCTCGGCCGACTGCGAATCGAGGCAGCCGCCCTTGCGCAACGGGTTGTTGGCCAGCACCCCGATCGTGCGCCCGCCGAGCCTGCCCAGCCCGGTCACCATGTTCGGGGCCCACCGTGGCTGGAATTCCTCGAACGAACCCGGATCGAGGATGCGGCTGACGACCGGTTTGATGTCGTAGGCCCTGCGCGCGCGGTCGGGAAGGAGCGAACGCGGATCCGTCGTGTCGCCGACCGTGTGAGGGTCGAAGAAGCCGGGCTTGGCCAGCAGTTCCGTCACCCTCCTCGCCCGCGCGTAGGCGTCGGCTTCCGAATCGGCGACGATGTGCACGACCCCCGACCGCGTGCCGTGCGCGTCAGGGCCGCCAAGGCCCTCCTGGTCGATCTCCTCGCCAGTGACGCTGCGGACGACGTCGGGCCCGGTGACGAACACCCTGCCCGCCGGCGCCATGACGACGACGTCGGTCAGCGCTGGACCGTAGGCGGCGCCGCCCGCGGCGGGGCCGAGTACCACCGAAATCTGCGGAACCTTGCCGGATGCCCTGATCATCGCGGCGAACACCTGGCCGACGGCGTCGAGCGCGGAGACGCCTTCGGTGAGCCGCGCGCCGCCGGAATGCCACAAGCCGATGACGGGACAACGTTCCCTGACCGCCGTCTCGATGGCCGCGACGATGTGCCTGCACCCGGCGACGCTCATCGCGCCGCCCATCCTGGTGGCGTCGGTGCAGTAGACGATGACCTTCGCGCCGGATATCCGGCCCCGTGCGGTGTAGACGCCGCTGGAATCGCCGGGCCGCAACGGTCGCGCGGTGTCCGGGTCGAGCAGTGCGCCGACCCGGACACCGGGCTCGCGTGGATCGAGATCGGGGAGGATGTGCTCTGAGGTGGTGGCCAGTGCCGTCATACCACCACCTTCGTAGCTAGACCGTGGTGAACAACAGAGCCGTGTTGTGGCCGCCGAAGCCGAAGGAATTGCTGATCGCGGCGGTGAGTTCCACCTTGCGGGCCTCACCCGACACCACGTCGAGCTCCACCTTCGGATCCAGGTTCTCCAGGTTCAACGTCATCGGCACGATCCCGTGGTATAGAGCGAGGATCGTCGCGATGCCCTCGACGGCGCCCGCGCCTCCGACGAGGTGGCCGAGCGCGCCCTTGGGGGCGGTCACCACGGCGTGGTCGCCGACGGCCTTGCGGATGGCCGCGGCCTCGCCGACGTCGCCGACCACCGTCGAGGTGGCGTGCGCGTTGACGTGACCGATGTCGGACGAGGCCAGGCCCGCCATCTCGATGGCGTTGGTCATGGCCGCGATCTGGCCGACGCCCTCGGGGTGGTTACCGGTGATGTGGAAGGCGTCCGAGGTGATGCCCCAGCCGCTGATCCTCGCGTAGACCCTCGCGCCGCGGGCGGCGGCGTGGTCGGCGCGCTCCAGGATCACCGTGCCCGCACCTTCACCGAGCACGAACCCGTCGCGTGCGGTGTCGAACGGACGCGAGGCGCGCGCGGGATCGTCGTTGCGGGTCGACACGGTGCGTGCCTGCGCGAAACCGGCGATTGTTATGGGCGCGATGCACGCTTCCGCCCCGCCTGCCACGACGACGTCGGCCCTTCCCGACTGGATCATCTGGAAACCGGTGGCGATGCCTTCGGCTCCGGAGGCACACGCCGATGCGGGCGAGTGCACCCCGGCCCTGGCCCGCATGTCGATGCCCACGTGCGCGGCCGGGCCGTTGGGCATCAGCATGGGAACGGTCAGCGGCGACACCTTGCGGATGCCGTGCTCTTCGAGCAGGTCGTCCTGGGTCAACAGCGTGACGGGGCCGCCGATGCCGGTTCCGATGGACACCCCGAGCCGCTCGGGCGCGACGTCGGTGTGCTCGTCCGTCGGCTCGGCGAAACCCGCGTCAGCCCATGCCTGCCGCGACGCGATCAACGCCACCTGCTCGCACCTGTCGAGCCTGCGGGCCTGAACGCGCGGGATCTTCTCGGTCGGCTCCTCGGCGAGCGCGGCACCGATCTTGACCGGGAGATCGAAGCGTTCGACCCAGTCGGCCTCGATGGTACGGATGCCGCTGCGGCCCGCGAGCAGTCCGTCCCAGGTGGACGCGACGTCTCCGCCGAGCGGCGTGGTCGCGCCGATCCCGGTGATCACGACGTCGATGTTGCTCATTGCATCTCCCCGAGGTGTGCCAACCGATTGCTGTTACTTGGAGTTCGCCGCGACGTAGTCCACGGCGTCGCCGACCGTCTTCAGGTTCGCGAGCTCGTCGTCGGGGATCTTGACCCCGAACTTGTCCTCGGCCTGCACGGCGATCTCCACCATGGACAGTGAGTCGATGTCGAGGTCGTCGACGAACGACTTCTCGCTGCTCACGTCGTCCTGGGCGACACCGGCGACCTCTTCGACGATCTCGGCGAGGCCGGACAGGATCTCTTCTTTGTCAGCCACTGGGCGTTCCTTCCTGGTTTCGCGCTTTGCGACACGACGGACCTTAACGCCCGCCGAGGTAAGTGGTATCACGGGCAGATGATGACCTGGCCGGCGTAGGACAGTCCCGCGCCGAAGCCGACGAGGAGCACGACGTCGCCCTGCTTGACCTTCCCGGCCGCGCGCATGTGATCCAGCGCGAGCGGGATGGAAGCCGACGAGGTGTTGCCCGAGTACCGGATGTCGTCGGCGACGACCAGATCTTCCCTCGCGCCCTTGGCGCGCAGGCGTTTCGCGATCGACTCGACGATGCGCAGGTTGGCCTGATGCGGGATCAGAACGTCCACATCGGACAATGAGAGCCCCGCGGCCTCCACCGCCTTGATGGCGATTGGTGCCATTTGCGTGGTGGCCCACCGGAAGACCGACTGTCCTTCCTGGTGGATGTAGCGGTGATCGCGCATGTAGATCATGTCCACGTGATCGCCCGCGCTGCCCCATACCACGGGGCCGATGCCGGGTTCGTCCGCGGGTCCGACCAGCGCGGCGCCGGCGCCGTCGGCGAAGATGATCGCGGTCGAGCGGTCGGTGGGGTCGACGGCGTCGGTGAGTTTTTCGGCTCCGATCACCAGTACCTTGCGCGAGGAGCCCGACCTGACGAGGTCGGAGGCGAGACCGAGCCCGTAGCAGAATCCCGCGCACGCCGCGTTGATGTCGAAGGCGCCGGGAGCTTGGATCCCGATCCGGTCGGCGACCTGCGCGGCGGCATTGGGGATGGGGGAGGGCATCGTGCAGTTGGGCACGATCACCGTGTCCACTTCGGACGGATCGGTGCCCGCGTCGGCCAGCGCCTTCGCTCCCGCGGTGACGGCCATGTCGACCAGCAGTTCGTCCTTGGCCGCGAAGCGGCGTTCGACGATGCCGACCCGCTCCCTGATCCACTGGTCGTTGGTGTCCATCGTCTTCGCGAGATCGTCGTTGGTGACGACCGTGTCCGGCTGGGTACTGCCGACGCCCAGTATCCGCGTCGCCGCGGCTCCCTGCCGCAGCGTCAACGCAGGGCTCATCGCACGTCCTCCAGGTTGTCCGGTGTCTTCAGCGGGACGAACGTCGTGACCGTGCCCTTGAGTTCCCGCTTCACCAGGCCGGTGAGCGTACCGGCAGGCGGCAACTCCACGGTGCTCGTGACACCGAGCGAGGCGAGGCCGCGCATAGTCAGGTCCCAGCGCACCGGTCGGGTCACCTGGGTGACGAGGCGGTCGACGTAGTCGCGGCCACCGGTCACTACGGCGCCGTCCGCGTTGGAGAGCAGCGGCCTCACGGGGTCGTTCACGGCGAGTTCGGCGGTGTGCGCGCGCAGCGCGGCTTCGGCCGGCGCCATGTACCGGGTGTGGAAAGCCCCGGCCACCTTGAGCGGCCTGACCTTGGTGCCTTCCAGCGGTTCGGCGACGATGCGCTCGATGGCGGCTGCCGATCCGGAGGCCACGATCTGGCCAGCGCCGTTGCGGTTGGCCGCTTCGAGGTCGTGCCCGGCCAGCCAGGCGACCACCTGTTCCGGGTCGCCGAGCATGACGGCGGCCATGCTGGTGGGCTCGATCGCGCAGGCCTTCGCCATCTCGGCGCCGCGCAGCGCGGCGAGCGCGACCGCGTCGGCGGGGGTGAAGACACCGGCGACGGCGGCGGCGGCGAGTTCGCCGACCGAGTGTCCGGCGACGGGGGCGTCGGCGGGCACGGTCGCTGGCAGGTGCTCGGCGGTCAGCAGCGCGGCGGCGACGATGAGCGGCTGGGCGACCGCGGTGTCCTGGATCTCCTCGGCGGTGCCCTCCGTGCCGAGGTGGACGAGATCGAGCCCTGCCCGCTCCGACCACTCACGCAGGCGCTCGCGGGCGCCGTCGAGTTCGAGCCATGACGAGAGCATGCCGGGGGCCTGGGCCCCCTGTCCGGGACAGAGGAGGGCGATCACCCCTCAAGGGAACACGCACCGACGGTCTCCCCGGGATGCCGCCGAGTCACCAAGTCCGTCGCCCGACGTTGTGGGGAGGCTACAAACTCAGGCGGCGCCGGCGCGGGAGATGCAGGCCAAGCGTTGTCGGATTCGAGCATTTTCGGGTCGGCCGCCGAGGGTGCGAAGTGTGTGCCTGAGCACTATTTCGCCCTCCGCTCACCAGAGTCCGCGGGAGCGGGCGAGCCTGCCGACGGTGAGGGCGATCCTCAGCACGAGCGCGTCCCTCGGATCGCTGGCGTTGCGTCCGGTCAGTTCGGCGGCCTTGCGCAGCCGGTAGCGAACCGTGTTGGGGTGCACGAACAACAGTTTCGCGCACGCCTCCAGCACCCCGCCGCTTTCGAGATAGGTCTCGATGGTCTGCAACAGCGCGGGCCCCGCTTCTTCGAGCGGCCTCGCGATCTCGTCGATGAGTTGCCGTTCGGCCTCGGCGTCACCGGCCAGCGCCCGCTCGGGAAGCAGGTCGGCCGAGCGGGTCGGTCTCGGCGCGGCGGGCCAGCCGACGACGGCGCGCAAACCGGACAGCGCCTCGACCGCGCTGTGATGGGCGCCGGCGAGGTCGGGCATGGTGGGTCCGGCGACGACGGGACCCTCCGCGAACGCGGTCGACAACGTCGACAGGATGGTCCTTTCCTTTCCCGTGCCGTCGGTCGGGCCCGCGACGACGACGACCAGCCGGGAGCCCTGCACGCTGAGCAGCACCGGCCTTCCCGCCCTCGCCGCCCTGCTGCGCACCTCGAACACGACGGTGGGCGGATCGTCGGAAGGGGGATTGCCGACGAGCACCGTCGCGGGGGCAGCGGGGTCCCAGCCCAGCGCTGCGGCCCGCGATGCCACGGACTCCTCGGCGTCACCACGCACGATGCCGTCGACGACGAGCGCTTCGAGCCTGGCGTCCCACGCGCCGCGCGCCTCCGCGGCGGCGGCGTAGGAGTTGGCCGCGGCGAAGGCGACTTCCCTTCCGTAGCGGAGGATGCCCTCGGTGAGCGCTGCGCGCTCGCTCTCGTCGGCCGCGAACTCGGGCAACTGCTCCTCGAAGACCTCGATGGCCAGCCGGACGAGGCCGACGGTCTGTCTCAGGCTGATCCAGCGGGACAGTTCCCGTGGAGCGGTGCGGAACGCTTCCGTCGTGAGTTTGAGCGCTTCCTGGGAGTCCTGGAGCCAGCTCACGAAGCCCGCGGCGCCGGTCTGCGTGATCATCAGCACGCTCGCCCGCTGATCCGCGGGCAGCCTGCCGAACCACGAGAGCTGTTCCTCCATGGCCGTGACGCTCGCCTTGGCGAGCCTGCCGGAGGCCCGTTCCAGCTCACGCAGGGTCTTGGCGGAAAGCCCATGTCGTTTCGGGGATGCCTGGGATGCCATCGTAGTGCGATCCTACGTGGCCTCTTTCAGCGCGAGTCCGGGTGCGAGTCCGGCGCGAGCGCGCGTGGAAAAGGTCTGAAAATACGAGACCGCCCGGCGTGCTGCGGTTCTCGCAGCCGTCGGGCGGTCTCGTCTCCCCGGTCCCCACCGGTCATTCCACTATCGCCCAGTGGATCATCGTGCGCCAGGGGGCTCACCCGTTCGTGGGGCCTCTACCAGCACTAACGCAGGATTGCGTTGCTGGGAGACAGGTCGCTCACAGAGGCGACACCGAGCAATTGCATGGTGCGCACGAGCTCGGTGCGCAGGATGTCGACGGCGCGCTGGACGCCCCGCTCACCTCCGGCCATCAGGCCGTAGAGGTAGGCCCTTCCGATGAGGCACAAATCGGCTCCCATGGCCATCGCGGCGACGATGTCGCCGCCGGAGAGGATGCCCGTGTCGAGCCACACCTCCGCGTCGTCCCTGACCCCGTGGACGGCCTCCAGCGTGGCGGGCAGCAGCTCAAGCGGCGTCGGTGCCCTGTCGAGCTGCCTGCCTCCGTGGTTGGACAGGATGACGGCGTCGGCACCCGCCTTGACGACGTCGCGGGCGTCGTCGGCGTTCTGCACGCCCTTGACCACCAGCGAACCCGGCCAGCTCTCCTTCACCCAGGCGAGATCGTCGAAGTTCAGCGTCGGGTCGAAGATCTTGTCGATCAGATCGGCGACGGTGCCGCCCGATGTGCTGACCAGCGACGCGAACGCGAGTGGTTCCGTGGTGAGCAGGTTCATCCACCACGCGGGGTGCATGGCTCCGTCGAGGAACGTGCGGGGAGTCAGCGTCGGCGGGATCGTCAGGCCGTTGCGCACGTCGCGCATGCGCGCTCCGCCGACCGGGGTGTCGACCGTGAGCAACAGCGTGTCGTAGCCCGAATCCCAGGCCCTGCGCATGAGGTCGGCGCCGACGGCGCGGTCGTGCCACACGTAGAGCTGGAACCATTTGCGCGCCGACGGCGCGGCCTCGGCGACGTCCTCGATGGAGGTGGTTCCCATCGTGGACAGCGCGTAGGGGATGCCCTCGCGCTGCGCGACGCGGGCGACCGCGCGCTCTCCCTCGTGGTTCATCATGCGGGTGAACCCGGTCGGCGCGAACGCGAACGGCAGCTCGCCGCGCTTGCCGAGCACCGTGACGCTGGTGTCCACTTCGGACACGCCGCGCAGGATGTTCGGCCGGAATTCGACCCTCCGGTAGCCCTGTCTCGCCCTGCGCAGACTGTCTTCGAGCTCGGCGGCGCCGTCGGTGTAGTCGAACACCGCCCTCGGCGTGCGCTTGCGGGCCATCGAGCGCAGGTCGGCGATCGTGTGGGCGTTCGAGAGCCTGCGGTCGGTCGGGTTGAGCACGAAGGGCTTCGGCCGCAGGATCTCGGCGAGCTCGGCCGGACGTGGCAGCCTGCGCTTGGTCACGGTGTTCTCCTCACTTGCGGCCTTCACCCACCCGTATCAGGGATACCAGGGCGGGGGGCCGGCGGAAAGAGAACGGCCCGCTCCCCGCCTGGTGGCAGGGAGCGGGCCGTTCGCCTCGCGCCTATGCGACGCCGGAGTCCGACGTCTGCGGGCCTGCCGCGGCGACGTCGTGGATCTGGTACTTCTCGGCGGCCTCGACGACCTTCGCCTGGTCGATCTCGCCACGCCGCGCCAGTATCGTCAGCGCGCCGACCGTGATCGACTGCGCGTCGACGAGGAAGTGCCTGCGCGCGGCGGGCCTGGTGTCGGAGAAACCGAACCCGTCGGTGCCCAGCGTCAGCATGTCGCCGGGAACCCAAGGCCGGATCAGGTCCGGCACGGCCCGCATCCAGTCGGACGCCGCGACGATGGGACCGTTGGCGTCCCGCAGAGCCTGGGTGACGTACGGGATTCTCGGGGTGTCGGCGGGGTAGAGGAAGTTGTCCCTGTCGACCTCGACGGCTTCCCTGCGCAGCTCGGTCCACGAGGTCGCCGACCACACGGCCGCCCGTACACCCCACTCGTCGAGCAGCATCCGCTGTGCCCGCAACGCGTCCGGCATGGTCACGCCCGACACCAGCAGCTGGACCTCCGGCCCTGCCGAATCACCGCCCTCCGGCGCGTCCGCGTACTTGTAGAGACCCTTGAGCAGGCCGTCGACGTCGAGATTGTCCGGCTCGGCTGGCTGCTGGTAGGGCTCGTTGTAGATGGTGATGTAGTAGAAGACGTTCTCCCCGTTGCCGTTGGGGCCCGTCTCGCCGTACATCCTGTGCAGGCCCGACCGCACGATGTGCGCGATCTCGAACGACCACGCGGGGTCGTAGGCGACCGCGGCGGGGTTGGTCGCCGAAAGCAGGAGCGAATGCCCGTCGGCGTGCTGAAGTCCTTCGCCGGTGAGCGTCGTCCTTCCCGCCGTGGCGCCGAGAACGAAGCCCCTCGCCATCTGGTCGGCCGCGGCGTAGAGCCCGTCTCCGGTGCGCTGGAACCCGAACATCGAGTAGAAGATGTAGACCGGGATCATCGGCTCGCCGTGCGTGGCGTAGGAGGTGCCCACCGCCGTGAACGACGCGGTCGACCCGGCCTCGTTGATGCCTTCGTGCAGCAGCTGGCCCTGCTCCGATTCCTTGTAGGCCAGCATGAGTTGCGCGTCGACCGAGGTGTAGGTCTGCCCCTGCGGGTTGTAGATCTTGGCCGTGGGGAACATCGAGTCGAGGCCGAAGGTGCGGGCCTCGTCGGGGATGATCGGCACGATGCGCGAGCCGATCTCGGCGTCCTTGGCCAGCTCGCGGACCAGCCTGACGAACGCCATCGTGGTGGCGACCTCCTGCTTGCCGGAGCCCTTGCGCACCGCCTCGTACACCGAATCGCCGGGCAGCACGAGCGGCTTGGCCTTGGCGCGGCGTTCGGGGACGAAACCGCCGAGCGTCTTGCGCCTGCCGAGCAGGTACTGGATCTCGGGGGAGTCCTCACCCGGGTGGTAGTACGGCGGCAGCTTCGGGTCGCGCTCCAGTTGCTCGTCGCTGATGGGGATGCGCTGCGAGTCGCGGAACAGCTTGAGGTCGTCCAGCGTCAGCTTCTTCATCTGGTGCGTGGCGTTGCGGCCCTCGAAGGCGGGGCCGAGGCCGTAACCCTTGATGGTGTGGGCGAGGATCACCGTCGGCCTGCCGTGGTGCTCCATCGCCGCCTTGTACGCGGCGTAGACCTTGCGGTAGTCGTGCCCGCCGCGCTTGAGGTTCCAGATGTCGGCGTCGGTGAGGTCCTTCACCAGCTCCTTCGTGCGGGGATCCCTGCCGAAGAAGTGCTCCCTGACGTAGGCGCCGTCGTTGGCCTTGTAGGTCTGGTAGTCGCCGTCTGGCGTGGTGTTCATCAGGTTGACCAGCGCGCCATCGCGGTCGGCCGAAAGCAGCGAGTCCCACTCGCGGCCCCAGATGACCTTGATCACGTTCCAGCCCGCACCCCGGAAGTAGGCTTCGAGCTCCTGGATGATCTTGCCGTTGCCGCGAACCGGACCGTCGAGCCGCTGCAGGTTGCAGTTGATGACGAAGGTCAGGTTGTCGAGTCCCTCGCCCGCGGCGACGTGGATCAATCCGCGCGACTCCGGCTCGTCCATCTCACCGTCGCCGAGGAACGCCCACACGTGCTGGTCGCTCGTGTCCTTGACACCCCGGGCGTGCAGGTAGCGGTTGAACCTCGCCTGGTAGATGGCGTTCATCGGGCCGAGCCCCATGGACACCGTCGGGTACTCCCAGAAGTCCTGCATCAGGCGCGGATGCGGGTAGGAGGGCAGGCCCCCTCCCTCACCGGCGTGCGAGTACTCCTGCCGGAACCCGTCGAGCTGGTTCTCGTTCAGGCGTCCTTCGAGGAAGGCGCGCGCGTACATCCCGGGGGAGGCGTGGCCCTGGAAGAAGACGTGGTCGCCGCCGCCGGAGTGGTCCTTGCCCCGGAAGAAGTGGTTGAAGCCGACCTCGTAGAGGGCGGCGGAGGAGGCATACGTCGAGATGTGCCCGCCGACGCCGACACCGGGACGCTGAGCCCTGTGCACCATGATCGCCGCGTTCCACCTGATCCAGGCGCGGTAGCGACGCTCGATCTCCTCGTCACCGGGGAACCACGGCTCGTTCTCCGTGGGAATGGTGTTGACGTAGTCGGTCGCGGTGAGTGGCGGAACGCCCACGTTGCGTTCCCGTGCGCGTTCCAGCACGCGCAACATCAGGTATCGTGCCCGCTGCTGGCCACCCGTCGCCAGCGCCGCGTCGAAGGAATCCAGCCATTCGGCTGTCTCTTCGGGGTCGATGTCGGGCAGATGCGCCGCCAGTCCGTCGCGGATGACGCGAACTCGCGCCGGTGCGCCATCGCCGGAAGCGCCGGCTCCCGCGCCGCGCTCGGCCTTGTCGTTCTGGGGGGCCAAGGGATCTCCTCGCCGATTGTGTCTTGGGTGATGCCTGGTATTGCCGGTTTTCGCTGTTGTTTCCGCTGTGTCGCGAAATTGTTGCTGACCTGTGTGACGCTGTCTGACGTTGTCGTGTTGCCGCCCTGTCGCTCGCCGTCGCGGCGGGCGCGCCCTGGCGTGTCGTGCCGCCCTGCCTGCCATCGTCGTCGCAATCAGGGCATTCGTCACCACTACCGGGCGGTAACCTCCATGCCGGAGCCACGCGCCGCGTCCGGCCTGGTTAGGCCGCCGCGAGCGCTGGTCCCACCCTAGTTGAGTGCGGAGGGCAGGTTGCCGGTGTGGCCGCGCTACCGGGGTAATCGCTGCTGAGGCCCACCGTGATGGGCGGGTATTTCGCTCGCGGAGCGGGGCGGCCGAGGCTACGCTGCCGGACACGAGTTGCCGTCAATCCGGTGTGGACGGTTGCGCCGCAGGCCCCGTCAGTGTTCGCTAAGCCCATCCATGTTCATAGAGTGGGCTCGTCGGTCAAGCACGTGACGTGCCGCACGCCAGTTGCCGTTGGAGGAGTGAAGTCGTGGTCGCCGCGGGAGACGCTGAACAGCACAGCGTCGCCGAGAGGCTTGGGATCAAGCCGGACATGGTGGTCCAGGAAATCGGCTGGGACGAGGACGTCGATGACGATGTGCGGTCCGCGGTCGAGGAGCACACAGGCAATGAATTGCTGGACGAGGACGCCGATGAGGTCATCGACATCGTGTTGCTCTGGTGGCGTGAGGGGGACGGCGATCTCGGCGACGCGCTTGTCGACGCCAGGGCGCCACTGGACGAGAACGGCGTCATCTGGGTACTGACTCCCAAGACCGGCCAGCAGGGACACGTCGAGCCGAGTGACATCGCCGAGGCGGTACCGACCGTCGGGCTGTCGCAGACCTCCAACCTGAGTGTGGGGGAGGCGTGGATGGCGACCCGGCTCGTACCGAGGTCGAAATCACGTCGCTGACGGCATGGTGGGCACGTGTGGCCCTTCCGTGCCCGCGATAGGGTTGTCCGGCACACACGGTTTTTCACGCCGGACGACCTAGCGGGAGAGGAAACTCGGTATGGCGGTCGAGGTCGGACAGCAAGCCCCGGACTTCACGCTCAACGATTACAACAAGCAGGAAACCACGCTGTCGTCCTTCCAGGGGGACAAGCCGGTTCTGCTTGTCTTCTACCCGTTCGCGTTCAGCGGAATCTGTCAGGGCGAGCTCTGCCAGTTGAGGGACGAGTTCGCGGAGTACGACAACGAGGGCGTTCAGGTCCTCGGTGTCTCGGTGGACACGCCGTTCTCGCTCAAGGCGTGGGCCGAGCAGCAGGGCTACCAGTTCCCGCTGCTCTCGGACTTCTGGCCACACGGTGAGGTCGCGCGGTCCTACGGCGTCTTCAACGACAAGGCCGGGCTCGCGCTGCGCGGCACCTTCCTCATCGACAAGGAAGGCGTCGTACGGTTCGCCGAGGTCAACCAGCCGGGTGAGGCTCGGGACCAGCAGGCGTGGAAGAAGGCGGTCGCCCAGCTCGGCTGACCTTCTTCGGGCGGCACGACAGTGCCGCCGTCAGGGCGCATAGCTCAGCGGAAGAGCACCTCCCTTACAAGGAGGGGGTCGCAGGTTCGAACCCTGCTGCGCCCACAGTTGTTCTCGATCGGCCCCGACGCCGCGCTCCGGCGGCTACGATGCCGGTCGACCATCACAAGACGCACCGCTTCACTCCACGAAGGCTGCCGTGAATACTGCTGGGGACGATGCCGAAAAGGCCGCCTCTCCGCCTGCCCGCTCCAGGACCGGTCCGGCCGGAAGGTGGTGGCGCACGGGGCTTCCGCTCGTGGTCACCTTGCTGCTCGTTGCCGGTGTCGTTGTCGTCGTCGCCGGTGTGCACGGCAGATCGGCCGACAGCGCGGCGAGGAACACGACCGGCGCGGGCAGCGGCGAAGGCGGGCGACGGAGCAACAACGGGCTGCCGGATGGCGTCGAGACGGTACGAGACCTGCCGTTGCTGGCCGACGGAGCGGCCGTGCCCGCGCTCGGCTGCGAGTTGCCGGAATTCAGCACCGAACCTCGGCGGCTGAGCGAGTACTACCTCGCCGAGCTCGACTGCCTCGAAAAGGCGTGGGCACCGGCGCTGGCCGAGGTCGGCATTCCGTTTCTCAAGGTGAACCTCCGGCTGGACGACGAACCGGAGACCGCGTGCGGGGCACTGCCGCCCTCCGACGAGGCGACCGGCCTCTACTGCCATACCGATTCCACGATCTACCTGCCGAGGGCCAGGATTCTCGACTCGCTCGGTGAGGTCGAACAAGCACATCTCGCGACCGTCGCCCACGAGTACGGCCACCACGTACAGCGGATGGCGGGTGTCTTGGACGTCGTCAACGCCGAACTCGCGGACTACGAGGAGGCGGGCCCCGAGGATCGCGCGCTCAACAGGAAAGTGGAGTTGCAGGCCAACTGCTTCGCGGGCATGTTTCTCGCGGCGGCCGGTGGAAACGGGTCGGTGAGCACGGCGACGGCGGAGGCGGCCGTCGCCGATTTCGAGAACTGGGTGGACAGCGAGACCCACGGTTCGAGCGCGACCCAGCTCCACTGGGCCGAGGCCGGTTACGCCGCGCGCGACACATCGGCGTGCGACACCTGGAACGGCGATCTGGGTAGCACCGACTAGCGACAACGGCGCGATGCGCAACCGTGGAAAACCCGGTTCTGCCGAGGGTGCCCGGCAGGCGGCCGGGGGTGCATCCTGACGGGATGAACCCGAAGCTCTCGGACATCAGCCTCCCCTCGCGGCTGGCAGCCGAAGGGGAGGGCATCGGCATGGAGGAGCTGGCGCTCGCGGCCCGCAACCATGGCCTTCCGCTGGAGGCTTTGCGCCACGACGTCACTCCCCCCGGACTGCATTACCTGCTGACGCATTACGACATCCCCCACGTCGACCCCGGCATGTGGTCGCTGAGGGTGGGTGGCCTCGTCGGCACCCCGCTCGCGCTGACCCTCGACGAGCTGAAGGCGATGCCCTCCCGCACGGTGCGCGTGACGATGGAGTGCGCGGGCAACGGCAGGGCGGCGCTCGTCCCGAGGCCGGTGAGCCAGCCGTGGCTCGTCGAGGCCGTCGGCACCGCCGAGTGGACGGGCGTGCCGTTGCGGGACGTGCTCGAACGGGCGAAGCCAGGCGAGGACGGGGTCGACGTGGTGTTCACCGGGGCTGATCACGGTATCGAGCGTGGCGTCGAGCAGGACTACCGGCGTGGGCTGCCGCTCGCCGAAACGCGCGGGGAGGACGTGCTGCTCGCCTACGCGATGAACGGAGCGGATCTGCCGCCGCAGCACGGTTTCCCGCTGAGATTGATCGTGCCGGGCTGGTACGGCATGGCGAGTGTCAAGTGGCTGTGCGACCTGGAAGTGACCGGCAGCGCCTTCACCGGCTTCCAGAACGCCGTCGCCTACCGGGTTCGGCACGGCGAGGACGAGGACGGCGAACCGGTGTCCTGGATGGCGCCTCGCGCGCTGCTGATCCCTCCCGGCTTCCCCGACTTCCTCTCCCGGCACCGGATCGTGCGGCCCGGAACGGTGGAGCTGGCGGGAAGGGCGTGGTCGGGCAGGGCGCCGGTGAGCGAGGTCGAGGTCAGCGCCGACGGCGGCGAGCACTGGTGGAGTGCCACCCTGGCCGCTGAGACAGGACACCGGTGGGCGTGGCGACGCTGGACTACGACCTGGGAGGCGCGGCCGGGCCAGCACGAACTGTCCGTGCGGGCCGTCGACGGATCAGGAAACGGCCAGCCCGCACGGCAGGCGTGGAACAGGCGAGGTTTCGCCAACAACGCCGTCCACCGCGTGCGGGTGACCTGCCTCGCCGACCAGGGCTGACCTGCGGTTCGGCTCCGCGTTTGCGGGCAGGTGACCGGGGTATCCGGCGGGGAAACCGACGGCTGTCACGTTCCGCATGAGGAGGCGATCATGGATCGTCCGACACAAACACAGGTCAGGGTCTCGGGCTTCCAGCCGGCGCAGCTTCTGGCAGGGCTGGTCGGCCTGGTGTACCTGGCCTTCGGCATCGTCGGCCTCGTCATCACGGGGTTCGGTGGTTTCACCGCGGCCCAGCACAGCATGCTGCTCGGCTTCTCGGTGAATCCGCTGCACAACGTGGTGAGCATCGTCGTCGGTGTGCTCGGCCTGCTGTTCGCGACGAGGTCGGGGCTTGCCCGCACGTACGGCTGGCTGCTCTTCCTCGGCTTCGGCGTGCTGCTGGTGTGGGGGATGGCGATCACGGGTGTGTTCTCCAGCAACCCGGTCAGCGGGCTCGGCAATCCGCTCGCGCTCAACACGGCCGACAACTGGCTGCACCTCGGCACGGCGCTCGTCGGGCTGCTCATCGCCGTGCTGCCCGCGCGCAAGCGGATCGTGCAGACGACCGACCCGGGCGCGGCCTCGGCGGACCTCGGCGCGACCCGTACCGACGTGGCCGCCGACCAGCCGGTGCAGGACCGGCCCGCTCACCGCAAGGTGTGGCGAAGGGGTGCGGCCACCTGACCGCTCACTCGCCGAGGAACGCCACGACACACGTGATGTTGTCGGGGCCGCCACCCTCGTTGGCGAGGTCGATGAGGCCGCGAACGGCTTCGAGGGGATCGGCGGCTGAATCGAGCAGCTCGCCGATTTCCTCGGCGGTCGCGACATCGGTGAGCCCGTCGGAGCACAGCAGGTAGCGGTCACCGGGCAGCGCGGTGTGCAGCGAAAGGTCGGGTTCTCCCGCCGATCCGGCGAGCAACGCTCTGATCAGCACCGAGCGGCTCGGATGCCGGGCAGCCAGTTCGGCGGGGATCTGGCCCTCGTCGACGAGAGTCTGGACCATCGTGTGGTCCTTCGTCAGTTGCCGCAGCTCGCCGTCTCTGCGCAGGTAGCACCGCGAGTCGCCGATGTGCGCGAGACCGAAGGTGGTGTCTTGCCACAACATCGCCGTGAGCGTGGTGCCCATCCCGGCGAGTTCCTCGTCGTCGGCGACTTTCGTGTTGAGTCTCGCCGCCGCGACGGCCACCGCCTCGCCCAGTTCGGCCAGCAGGTCAGGTTCCTCGCTGTCCGCGCCGCGTGCGGAGAGCCGGTCGTCGAGTTCCCTGATCGCGCCGATGGCTTCCGCGCTGGCCACCTCGCCCGCGGCGTGGCCACCCATCCCGTCGGCCACGGCGAGCAGCCTGCCGGTGGCGTACGCGGAGTCCTCGTTGGCGCTGCGCCGCTGCCCGACGTCCGAGCCCATGGCGTAACGGAGCTCGGGCGCCTCGTCGTGTGTCATGCGAGCAGTGAACCATTGGCCGGTACCCGGTGACATGGCCTGCCCGTTCTCAAGGGTGTGAGCATGGCCGCTAGTCGGTCTCGGCGCCACCCCGTGGAGTGATGGACCGGGCGGGCCGGGCCCTCCCGTGCCCTCCCGCGGGCGTGAGCCGTTCGCCCGCCCGCTGCGGCAAGTCTCCTCCGGTTCTGTCGGAGGGGCGGGCTAGGGTGGGAGCCCTGTAGTCAGGGCCGTCGGTCAAACCGCTCAAGGGGAGGTTTTCGCTGGTGTCGAACGATTCTTTCGTCCACCTGCATGTGCACACCGAGTATTCGATGCTCGATGGTGCGGCGAAGATCGCTCCGTTGTTCGCCGAGGCGGCGCGGCTGGGGATGCCGGCGGTGGGGATGACCGACCACGGGAATATGTATGGTGCTGATGAGTTTTATCAGCAGGCCGTGCGGTCGGGCATCAAGCCGATCATCGGTATCGAGGCGTATATCGCGCCGGAGTCGCGATTCCACAAGAAGCCGGTGTTCTGGGGGCAGGCGAATCAGCGGGGCGCCGATGAGTTCGGTGAGGGCGGCGACGTTTCGGGTGCGGGTTCGTATACGCACATGACGATGCTGGCCGAGAACGCGACGGGGTTGCGTAATCTGTTCAAGCTGTCGTCGTTGGCGAGTATTCAGGGGTATTACCGTAAGCCTCGGATGGATCGCGAATTGATCGCGGAGAATGCCGAGGGCATCATCGCGACGACGGGGTGCCCTTCGGGTGAGGTACAGACGCGCTTGCGGTTGGGGCAGAAGGACGAGGCACTGCGGGCCGCCGCGGATTACCGGGACATCTTCGGTCCGGACAATTTCTTCCTGGAATTGATGGATCACGGGTTGCCGATCGAGCGGTCGGTCCGTGAGGGTTTACTTGAGGTGGGGCGGCAGTTGAATTTGTCGCCATTGGCGACAAATGATTCGCATTATGTGACGAAGGATCAGGCTGATTCGCATTCGGCGTTGTTGTGTGTGCAGTCTGGTAAGACGCTGTCGGATCCGAATCGGTTCAAGTTCGATGGTGATGGCTATTATCTGAAGGCCGCCGCGGAAATGCGGGAGTACTGGGATGTCGAGGTTCCCGGCGCCGCTGATTCGACGTTGCTGATCGCGGAGCGGGTGACCTCGTACGAGGAGGTCTACGCGCACAGGGACCGGATGCCGAAGTTCGCGGTTCCGGAGGGGTTCGACGAGGCGAGCTGGCTGCACAAGCAGGTCATGGCCGGTCTCGAATGGCGTTTTCCCAATGGTGTTCCCGAAGGCTATGTCGAGCGGTGCGACATGGAGCTGGAAGTCATCGTGGGGAAAGGGTTCCCCGCCTACTTCCTCGTCGTCGCCGACCTGATCAACTACGCGCGCGGTGTCGGCATCAGGGTGGGGCCGGGCCGTGGTTCCGCCGCGGGGTCCCTCGTCGCCTACGCGCTGGGTATCACCAACCTCGACCCGATCCCGCAGAAGCTGCTCTTCGAACGGTTCCTCAACCCCGAGCGGGCCTCGATGCCCGACATCGACATCGACTTCGACGACCGCAGGCGCGGCGAGATGGTGCGCTACGCCACCGAGAAGTACGGCGCCGACCGGGTCGCGCAGGTGATCACCTTCGGCACCATTAAGACGAAGGCCGCGATCAAGGACTCGGCGAGGGTTCACTACGGCCAGCCCGGCTATTCGATCGCCGACCGGATCTCGAAGGCGCTGCCGCCGCCGATCATGGCAAAGGACATTCCGCTCGCCGGGATCGTGGATCCGGAGCACGAGCGGTTCGGGGAGGCCGCCGAGGTGCGGTCGCTGGTGGAGACCGACCAGGAGGTCTCCACGATCTTCAACACGGCCAGGGGGCTTGAGGGGCTGATTCGCAACGCGGGTGTGCACGCGTGCGCGGTGATCATGTCCAGTGAGCCGTTGCTGGACGCGATTCCGCTGTGGCAGCGGGACGACGGTTCGGTGATCACCGGCTGGGATTACCCGTCGTGTGAGGCCATCGGCCTGCTGAAGATGGACTTCCTCGGGTTGCGGAATCTGACCGTCATCGGGGACGCCATCGACAACGTCAAGGACAACCGAGGCGAGGACATCGACCTCGACACCCTCGACGTCGACGATCCCGAGACGTACAAGCTGTTGTCCCGTGGTGACACGCTCGGGGTGTTCCAGCTGGACGGCGGGGCCATGCGCGACCTGCTGCGCAGGATGCAGCCGACCGGCTTCGACGACATCGTGGCCGTCGGCGCGCTGTACCGGCCGGGTCCGATGGGCATGAACGCGCACAACGACTACGCGGACAGGAAGAACAACCGGCAGCAGGTCAAGCCCATTCACAAGGAGCTGGCCGAGCCGCTGAAAGAAATCCTCGCCGACACTTATGGTCTGATCGTCTACCAAGAACAGATCATGCACATCGCCCAGAAGGTCGCCGGATACACGATGGGTCGCGCGGATGTGCTGCGCAGGGCGATGGGCAAGAAGAAGAAGGAGGTCCTCGACAAAGAGTTCGAGGGGTTCCACGCCGGTATGCGCGACAACGGCTTCTCCGACGAGGCCATTCAGGCGTTGTGGGACACGATTCTGCCGTTCGCCGGGTACGCGTTCAACAAGTCGCACGCCGCCGCGTATGCCCTGGTGTCCTACTGGACGGCGTATCTGAAGGCGAACTACACCGCCGAGTACATGGCCGCGTTGCTGACCTCGGTCGGGGACAACAAGGACAAGTCCGCGGTGTACCTGTCGGAATGCCGCCGCCTCGGCATCAAGGTGCTCCCACCGGACGTCAACGAATCCGGCCAGCGCTTCGCCGCCGTCAGCGACGACATCCGCTTCGGACTCGGTGCCGTCCGCAACGTCGGCGCCAACGTCGTCGATTCGATCATCACCACCCGCAACACCAAGGGCAAGTACTCCACCTTCACCGACTTCCTCGACAAGTCCGAACTCGTCGCCTGCAACAAACGCGTCATCGAATCGCTCATCAAGGCAGGCGGTTTCGATTCCCTCGGCAACACCCGCCTGGCCATGGTCCAGCAGCACGAAGACGCCGTCGACGCCGTCGTACCCCTCAAGCGGCAAGAAGCCATGGGGCAATTCGACCTCTTCGGCACCACCGACGACGCCGATCCCACTCCCTCGGCTTCACCGCTGGCCCACCTCAAATTCGGCGACGACGAATACCCCCGCAAACAACTCCTCGCCTACGAACGCGAGATGCTCGGCCTCTACGTCTCGGCCCATCCCCTCGACGGCGCCGAGCGCATCCTCCGCAAACACGCCAAACGGCCCATCGCCGCGATCCTCGCCGACCCGCCCAAAGAAGGCGAGATCGAAATCGCCGGCCTCATCACCACTCTGGAGCGCCGCGTCAACAAAAAAGGCGAACCCTGGGCCATCTGCACTGTCGAAGACATGGACGCCTCCATGGAAGTCCTCTTCTTCCCCAAGTCCTACGCCCTGTTCGCCGCCGACCTCATCGAAGACAACGCCATCGTCGTCAAAGGCCGCGTCAACTGGCGCGACGACAAGATGTCGGTCTTCGGCGGTGCCCTCGTCCCGCTGGATCTGTCCACCGTCACCTCCGACGACGAAGATCCACCCCTGCTCCTGCTCGCCTCAGCCGACAAAATCAACCACAGCATCGTCACCGAACTCAAACAAACCCTCCAAGCCCACCACGGTGACACCCCGGTGCACCTGAAGCTGATGGGCAAGCAACGGGAAACGGTGTTCGCGCTGTACGACTATCCGGTCAAGGTCACGTCGATGCTCATCGGTGAACTGAAGGGCATTCCGGGTATCACGGCGAGCACCTGATCGGCGAGTACCGCCCTGACATCGTGCGCGGTGGCGCCAGGTCGTATCTGATGAACCTCTGCTGTGCGAGCGGGGATCAGCGTGGTACCTCGCAAGGCTGTGTAGGACTGGGAAGTCCTCGTACCGGGTTGTACCCGGGTTTTCCGGCAATGCGGCGAGGGGCCGTGCTGGTCTCGCTGGTCTCGCGCGGCAGGCTACGGGCTTGTCAGATACGACCTGGGGCGTCACAGCCCCACCCGGCCCAGAGTGAAGCAAGGGAGCTTTGCTGTCGTTTTCCGGCAGTAAAGCTCCCTTGCTTCTGCCTGTCGCCCGCCGGGTGCCCGTTGGCGGCGGTGGCACCGATCGTGGCGCGGGTTCGGCAGGAAGCCTCGCCACGTACTCAATACGGTGGTAGGGGTGACGACCGTCGATCCGTACGTGCCCGACCCGCGCCGCTGGCGTTCACTCGCGGTCACGCTCACCGCGGGATTCATGACGCTGCTGGACGTGAGCATCGTCAATGTCGCCCTCCCCTCGATCCAGGCGGGCCTTGGCGCGTCGGTCGCCAGCGCACAGTGGGTGATCGCCGGGTACGCGCTGACCTTCGGGCTCGTCCTCGTCGCGGGAGGGCGGCTCGGCGACACCGTCGGCAGACGGCGCATGTTCCTCATCGCGTTGTCCGCCTTCGTGCTGACGAGCGCGCTCGCCGGTGCGGCGACGAGCGAGGAGATGCTGGTCGGCGCGCGCCTGCTGCAAGGCGTCGCCGCCGGCCTGCTGACCCCGCAGAACACGGGCCTGATCCAGGAACTGTTCCGAGGCGCCGAACGGGGAAAGGCGTTCGGCATGTTCGGCACCACGGTGGGCCTTTCCACGGCGGTGGGCCCCGTGCTCGGCGGGCTCATCATCGCCGCGTTCGGCGCGGAGAACGGCTGGCGCTGGGTGTTCTACGTCAACATCCCGATCGGTATCGTCGCGCTCGTACTCGCCGCCAGGCTGCTGCCCCCTAGGAAACGGCAGCGCACACCGATCCGTTCGCAACTGGATTTCGTCGGCATGGCGCTGCTGGGGCTGACCGTCGCCGGAGTGCTGTGGCCGCTCGTGCAGTCGGAGCAGGGCGGGCTGGGAACCCTGTGGTGGCTGTTCCCCATCGCCGCCGTACTCGGGATTCTGTTCGTGCGCTGGGAATACCGCATGGTGCGGCGAAACAGGGCCCCGTTGCTCGATCCGAGGCTCTACACGCAGACCCCCGGCTATGCCACGGGTGCGGGTATCGCCGCGATCTACTTCAGTGGTTTCACCGGCATCTGGCTCGTGTTCGCGTTGTTCTTCCAGCGGGGCCTCGGTTACACGCCACTGGAATCCGGGCTCGTCGTGACACCGTTCGCGCTCGGTTCGGCCGTGTCCGCCGCCGTGGCGGGCAGGCTGGTGAGCAAATGGGGCAGGAAGCTGACCCTGACCGGACTGACCATGGTGGTGCTCGGACTCGGAGCCATCGCGCTGATCGTGCCGTACGTGCCGCACTCGGCGATCCCGTTCGCCGTGGCCGGTCCGCTGCTGATCGCCGGAATCGGTGGCGGGCTGGTGATCTCCCCGAACACCACGCTGACCTTGGACCGGGTTCCGACGCGGATGGCAGGCGTCGCGGGTGGCGCTTTGCAGACCGGGCAGCGCATCGGCACGGCCATCGGGGTCGCCGTGCTCGCGTCGGTGTTCCAGTCCGCGTTGCTGTCGACGGACCAGAACTATCCGGTTGCGCTGGCCTGGGCGATGGTGTGTGCGGTCGCGCTGACGGTGGCCGCGCTCGTATTGGCAGTGCTCGACTCGCGGTGGCATCCTCACCGACGTCTCACCGAGTCAACACGAAGCGTTACCGATGCTGGTCCATTTGAGTGACGTTGAGTCGCGGCGACTGGTGTTACGCAGAGCGACCAGGTAGACGTTAGGTTGCCCTCGATGAGGTATTTTCGCTACCCAGTGTGGCGATTCGGTGCGTAAACCGGGGATGGGACGAAGATCGAGTTACGACTCAAACATATCCGAATCCGGCAAACCAGATACGCAGGGTAATCCTCATCGTCACGTCACCGGCGGCCGCGGGGGATCGAGCGGCGACGTGCGGGCACATGTCCGGGTGGGCCCCGAAGGAAGGGGCGGGGCCCACCCGGACCGGCGCGCCGGTATCCGGCAGCGACGGGATGGCCGAGATCTACTCCCCGTGCCGGTCCGGTACGAGCGCGGGAAGTACCTCGCCGAGCGGCCCGCGCAGCACCGAGGCGGCCACGTCGTCGTAGGGCGTCTCCGACGCGTTGCACACGATGACCGTCGCTCCCGCGTGTGCCGCGGTGCCGACGAGACCCGCCGCGGGGTGGACGGTGAGCGAACTTCCGGCGGCGAGCAGCAGATCGCAGGACAGCACGGCCGATCTGGCGCGGTCGAGCACGTCGACATCCAGTGCCTGCCCGAACGAGATGGTCGCCGACTTGAGAATGCCACCACATTCGGTGCACGGAGGATCGGTTTCGCCTGCTCTGACCCTCGCGAGCGCCTCCCGCATGTCCCCGCGGTCCCCGCAGCCGAGGCAGGCGGTCTCGAACATGGTGCCGTGCAGTTCGATGACCCGCTCCGGTGAGGAGCCCGCCTTGTGGTGGAGGCGGTCGATGTTCTGCGTGACGACGGCGTTCAGCTTGTCCGCGCGTTCCAGCTCGACCAGCGCGGCGTGCGCGGCGTTGGGGCGCGCCGACCAGCCGGGATGGTCGAGGCGAGCCTGCCAGCTCCGCTCGCGGACCTCCCTGCTCGCCGTGTAGTCGTGGATGTTGGACAACTTCTCCGCTGCCGGATCCCTCGTCCACACGCCGTTCGGGCCGCGAAAGTCCGGGATTCCCGAGTCGGTGGAGATGCCGGCCCCGGTCATCGCCACGATGCGGCTCGCGCCCGCGACCAGCTCCCGTGCGTACTCGACGCGCGCGCTTTCTCGCTGCTCCATGCTCACCATGATGCCGCGTGCCTACGCCGGTCAGTGCACTGCGGAACCCGCCTGCCAGTCGGGCCAGGACAGCGACCAGTCGCCGTAGGTGTCCCACACCGGCAGCGGCGGGCCGCCGGAGTTGGTCACCTCGACCACGTCGCCGAGGCCGAAGTGATCGAAGAACGTTGGAACTTCCCTGTTCGCGACGCTGCCCGGGTTCTCGTGGACGAACTCGCCGTCGTTGGAGATGCGCGGCGACCAGCGTTCCTCCGGGCGGTAGTACTCCGGGTCACCGGGACAGACACCGTAGGTGCGCGAATCCATCGTGTCGCTGCTGGCGTCCTTCGAGGAGATCACGTGCGCGCCGCGATGGGTATGCTTTTCACCTGTTCGCCGTTGTGGAGATTGTCATGCTCGCGGTGTTTCCGTCGGTTTTGGCCACCCAGGAATCGTGTACCCGGTCCGTTTCGGTGAGGCCGGTGGAACCGTAGATGGTGTCTCCGAAATCAATTCCGTAAATCTTCGCCGATACGGTCAGCGTGGTACCCGGCTGCCGGTGGTCCTTCGGCCGGTAGTGCACGTGCTCGTCGTCCATCCAGTACGTTCCGAGGTGACCGGCAGCCGCTTCTCCACCGCCGCCTTGTCTCGTACCGGCTGGGTGAACTGGAAGACGATCGGTTGCCCGATGCCGACCCCAGTCGCGGCCGTGGAATCCGGCGAGGGGATGAGCTGCGGCTCGGCTTGCGCTCGTGGAGTGAGGGTCCTGATCGCGGCACGCCGATCTACCGGTTTTCCGTTGTCCCCGTTGGCATGAGCGACGATCCGGTAGGTGCTGCGGTAGCCGAGCGCCCCGTCGCGCCCGCGTCGTCGATCGTGACCGATGGCGCGGCAGGCTCGTCCGCCTTCGTGCCCGAGATAGACACGGTGGGTGGTGTGGTGCCGCTACGGGAAACGAGCGCGAGCGCCGGAACGACCGGAAAGGGTAATGTCTTCTTGGGAAACATTCTGTTCCTGTTTTTTGCAGAATGGAGATCCCGTTGGGTGAGAATCTACGATTCGTTCCGCGCGCCCCTCTCGTGGTCACGGCACGGGTTTCGGATCCGCTACCGATGAGTAACACTGGTCGTAGGTGAACCAGCAGAGCCGACTCGACGAGGAGGGGCCATGGTCGACCAACCGCAGGTCACGGAGAAGGAAGCCAGGGCGGTCGCTGAAGCGGCGAGGGAGAGCGGCTGGGACAAGCCGTCCTTCGCGAAGGAGCTCTACCTCGGCCGGTTCCGCATGGACCTCGTGCACCCTCACCCCAGGGCCGATCCGGCCGACGCCGCGAAAGCGGAAAAATTCCTGACCAGGCTCGGCAGCTACTGCGCGACGCTCGATCCCGCCGTCATCGAGCGGGAGGCCCGCATTCCCGACGACTACGTCAAGGGACTCGCCGAGCTGGGCTGCTTCGGTATCAAGATCCCCGAGTCCTACGGCGGTCTCGGGCTCAATCAGGTCGCCTACAACCAGGCACTGATGATGGTGGGTTCAGTGCATTCGACGCTGAGCGTGCTGCTCTCGGCGCATCAGTCGATCGGGGTTCCGGAACCGCTCAAACTCGCGGGCACTCCCGAGCAGAAGGCGCGCTTTCTGCCGCGCTGCGCGAAAGGCGCGGTCTCGGCGTTCCTGCTGACCGAACCCGATGTCGGTTCCGATCCGGCGCGGCTCGCGACCTCGGCGACCCCGGTCGAGGACGGCGAGGCATACGAGCTCGACGGCGTGAAGTTGTGGACCACCAACGGTGTCGTCGCCGAATTGCTGGTCGTCATGGCGCGGGTGCCGAAGAGCGAGGGGCACCGGGGCGGGGTCACCGCGTTCGTCGTCGAGGCCGATTCGCCGGGCATCACCGTCGAGCGCCGCAACGCGTTCATGGGCTTGCGTGGCATCGAGAACGGCGTCACCCGCTTCCACAAGGTCAGGGTGCCGAAGGCCAATGTCGTCGGCGGGGAAGGAAAAGGGCTCAAGATCGCGCTGGCGACGCTCAACACGGGCAGGTTGTCGATCCCCGCCTCATGCGCAGGTGCGGGCAAGTGGGCGCTCAAGATCGCCCGCGAGTGGTCGTCGCTGCGCGTGCAGTGGGGAAGGCCGGTGGGCGCGCACGAAGCGGTCGCCCGCAAGATCTCGTTCATCGCGGCGACGACCTACGCGCTGGAAGCCGTCGTCGAACTCTCCGCGCACATGGCAGACGAGGGACGCAACGACATCCGGATCGAAGCCGCGCTCGCCAAACTCTGGTCAAGCGAGATGGCCTGCACGATCGCCGACGAACTGCTCCAGATCAGGGGCGGAAGGGGATACGAGACGGCGGAGTCGCTTGCCGCGAGAGGTGAGCGCGCCGTTCCCGTCGAACAGCTGCTGCGAGATCTGCGCATCAACCGGATTTTCGAGGGCTCGACCGAGATCATGCACTTGCTGATCGCGAGGGAAGCCGTCGACACGCACCTCGCGGCGGCGGGCGCGCTCGCCGACACCGACGCCGCCCTTTCGCTCAAGGCTTCCGCCGCGGCGAAGGCGAGCGGGTTCTACGCGAAGTGGCTGCCGCAGCTGGTGACGGGAAAGGGACAGGTGCCATCCTCGTTCCGCGAGTTCGGGCCACTCGCCGAGCACCTGCGGTTCGTCGAGCGCGCCGCCCGCAAACTGGCGAGGTCGACCTTCTACGGCATGGCCCGCTGGCAGGCCGGCCTCGAACAGCGGCAAGGGTTCCTGAGCCGCATCGTCGACATCGGGGCCGAGCTGTTCGCCATGGCTGCTACCTGTGTGCGGGCCGAGATGCAGCGGTCGGAGGACGCGGAGCAGGGCGCGGCGGCCTACGAACTGGCCGGGGTGTTCTGCGAACAGTCCCGGCTGCGCGTGCGGGCGCTGTTCGACGCGCTGTGGAACAACACCGACAGGGCCGACACGAAGATCGCGAAAGCGGCGCTGGAAGGACGGTTCAGCTGGCTCGAGGAAGGCGTGCTCGATCCGAGTGAGGGCACCGGTCCCTGGATCGCGGACTGGAAAGCGGGAGCCAGCGACAGCGACAACGTCGCCCGTCGCTATCTGCCGCCGACGGCGTAGTGCGTTCGGGTCAGCTCACCGGGCCGACGGTCTCGTCCTGCTCGCCGCCCGGCTTTTCCTTGGCGCCGAGAGTCTTCTTGCGCTTGTACCTGATGAGGAAGAACACGGCCACGACGGCGAGTGCCCCGACGACGATCATGCCGCCGGTGCTGAGCGCGCCCTCGACCTTCCTCGCGGCTTCGCCGAGGGCGGCACCGATGCTGATGTGCAGCAGTGACCAGGCGACCGCGCCGCTGATCGCGGCGGGCAGGAACTTCCGGTAGGCGAGACCGGACGTGCCGGCCGCCGCGGGGGTCAGCGTGCGCACGACGGGAAGGAACCGCGCGAAGAACACCGCCCACGCGCCCCTGCGTTGCAGGATGCCGGTCGCCTTGTCCCACGCGTCGACGCCGTAGCGCTGGATGAGCTTCGTCTCGCGCAGCCGGGGCCCGAACCGCTTGCCGATCGCGTACCCGATGGAGTCACCGACGACGGCGCACACGCTGACCACGGCCCACAGGATCAGGAACCGGGGTGCCGTCGTCGCCGTCGTCGACGCGATCAGCAACCCCGATTCGCCCGGCGCGATGAAACCGAGCCCGATCGTGCATTCGAGGAGAACGAGCAGGCCCGTCGCACCGACCAAAGCTGGCTGAGGAAGGCTTTGCAGCCAGTTGAGCAGATCGGTAACCACGAGCGTCCCCTTGTGAGCCTGTGAGCTTGTCGTCCCGTGGCCGCGCGTTCGGCCACGCCGTTCGTCGTTAGGACGACACTATCGCCTGCTTGGTTCGGCCGATTCGGGGTTCTCCCTGATTTTGCCGCGCCCGGCGTTACGACTGCCGGGCCAGCAGGCTGCTCGCCTCCTGCGCGGCCGGGCCGGCCGTGGTGAGGTGCCGCAGGTTCTCCGGAAGCTGCTCGCCCCTGTGCTGTTTCGTCTGCGCGAACAACTTGCCGGCCCGGTAGGACGAGCGCACGAGCGGGCCTGCCATGACACCGGCGAAGCCCAGCTTCTCGGCCGCCTTGGTGTGCTCGACGAACTCCTCCGGCTTGACCCAGCGGTCGACCGGGTGGTGCCGTGGCGAAGGGCGCAGGTACTGGGTGATCGTGATGATCTCGCAGCCTGCCTCAACGAGGTCGCGCAGCGCTCCGGTGACCTCGTCGGGGGTTTCGCCCATGCCGAGGATCAGGTTCGACTTGGTGACCAGCCCCGCGTCGCGGGCCTTGGTGATGACTTCGAGTGAACGCTCGTACCGGAAAGCGGGCCGTAGCCGCTTGAACACGCGCGGCACCGTCTCCAGGTTGTGCGCGAGCACCTCCGGCCGCGAGGAGAACACCTCGGCGAGCTGGTCGGGTTCGGCGTTGAAGTCGGGGATCAGCAGTTCGACACCGGTTCCGGGATTGAGCTCGTGGATCTGGCGCACGGTCTCGGCGTACAGCCAGGCGCCGCCGTCGTCGAGATCGTCCCTCGCGACGCCGGTGACCGTCGAGTAGCGAAGGCCCATGGCCTGCACGCTCTCGGCGACCTTGCGCGGCTCCGACCGGTCGAGCGCCGTGGGTTTGCCGGTGTCGATCAGGCAGAAGTCGCAGCGCCTCGTGCACTGCTCGCCGCCGATCAGGAACGTGGCTTCGCGGTCTTCCCAGCACTCGTAGATATTGGGACAGCCCGCTTCCTCACACACGGTGTGCAGTCCCTCGCGCCGCACGAGTCCCTTGAGTTCGGTGAACTCCGGACCCATGCGCGCCCGGGTCTTGATCCAGGACGGCTTCTTCTCGATTGGGGTCTGGCTGTTGCGGACCTCAAGCCGCAGCAGCTTCCGACCCTCCGGCACAGCAGTCACGAACCCAGCCTACGCGTCCGATCTTCACCGACAAGCTCACTCCGGGTCCGGGGTGATCCCGGTCAACTTCGCGGTCAGCGCCCACAGCCCCGCACCGAGGGCGGCGTCGCTCGCCGTGCGTGAGGGAGTGCCCTTCGCGGGGTATCCGCGCAGCGCACCGAGACCGCGAGGGCCGATGAAGTCGCCGCCGGTGACCTCGTCGGCGGTGGCGGCGTAGAGCTGAGGCAGCGCGCCCATCCGCGAGTTCTGCGCCAGTAGCAGCTCGCCGAGCCTGGTGCCGGTGCGAATGACACCCCTGGCGAGCGCGTTGCCGTGCGAGCGGGCCATGGCGCCGCCCAGTCCGGTGTCGCTGTAACCGGGGTGGGCGGCGACGCTGAGCACCGGCGAACCGGCTGCCCTCAGCCTGCGGTCCAGTTCCATCGTGAAGACCTGGTTGGCCAGCTTCGACTGCGCGTAGGCGGCGGCGGGGTTGTAGCGCCGCTGCTCGAAGAACGGGTCGTCGAGGTCGATCCTGCCGCCGTTGGCGGTGAGGCTGGAGACGGTGACGACCCTCGCCGCCTTCGCGCCGCGCAGGGCGGGCATCAGCAGCCAGGTGAGCGCGGCGTGCCCGAGGTGATTGGTGCCGAACTGGGTCTCGAAGCCGTCGGTGGTCGCGCCCTTCGGGGTGCCCATGAGCCCCGCGTTGTTGATTAGGACGTCGAGCGTGCCTCCGGTGAGATCGCGTACGGCTGTCACGCTCCGCCGCACCGAGGCGAGGTCGGCGAGATCGAGCGAGATCAGCGCGGGCTGCGTCGCCGCGACCACCTCGACGTCGTTGAGCGCCTGCCTGCCTCGCTCCTCGGAGCGGCAGGCGAGCAGCACCGTCGCGCCCTTGGCCGCGAGCACCTTCGCCGTGCGCAGCCCCAGCCCGGAGTTGGCGCCGGTGATCAGCACCGTGGTGCCCGTCTGGTCGCCGATGTCGCGCTCGGCCCACGTGCCGTGCCCGGGCGCCCGTTGTCCGTCCCGCCGCTGTCCGTCCTGCCTCGCCATGGCCGACAGCTAACTACACGTGCTGACGCGGGGACAACACGTCATGCCGTCGGCGCGAGCGCTCGCAGCAGCTGGCCGAGCGGGTTGGCTTTGCGCGCAGGACGTTGCCCCGGGTGCCGCCGCCGCTCGCGCAGCAGCGCCACGAAGGCGTTGCCGACCTCGGTGACCTCGGCGTCCGGTTCGCCGGGTTCGGCGAGGCCCGCCGTGATCGCCAGCATCCGCAGTTCGGCGTCGTTGGCGGCCCTCAGCGCGGGACTGGCCGCCGTCGCGCTGTCGAGTAGTCCTCGCAGCGTCGCGTTGTCACGCTCGGCGGACAGCCATGCCCTTGCCACCGCGTCGACCTGGTCTGTGTCGTCCTTACCGCCGCGCGGGTCACCGGCGTCCTCGGGGCCGGAGTTCTCGACCCTGAGCCTGCCGCCGAGTACCTGGCTCCACTTGTACTGCAAAGCCAGCAGCAGCCGTTCCTCGCCGCCGAACTCCCTGATCGCCTCGGGCACCGCGCGCCACGGCGGCTCGTGCTGTTTCCCGGCCTTCGCGGCATCCAGTACGGCATCGATGAGGTCGCGCCTGCGATAGAAGTCTTCCCAGCTCACGTCCGATCCCCTTCCGTGCCTCAAGGTCATACCGGCGGTTTGCGACATACTCTCGGTATGGATCCGACGCGACCCAACATACCATCGGTATGGCGATGGTGTGCGGCGTAGAGTCGTGAGCGTGGTGACAATGCGGTCAAGAAGAGAAGAGTATTCCGAATCGACCCGTTCGGCTCTGGTCGACAGCGCGATCGCACTGTTCACCACGCGCGGTTACGCCGGTACGTCACTCGACGAGATCGCCAAGCGGACCAAGGTCACCAAAGGTGCGCTCTACCACCACTTCAGTGGTAAGCAGGCTGTTTTCGAGGCGGCGTTCGACGCGGTGGAAACCGACGTGAAAGGGCGGCTGGAAAAGATACTGCGGGGTCCGGAAAAACCGTGGGACCGAGCGTTGAACGGGCTCAGGGAATTCATTTCCAGTTGCCTCGATCCGGCTTATCAGCGCATCGCCATTCACGAGGCTCCTGTAGTCATGGGCTGGCAGCGCTGGAAGGAAGCCGAGGACAGGTACAGCTTCGGCCTGATCAGGTCGAGCCTGCGGGACCTCATCGACGCGGGCGAGATCATGAACGTGCCGGTCGAGGTCACGTCCAGGCTGCTGTTCGGCGCGCTGTCCAGCGCCGCCACCGAAATCGCGGGCTCGGCCGACCCCGAAGCGGTGGGCCGTCAGGTCGAGACGGTCATCATCAGCCTGCTTCATCAGGTCCGCCAGCCGCCCCCGGACAGCGCTGAATAGTTACGCTCAAGCGCGTGGAACTCAGGATCTTCACCGAACCCCAGCAAGGTGCGAGCTACGACGACCTGCTCGCCATCGCCAAGGCGACAGAGGACGCGGGCTACGACGCGTTCTTCCGGTCCGACCACTACCTGAAGATGGGCTCGGTCAGCGGGCTGCCCGGCCCGACCGACGCCTGGATCACGCTCGCCGGCCTCGCCCGCGAGACCTCCCGCATCCGGCTCGGCACGCTGGTGACCGCCGCGACCTTCCGGCATCCCTCGGTGCTGGCCATCTCGGTCGCCCAGGTCGACCAGATGTCCGGCGGCAGGGTCGAGCTGGGTCTCGGTTCCGGCTGGTTCGCCGAGGAGCACACCGCATACGGCATTCCCATGCCCGCCACGAAGGAACTGTTCGACCGCTACTCCGAACAGCTCGCGATCATCACCGGCCTGTGGGGGACGCCGGAGGGCGAGACCTTCTGCTTCGACGGCACCTACTACACGCTCCAGGACTCACCAGCGCTGCCGAAACCCGCACAGCGGCCGGGGCCGCCGGTGATCGTCGGCGGGCTGGGCAAGAAGCGCACTCCCGAACTCGCCGCCCGCTACGCGAGCGAGTTCAACCTGCCGTTCGTCGACATCGACACCGCGCTCGCGCAGTACGAGCGGGTCGACGCGGCGGTGCGCGCGGCCGGAAGGGACCCGAAAGACATCGTCCGCTCGGCCGCGCTGGTCATCGCCGTCGGCAGGAACGAGGCCGAGGTCGCCAAGCGCGCCGAAGCCATCGGCAGGGAAGTACCCGAGCTGCGGGCCAACGGCCTCGCCGGCACCCCGGCCGAGGTGGTCGACAAGATCGGCCAGTGGCGCGAGAAGACCGGCGTATCCCGTCTGTACTTGCAGGCACTCGACGTGAGCGACCTCGACCACGTGGAGCTGATCGCGGCCGAGGTCAAGCCCCAGCTCGACTGAGCGCTCCGGCGACGGGGGCTCGATCGGGCCCCCGTGGCCACCCGGTCAGGTGCGCAGCGCGAAGGTGACGCCGGGGGCGCTCGGCTGCTCCGGCCTCGGCAGCCAGTGGTCGCTGACCGGCAGTTCGCCCTCCAGCGCGGCCAGCACCGCGTCTCTCGCGGCGGGCAGTGCCTCGGCGACCGTGACGTCACGCCCCGTTTCCAGCGAAAGCGACGTGGTACCGGCGTCACTGATACCGCACGGCACGATCTTGCCGAACGCGCCGAGGTCGGCGTTGCAATTCAGTTCGAAGCCGTGCATGGTCACGCCGCGCTGGACCCTGATGCCGATCGCGGCGATCTTGCGCTCCTGGCGCCCCTCTTCGGCGGGAAGCCACACCCCGCTGCGTCCTTCGACCCTGCCGGTGCGCACGCCGAATCCGGCGCACACGGCGATGAGCGCTTCCTCGATCCGGCGCACGTAGTCGACGACGTCGATGGGGTCGGTGAGCTTCACGATGGGGTAGCCGACGAGCTGGCCAGGACCGTGCCAGGTGATGCGCCCGCCCCTGTCGACGTCGATGACCGGGCTGCCGTCGACCGGCCTGTCCTCGGGCCGGGTGCGTTTGCCCGCCGTGTACACGGAGGGGTGCTCCAGCAGCAGCATCGTGTCGGCGCCGCGCTCCTCGGCGCGGGCGGCGGCGTGCTCGCGTTGCAGTTCCCACGCTCGCAGGTACTCGACGACACCGATCTCGCGCACGTCGACGGGATCGCCACCAGCGCGGCAGGACATGGTCGCTTTCGCAGTCACATCGACGAGGCTACGCCGCGCCGCTTCACTGGTACCAGCCGCAGTGCCGCGCCCGACAGCAGCGCGATCCCGGCCACGGCGAGCACGGCGCCGAGCGTGTCGGTCAGCCAGTGCACGTCGAGCACGACGCGGCTCGCCGCGCACAGGACGATGGCGAGCGCGCCGAACCACGCGGTCAGCGCGACGAGCCGGGGAGCCAGCCACAAGCACAGAACGACGAGCGCGGCGACCGTACTGGCGACGGAAACGACGTGCCCGCTGGGAAAGCTGAAATCGGGGAAGGGTCTCGGCCGTTCCCTCGCGAAGAGTGGCTTGCCGAGGAAACTCGCCGCCCGGCAACACACCAGCAGCACGAGTGTCCGGAAAATGACGCTGGCGTGCCACGACCGGCCCCGCCGCCACAGCACGGTGCCCGCGACCGCGAGCACGACGGCGAGCAGCACCGGCAACACCGGGCCGAGAACGGCGCTCACGATGTTCGCGACGGTGCCGGCCGTGCCCCGCCACTGGTCGCGCAACGCCTCGCCGATACCGGCGTCGAGGCCGTGGGCCGGTGCCGGACTCACCGCGAACCCGAGTACCGCGAAGCCGGTGAGCAGTACGATTCCCGCGGCGATCGAACCGATCAGCGCGGCACGTCCCTCAGCGCGTTGCACGGTCACCGGCGCTTTCAGAGCACCGCCGCGAGCGCGCCGCCGAGTTCGGGGTTGGCGAAGGAGAAACCCGCGCGCGGCAGTGCGGCCGACGTCGCTCTCGGGCCGGTCAGCAGCATCTCGTCGGCGGCTTCACCGAGCGCGAGCCGCAGCACGGCGCCGGGAGCCCGCCACGGGGCCGGTCTGCGCAGTGCCCTGCCGAGTGTCCTGGTGAACTCCGCGTTGGTGACCGGAGTGGGAGCGGCAAGGTTCAGCGGCCCGGACACCGTGTCGTGTTCGAGTGCGAACCGGATGGCTTCGACGTGATCGGGAAGGCTGATCCACGAGAAGTACTGGTTCCCTTCGCCGAGCTTGGCGCCGAGCCCCAGCAGGAACACCGGCTTGAGCAGGCCGAGAATGCCGCCCTTTCCGGAAAGCACGGGCGCTGTGCGCAGGGTGACGACCCTGGCTCCCGCCGTCCTCGCCGGTGCCGTGCGGGCTTCCCACGCCTGGCACAGCCCGGAAAGGAATCCCGATCCGGCCGCGCCGCCCTCGTCGACCTCCACGTCGCCGGTGTCGCCGTAGAAGTGCACGCCCGACCCGTTGATCAGCACGGGAATCCCACGTTCCGCGACGGCTTCGGCCAGTACCTCGGTCGGTTCGAGCCTGCTGTCGGTGAGCAACTGTTTGCGGGCTCCGCTCCACCTTCCCGACACGAGCGGCGCGCCGCACAGGTTGACCACCGCGTCGACCCCGTCGAGCGCGCCGTCGTCGATCCGGCCCGCCGGAGGATCCCAGTTGAACTCGTCTGCTGCCCTGGTTTCCCTGCGCACCAGCCGGACGACCTCGTGGCCTTCCGTTCTCAGCCGGGGCACGAGTGTCGTGCCGATGAGACCGCTCGATCCGGCGACGAGAACGCGCATACCGTCCACTCTAGACAAAGGGCGGCCGCGCGTGCGATCTCGCCGGGTACGGAAAAGGGCGCCCACCCGCGAAGGTGGACGCCCCTTACCGGTTCATGAGGACTACAGGCCGAGCTCGTCCTCGAAGTTGCCCTCTTCGAGGCGCTGCTTGATCGTCGTGACGAACCTGCCGGCGTCGGCACCGTCGACGAGCCGGTGATCATAGGTCAGCGGCAGGAAGGCCATCGACCTGATGGCGATCGTGTCGTTGCCGTCGGGATCGGTGACCACGACCGGCCGCTTCACGACGGCACCGGTGCCGAGCATGCCCGACTGGGGCTGCACGATGATCGGAGTGTCGAAAAGCGCGCCGTTGCTGCCGATGTTGGTGACGGTGAAGGTGCCACCGGTGATCTCGTTCGGGCCGATCTTGTTGTTGCGGGCCCTGTCGGCGAGATCGGCGATGCGGTGGGCAAGCCCCGCGAGGCTCAGTTCACCGGCGTCGTGGATCACCACCGAGAGCAGGCCGCGCTCGGTGTCCACGGCGATGCCGAGATGCACGGCGCCGTGGTAGGTGATCTCCTTCGTCTCCTCGTTGTACGAGGCGTTGACGTTCGGGTGCTGCTTGAGCGCTTCGACCGTCGCCTTCGCGAAGAACGGCAGGAACGTCAGGTTGACGCCCTCGCGCTCCCTGAACGCGGCCTTGGCGCGCTGGCGCAGCTTGGCGATCTTGGTGACGTCGACCTCGTGCACCTGGGTCAGCTGCGCCGAGACCTGGAGCGATTCCCTCGTCTTCAGCGCGGTGATCTGGCGGATCCTGCTCGCCTTCTGCACCGTTCCGCGCAGGGCCGCCTTCTCCGAGTCGGACACCGCGGCCTGCGGTGCCGCCGCGGCGGGGGCGGGGGCCTGCTGCTGCGGAGCCGCCGCCGGTGCCTGCTGCTTCTGCTTCGCCTCCACGGCGGCCAGCACATCCTGCTTGCGGATGCGGCCACCCACCCCGGAGCCGGTGAGCGAGGCGAGGTCGATGCCGTGCTCGGCCGCGAGCTTGCGCACGAGCGGCGTCACGTACGGCACGGCGGCGCCGTCCTGGCTCGGTGCCGCCTGCTGCTGCGCGGGCTGAGCCGGTTGGGCGGGCTGCGCGGCCGGTGCGGGCTGCGCGGCCGGTGCGGGCTGCGCTGGCTGAGCGGGCTGCGCTGGCTGAGCGGGTGCCGGGGGTGCCTGCGGTGCGGGAGCCTGCTGTGCGGCCGGTTCCGGTGCGGGCTGGGCCGGTTGCGTCGGCTGAGTCGGCTGAGCCGGTGCCTGCTGCGCGGGAGCGGCGCCTTCCGCGCCGACGACGGCGAGCTGCCCGCCGACCTCGACGGTCTCGTCCTCGGCCACCGAGATCTCCAGCACGGTGCCCGCGACGGGGGAGGGGACCTCGGTGTCGACCTTGTCGGTGGAGATCTCCAGCAGCGGTTCGTCGACCGCCACCGAGTCACCGACCTGCTTCAGCCACCGCGTGACGGTGCCCTCCGTGACGCTCTCCCCGAGTTCGGGAAGGGTCACCGGGGTGCCGGAAGCCTGCCCGCCCGACGGCGCGGCGGCCTGCGCCGGCGCCGCCTCCTGCGCGGGCTCTTCCTGCTGAGCGGGCTGAGCGGGCTGTTCGGGTTGTGCGGGCTGCTCCTGCTGGGCGGGCTGCTCCGGCGCTGCTGCGGGAGCACTCGCCTCGCCGCCGCCGGAACCGTCGTCGATCACCGCGAGTTCGGCGCCGACCTCGACGGTCTCGTCCTCCTGCGCGACGATCTTCTGCACGGTGCCCGCGACGGGGGAGGGGACCTCGGTGTCGACCTTGTCGGTGGAGATCTCCAGCAGCGGTTCGTCGACCGCCACCGAGTCACCCTCCTGCTTCAACCATCGGGTGACCGTGCCCTCCGTGACGCTCTCACCGAGCTCCGGCAATGTGACGGAGTACGCCATCGTTCGCTGACTCCCTTGACTGTTCGGGTGTGGTCTTGTTGTTGGCGGCGGTGCGGGCTGGATCAGCCGTGCACGTGCAGTGGCTTGCCCGCGAGGGCAAGGTGTGCTTCGCCGAGCGCCTCGGTCTGGGTCGGGTGGGCGTGGATGAGCGGAGCGACATCCTCGGGGAAAGCTTCCCAGTTGTAGATGAGTTGCGCTTCGCCGATCAATTCGCCGACCCGGTCACCGACGAGGTGGAGGCCGACGACCGGCCCGTCCGGCGCCTTGATCAACTTGACCGCACCGGAAGTCTTGAGAATCTGGCTCTTGCCGTTGCCCGCGAGGTCGTAGGTGAACGTCGTGATGTCGGCACCGAACTTCTCCCTCGCGGCGGCTTCGGTCAGCCCGACGGACGCGACCTCGGGGTGCGAGTAGGTGACCCTCGGGATACCGGCCTCGTCGATGGGCTTCGGGTTCAGCCCCGCGATTTCCTCCGCGACGAGGATGCCCTGCTGGAATCCCCTGTGCGCGAGCTGGAGGCCGGGCACGATGTCGCCGACGGCGTACACGTTCGGCAGGTTGGTCCGCAGCCGCTCGTCGGTCGGCACGAACCCGCGGTCCATGCTCAGGCCCGCCTCCTCGTAGCCGTGGCCAGCGGTGTTGGGACCGCGGCCGACCGCGACGAGCAGCAGGTCGGCCTCAAGGGTCTCGCCGGACTCCAGCGAAACGCTCACGCCGTTGTCGTCCTGCTTGGCGCCGGTGAACCTGACTCCGGTCTTGAAACCGATCTTGCGGCGACGGAAGGCCCTTTCGAGCTGCTTCGACGCGAATTCGTCCTCGTTGGGCACGAGCCGGGGCAGTGCCTCGACGATGGTCACGTCCACCCCGAAGGAGGCCCACACGCTCGCGAACTCGACGCCGATGACGCCGCCGCCGAGCACGATGGCCTTCTTGGGGATGTAGTCGAGGGTGAGCGCGTCCTCGCTGGCGATAATGCGGCCGCCGAGTTCGAGGCCGGGCAGCGTCTTGGAGTAGGAACCCGTGGCAAGCAGCAGGTTCTTGCCGGTGTACTTGGTGCCGGCGACGTCGACGGTCGTGCCACCCGCGAAGGTGCCGGTCCCCTCGACGTAGTTGATCTTGTGTGCCTTGGCGAGTCCCTGTAGTCCCTTGTAGAGCCTCGTGACGATCGAGTCTTTGTACTTGTGGACGCCGGCGATGTCGACGCCCTCGAAGACCGTCTTGACGCCGAACTGCTCGCCGTCGCGGGCCGAGTCGGCGACCTCCGCGGCGTGCAGCAGCGCTTTGGTCGGGATGCAGCCGCGATGCAGGCAGGTGCCGCCCAGCTTGTCCTTCTCGATCAGGGTTACGGAAAGGCCCAGTTCAGCGGCGCGGAACGCCGCGGCATAGCCACCCGATCCGCCACCCAGGATCACCAGGTCGGCTTCAGCGTCGGTCACTTCTCCCACTCCTTGGCAGGCCGTTTCGTGTGTCTTCACTCATCAAACAAGTCGTCCGCACGGCGCCGTGGCGCGCTCAGCACACCTCATCTTGTCACCTCGCCTGACAGGCTTGCGAGCTAGTGGTGCTGTGGGCGGGACATCGCGTTTCGGTTCCCGGGATAATGATCGTCATAAGCCACGAGAGGAGAGGTGGTCGACGTGGGCCTGTTCGACTCACTGCGCCGCAGAGGGAAGGGAGGGTCAAAGCCCGGAACACTACGTAAGTCCAGCTCAGCGGACACGCAGCACCTCGACGCCTGGGCAGCCGCCCGCAAGGGTGTCGAGGCCTACGTGGAACCGAAGACCACTGTCACGGACACCACAGTGGTACTGATCGCACATGACGGTGAGTGGACCCGCCGCCGCATCGGCAGCCTGACCGCCGCGCAGGACTTCGGCCGCAAACGCTCGATTCCCGTGTACGAGGTCGCCAAGACCGGCTACCCCAGACGCATGCGCGAGTTCACCGAGCGGCAGAAGATCATGGAGCGGCGCAGGCAGGAAGAGCAAGGCTAGTCAAGAGCTGGCCACGGTCTTCGGTCACAGTGCCGCTTCGAGTAGGCGCAGGTGCTCTTCGAGCACGGCCCTGATGCCGGAATGGGTCGTCGTACCGAACACCGGGTCCCACTCGACGACCGCCGCGTTGCCGGGCAGCAGGACCAGTCGTGGCGGTTCGCTGATCGGCAGCACGGACTTCACGAGGCCCAGTTCCGCCACCCCGAGCAGCCGGGGGAACACGACGTCGCCGGGAAGCCCGTCGCAGGTCAGCAGAAAATCGCGGTAGCTGGGCGGCAGGGTGATGCCGAGCCGTTGCTCGGCGAACGCGATCCCTGCCGGGGTCGCGGGAGGCGGCGTGCTGTGCGGTTCGCCTCGCAGGCGCATGATCTCGCCGATCAGGCCCGCGAGGTCCAGCGGCGCCCTGTCCGCCCGGTACCTGGTCAGCAGCGCGGCCACGAGCGTTCCCGCGTAATCGCGGGCCCACTCACCCGGCACGGTGAGCGCACCATCGACGAGCAGCGGGGCCACGTGCCTGCCCGCGGCAAGCGTCGCCACATCCGGTTCCGGCAGGTCCTTCGCCAGCAGGGCCCACTCGCCGAGCGCGGCGAGCGCGCCTTCCCGGTCACCGGCCGCCGCCAGCGTCTCGGCTTCGGCCGCATGCCGCCGGAGCCGCTGGCCGGGGGTGCGGGGTTCCTTCTCGTCCTCCGTGCTGCCCATGCTCCCAGTGAGTTCGCCGAGCTTGTTCACGAAAGCAAGCAATCCGTCCCCGGTGTCTTTCGCGCCAGGGCCGCCGAGGTGCGCGAGGTGAGCGCGCTCCTCGGCGTCGAGATCGAGGGGAAGCAGTTCCCGCGCCCACTCCGGCCGCGCGCCCCTCGCCTCGAACAGCATCGCCCACGCCCGGGCCCGTACCGGGTCGGCGGCCAGTTCGGTCACCGGCCGTCCCGTCACGTCCAGCCAGCGCAGGACGAGGCGGTCCGATTCACCGAGAGCCCCGGTGCAGGCGAGCAACAGCGCCGAGGAACCGATCACGGCGTCGACCTTGCCGTCGGCCGCCGTCAGGACCTCCCTGACGGCGCGCTCCGCGGGCCCCGACGGCGCGTCGGCCGAGCCCTCGGCAGGGCTGCCGGGCTCGGTCACCCGTTCTCGGCGATGTCGGCGAGAACGGCCGCGATGGTGCGCACCGGGACCCCGGTGCCGCCCTTGCCGGTGTAACCCCACGGCGAACCGGCGTTGTAGGCGGGCCCCGCGACGTCGATGTGTGCCCACGGCAGGCCGTCGGCGACGAACTCGCGCAGGAAGATCCCGGCGGCGAGCATCCCGCCGAACCGGGAACCGGTGACGTTGGCGAGATCGGCGAGCTTCGAGTCCAGATCGCCGCGCAGTTCCTCGGGAAGCGGCATCGCCCAGCCGCCCTCGCCGGTGGCCCTCGCGACGGTGGCGACCCGGTCGCGGAACTCCTCGGTCCCCATGATTCCCGCCGTGCGGCTGCCGAGCGCGACCACCTGTGCGCCGGTCAGCGTCGACGTCTCGATCAGGTAGTCGGGCTCGTCCTCGGCGGCCCGCACCATCGCGTCGGCGAGCACGAGCCTTCCCTCGGCGTCGGTGTTGAGGACCTCGACGGTCTTGCCGCCGTACATCGTCAGCACGTCACCGGGCCGGTAGGACGTGCCGGAGGGCATGTTCTCGGCGAGCGGGAGATAGGCGGTGACCGCGAGCGGGTACTTGAGCTTCGCGGCGAGCACGACGGAAGCCAGCACCGCGGCGGCGCCCGACATGTCCGAGGTCATCGCGTCCATGTTGGCGGCGGGCTTGAGCGAGATGCCGCCGGTGTCGAACGTGATGCCCTTGCCGACCAGCGCGATCTTCTTGCGCGCCTTGGCGCCCTTGTAGCTGATGCGCACCAGCCGGGGAGGCCGCGACGAGCCGCCGCCGACGCCGAGGATGCCGCCGAAACCCTTGCGCTTCAACGCCTTCTCGTCCAGTACTTCGACGTCGAGCCCGGCCGCCTCGGCGAGCTTCCTCGCCCTCTCGGCGAACGAGGAGGGGAACAGCACGTTCGGCGGGGTGTTGATCAGGTCCCTCGCGACGCACACCGCCTCCGCGATCGCCGTCGCCGCCTTGAGCGTCGCCTTGTGCTCCTTCGCGGTTCCCTCGGCGGGACTCGCGACATCCACAGTGGACACGGGGGCGTCGCCGGGCTCCGACTTGAACTCGGTGAAGCCGTACGCGCCGAGCACGATGCCCTCGACGGCGGCTTGCAGATCCAGCACCGACAGCGTGGTGAGCGCCCTCGCGGTGCCCGCGAGCGCGCGGCCGGCGGCTCCCGAGGCCCTGCGCACCCGCTCCGAGGTGGGGTCCTGCTCGCCGAGACCGACCGCGAGCACGAAACCGGAAGGCAGCTTGCCGAGGGTGGGAACCTTCACGACCTCCTCGGCCTTGCCGGTGGCGCCGAGCGTGCGCAGCACGTCGACGAGGGAACCGCCGAGCGCGGCGTCGACGGACTCCGCACCGGGCGCCAGCTCCAGTCCCTTCGCACCGGCGACGGTGCCGATCACGATCGCCTCCGCACGGCTCTTACCAAGCGCGGCCTCGGTGATCTCGGAAAGGGCTAGCTTCGGCAGGCTCACGGCAGGGCTCCTCGGTAGACGGCGACTGATCTCGACCACGGTGGTGGTCGTGCTTCGGTCATGCTATTGACGGCGGTGCAGGCCCGGAGAGGTAGGTACGAGGGTGCAGGTCGCAGGGGTCCTTATCGGCGCGCTGGCAGCGGCGGCCTCGGTGGCGGGCTGGTGGTTGCTCGCCGGGGTCGTGGTGGCCGCCGCGCTGGCGTACTGCGCGCGGCCGGATACCGCCTCGCCCGAGCTGCCGGACCGGTCGTCGCGGTTGCTCGGTGGTCTCGGGCTCGCCTCGGGCGTGACGAGGGTCGTGGTGTTCGCGACCGTCTTCGCCGGTTACCTGGTTCCCGGACAGCCGGGACCGGCCGTGCTGGGGTTCGTCGCGGTGGTCACCGCGGCGACGGCGACCGGCGTGGTGTTCGCGGGCTACTACCGGCGGTGGTGTTCCGGCCTGCTGCTCCTTGCCGGTGTGGCGTTCGTGCTGCTGTGTGCCGCGATCGCGCCAGTGGAAGTGGTGGGCCAGGCGGGACAGGGCGTCTCGTTCGCCGGGGTGCTCGCCGCCGCCGCGTTGTGCTTCCCGATGTTCGCGGGGCTCACCGGCAGGGCGGTCGCGGTGGGCGCCGTGATGGCGTCGGCCGTCGCCGCGGGCGCGCTGTGGCAGCTCGGCCCCGTGCGACTCGGACTGTCCCCGACGTCGTTGCGGGACGTGCTCGCCGCCGCCGACGCCGCCGCGCTGGGACCGCTGCTCGGCGCCGTCGTCGTGCTCGCGACCGGGAGCGCGGCGCTACTGGCGCTGACCGGTGTCAGGGACTCGGCTGCCACCGTCTTCGAGCGGAGCGGGCGACGTGACGTGCTCGTGGTGACCGCGCTGGCCGGTGCGCTGACGGCCGCGCTCGCGGTACTGCTGTCGCCGCTGGGCGCGCTGCTGCTCGCCGCGGCATTCACGCTCGCCGAAGCGTGCGCCCGCGCGCTGGTCGCCCGCGAGGCCAGGCTTCCCGCCGTCGTCACGGTCGCGGGAACCACCGTGCTGTTCGGGGCACTGGTGTTCGCGCTGTGAGGTGGGATCGGGGCGACACGGTGGTGCTCAGCTTCCTGCGGCCGGACGCGAGCGTGGGCCAGCAGCACCCGCTTCGGGTGCTCGCCGACGACGGCAACGACCTGCTCGGCTGGTTGCCCGCGGGAACCACCATCGTCGGCAGCAGGCTCGCCGACGGGAGGGATCTGCGCGAGGCGCCGCTGGCCGAACGGTTCGTCACGCCGAGAATGCGGATCAGGGACCAGTGGCGGGACTCCTCGACACTGCGGTTGATCAGCGAGCACACCCTCGCGTCCGTGTGGTGGTTCTTCGCGGTCGACGGCGGCTTCACCGGCTGGTACGTCAACCTGGAGCTTCCGCTCGGGAGGGACGCGCTGGGACCGTGCCGGATCGACGGCGTGCTCGACCTCGTCGTACATCCCGATCTGCGCTGGGAGTGGAAGGACGAGGACGAGGCGGCCGAGGCGGTGAGAGCGGGGCGGTTGACAGAGGAGCAGCTCATCGCGCTGCGAGCGGAAGGCGAGCGGCACATCGCGCTCGCGGAATCGGGGGCGTTTCCCTTCGACGGCACCTGGACCACGTTCCTGCCGGAGCGGGAGTGGTCCCCGCCGGTGTTGCCGCCGGGGTTGTTGCGGGACCTGTGAGGCTCAGGCCATCAGGTAGGCGATGCCCAGCAGCACGACGGCGACGACGGCCAGCCCGCCGAGATGGCTGCCGCTGAGGTCGCGCGGGAACACCTTGCCGTGCTGGTTCTTCCACCACACGATGCCGAAGGCGGCGCCGATGATGCCGAGGAAAGCGCCGAATCCACCGGCCATGATGTAGCCGATGAGCACGATCTCGCCCGCCGCGAAGGTGAGCAGGGCCGCGGCGCCGAAGGTCTTGAAGTCCGATGCCGGTCCCGCGGACACGCTGTTGCCACCAGGGGACGGCTGAGGCTGGTACGTCACACCGCCATGGTAGAGGGAAGTGAATGTTCTGACGTCCTACTAACGAGATATGCTCGTGGCATGACGACCACGATCCCCTTCGCGCGTGACCTCGCCCCCACCCCCGCCACGGTGGAGCGGGTAGCCGAGGTATTGGCGAAGCCGGGATTCGGGGCCCATTTCACCGACCACATGGTCACCGTGAAGTGGGACACCGCGCGTGGCTGGCACGAGGCCGAGCTGAAGCCCTACGGGCCGTTCATCCTCGACCCCGCTTCCGCCGTTCTGCACTACGGCCAGGAGATCTTCGAAGGACTCAAGGCATACCGGCAGCCCGACGGGTCCATTCGCGCGTTCCGTCCCGACGCCAACGCCGAGCGGTTCCGCACGTCGGCGCGCAGGCTCGCGATGCCGGAGTTGCCTGACGAGCTTTTCCTCGGTTCGTTGCGCGAACTCGTCGATGTCGACAACCGCTGGGTGCCGACCAAGCAGGGCGACGCGCTGTACCTGCGGCCGTTCATGATCGCGACGGAGGCGGGGCTCGGCGTCAACTCGCCGGCGGGTGAGTACGTGTACTCGCTCATCGCCTCGCCGGCCGGTTCCTACTTCACCGGCGGGGTGCGCCCGGTGAGTGTGTGGCTGTCCACCGAGTACGTGCGCGCCGCGCCGGGAGGAACCGGTTCCGCCAAGTGCGGTGGCAACTACGCCGCGTCCTTCCTTGCCCAGGCGCAGGCGGTTGAGCAGGGCTGCGACCAGGTGGTCTGGCTCGACGCGATCGAGCGCGCGTGGGTCGAGGAGATGGGCGGGATGAACCTGTTCTTCGTCTTCGGTTCCGGTGCCGAGGCCAAGGTGGTCACCCCCGAGCTGAGCGGTTCGCTGCTGCCCGGCATCACGCGGGACTCGTTGCTGCGGCTCGCGTCCGACTTCGGGCACAAGGTCGAGGAGCGGCGGATCTCCACCGACGAGTGGGAAAAGGCGACGGCTTCCGGTGAGCTGACCGAGGTGTTCGCGTGCGGGACGGCCGCGGTGATCACGCCGGTTGGCCGCGTCAAGCACGCGAACGGGGAGTTCACCATCGGCGGCGGTGAGCCCGGTGAGCTGACCATGAAGCTGCGTGCCGAGCTGACCGGGATCCAGGAAGGCACCCGGCCCGACCCGCACGGCTGGATGTACGAACTGGCCTGACGCCAAGCGGCTTGCCACGCGCGCCGCCCGGCGCGCGCGTGGCGTGGGCGGCGAGTCCCGCGTTCGCGCGGCCGAGATCCGCACTCCGGTCACCGAGATCCGCACTCCGGTCACCGAGATCCACACCCAGGACGGCGAGATCCACACCCAGGTCACCGAGATCCGCATTCAGGTGGCCGAGTCGCGCGCTCAGGTCGCTGAGGTCTGCACTCCGGCTGCCGAGATCCGCGTCGGGGGCGTTGAGATGCCCGTTCCGGATGGCGAGTTCCGCGTTCGGCGGTCAGGGCCTGAAGCCGCGGCACTCGTCGTCGGTTGTGGGTGTATTTCGTGATCCCGAACGGAACACACCCGTCCGGTACGTCTCGCGGGTACGGCTGTGGCTTCCGTTCGGCCGAATGCGCATCTCGTGCGGCCGAACGCGGATCTCGACGCCCGGAACGCGGATCTCGCCGACCCGAGTGCGGATCTCGACGCCCGGAATGCGGATCTCGGCGACCTGGACGCGGATCTCGGCGGTTGGGTGGTGCGGCCGATTCGACCGGGCCGGTTACGTCGCCTGGTCCGCATCCTCGCTTGATGCGGCTTCCTCGCTCTCCCCAGCGGCTTCGCTCGGCCGGGCTTCCTCGGTCTCCCCGGCGGCTTCGCTCCGCCCGGCTTCCCCGGCTGTCGCGGCGGCCTCGGATTGCCCGGCCTCCTCGGCCTCCCCGGCTACCGACTCCGGCGAGGTGACACCTTCCGGCGCCGCCGCATCCGTCGTGCCGACCGCATCGGCCGTGCCGGACACCGCACCCACCGCATCGGCCGTGCCGGACATCGCGCCTACCGCGCTGGCCACCGCACCCGCCGCACCAACTACGCCGACCGCATCGGCCACGCCGACCGCATCGGCCACGCCGACCGCATCGGCTTCGCCAGGCGCCGCCTCGCCTGGCACCGCGCCGCCCGGCGCGCTCGCCTCCGCCAGCACCCTCACCGCGCCGGTCAGCAACGGCAACACCGCCACCGCGCCGATGCCACCTCCCGCACCGACGCCGAGGTCGGCCACCGGCTTCAAGTCCAGCTGGTCGAGTGCGAGCAGTTGAGCCGGTTCGGACGAGCGATGCGCGGGAAGCCACCACGAACGGGCACCGGCCGCCAGGTCCTCCGCGACCAGTGCCGCCGCCGCGGCGACCACGCCGTCGAGCAGCACCGGCGTCCGCCGGACGGCGGCCTGCGCGAGAAATCCCGCCATCGCGGCGATGTCGGCACCGCCGGCCGTCCGCACCAGCTCGATCGGATCGGTCAGCACCGGCCTCGCCCTGCGCAGCGCGTCGCGGACGGCGGTCGCCTTGCGCATCCAGCCGTTGTCGTCGATACCGGAACCACGGCCGATGACGGCGACCGGCTCCGCCCCGGTCAGCGCGGCGACGAGCGTGGCGGCCGGGGTGGTCGCTCCGACCCCGATCTCGGCGGGGATCAGCAAATCGGCGCCCTCGTCGACCTCGGCGTCGGCGATCGCGGCACCCGCCAGCACGGCCGCCCTCGCCTGCTCGCCGGTCAGCGCGTCCTCGACGTCGATCGAGCCCGTGCCATCGGAGACCGTGAACCCCGAACTCTCCTCCGCGTCACGCACACCCACTTCGACGACCCGCACGCCCGCACCGGCGGCCTCGGCGAGCACGCCGAGCGCGCTCCCGCCGGAGCGCAGTGCCTCGACCAGACTCCGGGTGTGTTCGGACCGGTGCACGGAGACACCGCGGGCCGCGACACCGTGGTCAGCCGCGAACACCACGACCCTGGCCCGCGACAACGGCCGGGGCGGTGACTGTCCCTGGCACGCGGCGATCCACGCGCTCAGGTCTCGAAGCCTGCCGAGTCCGTCGGCGGGGCTGATCAGGGTGGCGTGCCGCCGGAACGCTTCCGCTCTGGCGAGCTCGTCCGGCTGGGGAACGGAGGGGAACTCGATGCGCACGCGCTCAAGCTACCCCGCTTCGCGCGCCAGCAGTGCTCTGGCCAGGGAGCTGTCGCACACGAGGACGTCGAGCGCGCGGGTGCGCAGCGCGCCGAGCACACCGCCCGCCTTTTCCGGTCCGGCGGCGACCCCGGCCACCGTGGGGATGCTCGCGAGGTCGGCCAGCGAGACACCGAGCACCCTGTCGTCGGTGGGACCGGTCAGTGGCGTGCCGTCCGCGTCGAAGAAGCGCGCGCAGATGTCACCGACCGGCTTCGCCGCCTCGAACCGTCCTTTTTCCTCGTGGCTCAGGTTCATCGCCCTGACGAGCGCCGCCGAGGAACCCTGCCCGGCGCTGCCGATACCGACGATGGCGATCTGCGCTCGCCGTGCCGCGTCGAGTGCTTTTTGGATGGTGGGTTCGGCGAGCAGAACGTCCCTGCCCGCCTTCGAGGTCAGCAGCGCGGGTGCGTGCAGCCGGAGATATTGGCCCCCGACCCTGCCGGCGAGGTCGCGGACGAGTTCCTCTCCGCTGATCGCCGAGTCCACAGCGGACAGTCCGCCGACGAGTGGAAGCACCTCGACGTCGAGCCCGCCCTCGTCGGGGATGTGCTGCACGACCGATTGCAGCCCGTGCCCCCACGAGACGCCGATCTGTTGTCCTGGCTGGAGATTGTCGAGCAGCCAACGGGCGCCGAGGTCACCGACCCTCGACAGTGGACGGTCGTGGCTGTGGGTCTCGGCGACCCTGCTGTCCTTGAGCCCGAAGCGGCTGGTGAGCTGGTTTTCCAGGTCCATGTCGCGACCGCTTGGGTCGTTGATCTGGATCCGGACGATGCCCCTTTCCCTTGCCGCCGTGAGCATCCTCGACACACTGGACCTGCTGACCTGCAACGTGGTCGCGATCTCGTTCTGGGAGCGCCCTTCCTCGTAGTAGAGGCGGGCGGCTTTCACCAGCAACTGCTGGTCACGAGGTGGCGGCATGTCCTCACGCGTCCAGGTCGCGCACCAGTAGCTCGGACAGTTCGGTGAGCGCGCCGTCTGCTCCCTCGCCGTCGGTGCGGAGAATGACCTCCTCGCCGTGGCCGATCGCCAGGCTCAGCACGGAAAGCATGCTGCGCGCGTCCACGAGTTCGGTGCCGGGGCGGCCGATCGCCACGGTGCCGGGATGTTTGGCGGCCGCCTTGACGAACATGCTGGCTGGTCGCGCGTGCAGGCCGACGGACGAGGCGATCTTGACTCTGATCTCCGGCATGCGGGCTCCTTCGCGGTTGGGGCTTGTCGCCGATTGCACGGCATGTTACACACATCACTGGCAAACGTGAAGAACGTCAGCACATACGTGCAAATGCCGGATCCGGGGGGCCGAGAAGGAGGCCAGCAATGCAAGTGCTTGCTGTAATGGCGCAGCAGCAGCCGGCACAGCCAGAAGAGGAGACGAGCGGCGGAGTGCTCGGTGTCTTCGAATGGCTGGGTACACATTTCATCGGGCTTTTCGATGAAGCGGGGCAGCAGTTCGTCGGGCTGGTGACCGGGATTCTTCCCACGCTCGTCGTGTTGCTCACCTTCATGTACGCGCTCACCACGTTCATCGGTGAGCAGCGGGTGACCCGAGCCGTGCAGTGGTCGGCGCGATGGTGGATCACCAGGTACACGGTCATGCCGGTACTCGCGGTCCTGATGCTCACCAACCCGATGTGTTACTCGTTCGGCAGGTTCCTTCCGGAACGCTACAAGCCCGCTTTCTACGACTCGGCCGTGTCGTTCGTGCATCCGGTGACCACGTTCTTCCCCTATGCCAACGCGGGCGAGCTGTTCGTGTGGCTCGGTATCGCCAACGGCATCACGCAGCTCGGCGAGTCGACGGTTCCGGTGGCGTTGCGGTACTTCCTCGTCGGCATTCTGGTGATCTTCATCAGGGGCATCGTCACGGAAAAGCTCACCGCGTTCATGATCAAGCGAACGGGCCGCACCGAGGTGTTCGCCGATTTCGACCGTGAGTTCGAGGAAGCGAAGGCGGGTGCGCGCGCATGAGCGAGACGGAGACGCACGTGTCCGGTGCCGTGTTCGTGCGGCCGGGGCAGGGTGGCTGGGGCAAGGGACTGCTGCTGCGCGCCGACGGCAAGCGCGACAAGGTGCTTTCGGTGACCGGCGGCGGCATTCATCCCGTCGCGGCACGGATCGCGGAGCTGACCGGAGCGGAGGCGGTCGACGGGTTCATCACGACGGTGCCCGACGACGAGGTGGTCGCGGCGGTCATCAACTGTGGTGGCACGGCGCGGATCGGCGTGTACCCGCGCAAGGGAATCCCGACCGTCGACGTGTACGCGGGAGCGCCGGGAGGACCGCTCGCGAAGTTCATCACCGAGGAGCTTTTCGTATCGGCCGTGGGGGTCAGCGACGTCAACCCGTCCACTGGGGACAGTGCTGCGGCCGGAACCGGGGAAACGGAGGAAAAGCCGCCGGCCGTCCCTCCGCGCTCGGAGCGGCCCTCTGGCGCCGACGTCGCCGCGTCCGTCGCGGGCACCGGCAAGTTCGGGACCGCGTTCAACGCGGTCACCGGTGTGTTCGTCAAGTTCGGTTCGGCCGTGGGGTCTTTCGTCAACACGATGCTTGCCGCCGGAAGGCAGACGATCGACCTCACGCTCAAGACGATCCTGCCGTTCATGGCGTACGTGAGCCTGCTGCTCGGCATCGTGACCTACACCGGGGTCGCGGAGTGGATGGGCCGTGTGCTGAGCCCGATCGCGAGCAATCCCTTCGGGCTCATCGGCATCAGTCTCGTGGTCGCGTTGCCGTTCCTGTCCCCGATTCTGGGGCCCGGCGCCGCGATCGCGCAGGTCATCGGAACGTTGATGGGCAGCCAGATCGCTATCGGCGCGCTGCCGGTGCAGTACGCGCTGCCCACGTTGTTCGCCATCAACGGCCAGGTCGGTTGTGACTTCGTTCCGGTGGGGCTCGCCCTTGGCGAGGCCAAACCGGCGACGGTCGCCGTCGGCACGCCCGCGGTGCTGATCAGCAGGATGTTCACGGCGCCACTTGCGGTCGTGATCGCATGGGTCGCAAGCTTCGGGCTCTAGGAGGAAGAAATGAGCGTGTATTACGAGAGCACCGTGCTGCGGGCCGGTGAAGAGGCGGGGGACATGGTGGAGGGCGGGGTCGTGATTCTCTATGCCGACCCGATCCCCGCCGCGCTGGAGAGCGTGAGTGTCGTGCACGGCCCCGCGAAGGGGCCGGAGCGGGAGATCAGGGCCGGTGACGTCTTCTCGATCGGGGAGCAGCGGGTCGAGCTGTTCGCGGTGGGGGAGCGGGCGCACGAGAATCTGCGCACGCTCGGGCACATCGTGGTCTACCTGAATCCGGAGGAGGGGACCTCGCTGTTGCCGGGCGCCGTGCACGGGAAGGGAACCGTGTCGATCCCCTCGGCGGGCGCGGCGCTGTCGCTGAGTGGTGGCGCGCCGTGAGCTGGCAGGCGATCGTCACGCTGCTCGGTGTGTTCGTGGTGGCCGGAATCCTCAGCTATCGCCAGCATCTCGGTTACCAGCGTGCGGTGAACGAGCTGGCCACCGACGAGAACCGCAGCGGAGTGCTGTTGGTGAGCGGCAGGTCGAAGGGCAGGTTGCGGGGCGCGATCGTGCTGCTGGTCATCGACCGCCGCCGGGGCGAGGTGATCAGGGCGAGCGCCATGGAGGGCAGCTCGGTGTTCGCGTCGTTCAAGGAGCGCGAGGACCTGACCGGCCCCGTCGAGGGAGCCGAGGAGCGGGCTGGTTCGAAGGCGCTCGCCAAGGCCGTCGGCGACGCGATGCGGATGGCGAGCAGGTTGAACGCGGGCACGCTGCGCTCGGCGAAGGCGGGCGAGCGACAGCAGGCTTAGGTCGTGTCTGATGAACCTCTGCCGTGCGAGCGGGGATCAGCGTGGTTCCTCGCAAGGCGGTGTAGGACCGGAATGCCCTCGTACCGGGTCGTACTCGGGCTTTCCGACAACGCGGCGAGGGGACACGCTGGCCCCGCGCGGCAGGCTACGGGTTCGTCGGACACGACCTAGCGAACACCTGCCCGGACACAAGGCGTCCGGTGTGGAGCTTTTTGGCTCCGCGCCGGGCGCCTTTGTGCGTCGGGCATGCCGCGACCTGCGGATTTGCACACATGTGCAGGCCGGAGAGTCTTGTGTGCGGTTGATTCCCCGTGCTACCAAAGAAAGCACGACGGTGCACATAATGTGCACATATGTGCAGACCGGAGGGTTTCGGGATGAGTTATGTCGATCGGCTGCGAGCTCGCGAGCGGGAGCTCGGGCGTCCGGTCAGGGTGGGTCTCGTCGGAGCGGGCCAGATGGGTCTCGGCTTCGTCGTGCAGGCGAGCCGCATCGAGGGCATGGAGGTCGCGGCCATCGCCGACATCGCGCCGGAGCGGGGAAGGGCCGCGTTCGCCGAGGCAGGCAGGTCCGACGTCGTCGATACCGGCACCCGCGCGGAGTTGGCCGCGGCCATCGAGCGCGGCGGCGTCGTCGTCACCGACGAGGCCATGCTGCTGACCGGACTGCCCCTCGACGTGCTGGTCGACGCCAGCGGCGTGCCCGAGGTGGGCGCGAAGCTCGCGTTCGCGGGCCTGCTGGCCGGCAAGGACATCGCCATGCTCAACGTCGAGTGCGACGTGACCGTCGGGCTGCTGCTTTCGAGCCTGGCCACCCGCCTCGGCAGGGTCTACACGGTGTGCAGGGGCGATGAGCCCGTCGAGTGCAAGGCGCTGGTCGACTACGTCCGCGACATCGGCTTCGAGGTGGTGTGCGCGGGTAAGGGCAAGAACAACCCGCTCGACCCGGCCGCGACGCCCGCCTCCGTCGCCGCGACAGCCGAAGCGAAGGGCATGAACCCGCACATGCTCGCGAGCTTCGTCGACGGGTCCAAGACGATGATCGAGATGGCCGCGCTCGCCAACGGCGCCGGGCTCGCGGTCGCCACCCGTGGCATGACGGGGCCGCACTGCACGGTGGAGGCGTTGTCCGACACGTTCCGGCCTGCCGAGGACGGCGGGGTGTTGCCGCGCGCGGGCGTCGTCGACTACTGCACCGGCCCCGTCGCGCCGGGGGTGTTCGTCATCGGCCGCACCGACCATCCGGCCGTCGCCGCAGAGATGGCGTACCTGGGCATGGGCAAGGGGCCGTACTACACGTTCTACCGGCCCTACCATCTCGCGAGCGTCGAGGCGCCGCTTTCGGTGGCCGAGGCGGTACTCGACCGTACCCCGAGCCTCGCGCCGACAGCGTGGAACGCCGAGGTGCTGGCCGTGGCCAAGCGGGACCTGCGGGAGGGCGAGGCGCTCGACGGCATCGGTGGCGACACCGTCTACGGCATCACCGACAGCGCGTCGGCGGCGGCAGCGGGCGGGCACGTCCCGCTCGGTCTCGCGAGCGGGGCGAAGGTGCTCAGGGACGTGGCGGCGGGGACCGTGCTGACGAGCGCCGACGTCGCCGTCGACGAGACGACCACCATCGCGACCTTGCGCAGGCTCCAGGACCGCCTGGTGGAGGGTGAGGAGGTGACCGGAGCGTGGATCTGACCGGAAACGCTTCCCTCGCAAGGGAAACGCTGCGGACGATGTGGACGATCAGGCGGTTCGAGGAGGCGGTGGACGACCTGTTCGCCCGCGGTCTCATGCACGGCACGATGCACCTGTCGATCGGGCAGGAGGCGGTACCGGCCGGTGCCTGCCTCGCGCTCGCCGACGGTGACTACATCACCTCGACGCACAGGGGACACGGGCACTGCATCGCCAAGGGCGCTCGCCTGGACGCGATGATGGCCGAACTGCTCGCCAAGGAAACCGGGTATTGCCGGGGTCGCGGTGGTTCCATGCACATCGCCGACGTGGCGACGGGCAACCTCGGCGCCAACGGCATCGTCGCGGGAGGCGTCCCCATCGCCTCAGGCGCGGGGCTCGCGGTGAAACTGCGTGGCGGACAGCAGGTCGTGCTCAGCTTCTTCGGCGACGGCGCCGTCAACGAAGGCGCGTGGCACGAGGGCGTCAACCTCGCCGCGATCTGGGACCTTCCCGTGGTGTTCGTCTGCGAGAACAACCACTACGGCATGTCGATGTCGGCGAAAAGGGCGGCCAAGGTCGACCGGCTCGGGGACAGGGCCGCGGCGTACGGGATCCCGGGGGTGACCGTCGACGGCAACGATCCGCAGGAGGTGTTCGACGCCGTGTCGGCCGCCGTCGCCCGAGCGAGGGCGGGGGACGGGCCTTCACTGGTGGAGGCCATGACCTACCGCTGGAAGGGACATTCCAAGAGCGACAAGAACCTCTACCGCACGAGAGAGGAGATCGAGAGCTGGCGCGAGCGCGACCCGATCGTGCGGTTCGAACGCGCGGCGATCACGGCGGGGGCACTGTCCGAAGAGGACGCCGCGGAGTGCAGGGACGAAGCGAGGGACCGGGTGCGCGCCGCGATCAGGACGGCCAACGCGGCTCCCGACGCCAGCGCCGCCTCGCTGACCGACGCCGTGTACGCGGGGAGCCAATCATGACCACGACCGAATCGCGCACGCTCACCTATGCCGAGGCGGTGAGGGAAGCGCTCAGCCAGGCCATGGAAGCCGACGAGCGGGTGTTCCTGCTCGGCGAAGACGTCGGAACCTACGGCGGCGCGTTCGGTGTCACCGGCGACCTCGTGCACCGCTTCGGCGAGGAACGGGTCCGCGACACCCCGATCAGCGAACTCGGCATCGTCGGAGCCGCCGTAGGCGCCGCGCTGGCGGGGATGCGGCCCATCGTCGAGATCCAGTTCTCCGACTTCACCGCGCAGGCCATGGACCAGATCGTCAACCAGGCGGCCAAGATCCATTTCATGCTCGGTGGCGCGGCGACGGTGCCCATGGTGCTCAGGGCGCCTGGCGGTTCGGGAACGGGCGCCGCCGCGCAGCACTCGCAGAGCCTCGAAGCATGGTTCGCGCACGTGCCAGGGCTCAAGGTCGTCATGCCGGCCACGGCAGCCGACGCCAAAGGGCTGCTGCTTGCCGCGATCGACGATCCGAACCCGGTGATCGTGCTGGAACACAAGCTGCTCTACAAGCAAAGCGGGGTCGTTCCCCAATCCCCGGCGAGGGTTCGGCTCGGCGAGACGGCGGTGCGCCGCGACGGCACCGATCTGACCATCGTGGCAACCGGGGTCATGGTGTCCAGAGCGCTCGAAGCCGCCGAACAACTCGCGGCGACCGGGATCGAAGCCGCCGTGCTCGACCCGAGGACGCTGCGCCCGCTCGACTCGAAGACCATTGTGGACAGTGTGACCGCGACGGGAAGGGCGCTGCTCGTCCAGGAGGCGCCCAAGACGGGCGGCTTCATGGCCGAGGTCTCGGCCGCCATCGTCGAGTCACCGGCGTTCGGGCACCTCACGGCGCCGGTCACCAGGCTGTGCGGGCTGGACGTACCCATTCCCTATGCCCCGCAACTGGAAAAGGCCGCCGTGCCACAGACCGAGGACATCGTGAAGGCCGCGACCGGGCTGGTGAACCAGTGGTAGCGAAGGAAGTCGCGCTGGTGATGCCCAAGATGTCCATGACGATGACCGAGGGTGTCTTCGTCGCGTGGCACAAGGCGGCCGGTGACCGGATCCGGCAGGGCGACGTCGTGTGCGAGGTCACCACGGACAAGGTCGACATGGAGGTCGAGGCGACGGTCGACGGCGTGCTCGCGCGGCTGGTCGCGCGGCCGGAGGACGTCATCGCCGTCGGCGAGCCCATCGCCTACGTCGAATCCGAGGCCGACGACCTGCTGGAAGGACTCTTCGACGCACCGGAGGCTTCGGGGCCAGTGCCGGAGGAACCGCGGGCACCCGAACCCCAGCCGGTGCGTGCCGCCGAAAAGCGCGGCGTCGCGGCCGTTCCCGCCGCCAGACGCCTCGCCGCCGAGCGCGGCGTCGATCTGGCCGCGCTCACCCCGACCGGGCCGTGGGGGACGATCAGGGTCGCCGACCTGCCTGCCGGTCGGCTGGCGAAACCGGCCCCAGCCCGGGGAAGGGCGGCGGTCGCCAGGCGCATGACGCCAAGCGCGCTGGTGCCGCAATTCGTGTTGTACCGCGACGTCGACCTCGCGGGGGCCGAGCGCGCGAGGAACGGGGCGAGCTGGACGGCGGTGTTCGTCCACGTGCTCGCCGCCGCGCTGCGCGCGCATCCCGCGTTCAACGCGAGCTGGTCCGGCGACACGCTGGTCCGGCACGAGGGGGTCGCGGTCGCGCTGGCCGTCGACACCCCGAGGGGCCTGCTCGCTCCCGTGCTCACCGACCCCGACCTGTGCGGGCTGGACGAACTCGGCTCGCGGGTCGCCGACGTCGTGTCGAGGGCGAAGGCGGGAAAGCTCGGGCTTGCCGAACTGTCGGCACCCGCCACGACGACGGTGTCCAATCTGGGCGGCCTCGGGGTGGGCGCGTTCCAGGCACTGCTCACGCCACCGCAGGCGAGCGCGCTCGCGATGGGCGCCGTCGAACGCAAGGTGGTTCCGGTACCCGATGGCGTCGGGGTGCGCCTGCGCTGCTCGCTGGGGCTGACCGTCGACCACAGGGTCGCCGACGGCGCCGACGGCGCGCGGCTGCTTTCCACGGTCCAGGAGCTGCTCGACGGCGGACTCGTATGATTCCGGGGTGGCACGATGGACACGGCGGCGCCGACCCTACGCGGCGGGAGTCGTGCTGGCCAGCGGCGCGGGCACCAGGGTGGGCGCCGCCATGAACAAGGTCTACCTTCCGCTCGCGGGCAGGCGCCTGGTGTCCTGGTCTCTGGGGGCCTTCGCGCGCGTGCGCGAGGTCGGCGTGCTGGTGCTCGTCGCGAGGCCGCAGGATTCGGAACTCGTCGAGTGGGTGCTCGACAGGGAGGTCGACGCCAAGGTCGAGGTCGTCCTCGGTGGCGAGACGCGACAGGAATCGGAATTGCGGGCGCTGCGGCACCTCGCGAGCCGGATCGATCGCGGCACCGTCGACACGATCCTGCTGCACGACGCGGCCCGGCCGCTGGTGAGCCCCGAGCTGATCGCCGGTGTCCTGCACTCGGCGAGAGCCCACGGTGGAGCCGTTCCCGGGCTGCCAGCCGACGACATCGCCGAGATCGGCGACGAAGGAGCGGCGCTCACCGGCGTTCGACCTGGCATGATCATCAGAGCGCAGACACCGCAGGGTTTTCGCGCCGCGCCGTTGCTCTCGGCCTACGAACGGGCCGCGAGAGAGGAGTTCCTGGGTACCGACACCGCCTCGTGCATGGAACGGTTCGCCGAACTGCCCGTGCGCTGGGTGCGCGGGGAACAGCAGAACTTCAAGATCACGTATCCGCACGACCTCGTGATCGCGGAGCAGGTGCTGGCCGCGGCTGAGTACCAGAGGTGAGGACGTGATGGCCATGGGAACCGTTGAGCACGCCACGCTGTCGTGCCACCACTGCGGCGAGGAAACCGACCACGAGCTGGCCTACGCCGGCCGGTTGCTCGTCGTCACGACCTGCACCCGCTGTGGCAACAGCATCGAGCGCGATGTGCGCCGCCGTTATGTCACCGACCTGCGGCAGCGGATGACGAGCAAGCCGGGCAGGATGCTGCGCCGCTTCCGGAGGCACCCCGTCGGCTTCGCCAGCTCACTTCCCCGCACGACCGTGCTCAAGCCGTGGGAGCTGCTGGAGGAGGTCCGGCTCGTGTGGGGAGCCGCGGCCGACACGCGCAAGGGCGAGAAGCGCGAGCGAGACCAGCACTGAGGGTGGCCGCGGGATACCCCGCGGCCACCTCGGGGCTCACAGAATGGGGCTCTTGGTCAGGCTGGGATCGCGCTCGATGACGCCGTCGAGTTCGGCGTCGACGGCCGCCATCAGGTCGGCGTCGAGTTTCACGCCCGCGGCCTTGACGTTCTCCCGCACCTGCTCGGGCCGGGAGGCCCCGATGATGGCCGAGGCGACGTTGCCGTTTTGCAGCACCCAGGCCACGGCGAGCTGGGCGAGTGAGAGACCGGCCTCGTCAGCGAGCGGGCGCAGCCGCTCGACGCGCTCCACGATGTCGTCGCCGAGGAACCGGCCGATCATCCTCGCGCCGCCGCCCCGCTCGTCGGTCGCGCGCGAACCCGAGGGCGCCGGCTGCCCCTTGCGATACTTGCCGGTGAGCACGCCCTGGGCGATCGGCGACCACACGATCTGGCTCATCCCCTCGCGCTCGCAGGCTGGGATGACCTGCTCTTCGATGACTCGCCACAGCATGTTGTACTGCGGCTGGTTGGAGATGAACGGCACCCGCAGCTCGCGGGCCAGTGCCGCGCCGCGGCTGATCTGCTCGGCGTTCCACTCCGAAACCCCGATGTAGAGCACCTTGCCCTGGCGGACCAGATCGGAGAAGGCGAGCATCGTCTCCTCAAGCGGCACCGTGTGGTCGAAGCGGTGTGCCTGGTAGAGATCGACGTAGTCGGTGCCAAGGCGTTTGAGCGAGGCGTTGGCCGACTCGACGATGTGCTTGCGGCCGAGGCCCTTGTCGTTGGGGCCCTTGGGGCCGGTCGGGTGGAAGACCTTGGTGAAGATCTCCAGGCTTTCCCTGCGCAGCCCGGCGAGGCCGCGGCCGAGTACCGATTCCGCCGCCGTATTGGCGTAGGTGTCGGCGGTATCGAAGGTTGTAATTCCCTCATCCAGGGCCGCCTTGATGCAGGCGTGTGCCTGTTCCTCTTCGACCTGCGAGCCGTGCGTGAGCCAGTTTCCGTACGAGATTTCACTCACTGTGAGGCCGCTGCGGCCGAGACGACGAAACTCCATGCCCCAACCCTAGTCCCAGATCGTTTGCATTGCTAACGAACTGGTGTGTGGGTGCCTACGGAATCGGGTCGCCCGGCCTGAGCCTGGGCTTGGGCATCCGCAGCTTGCGGATCTGGCTCGCCCTGACGAAGGAGTACCAGCCGATGGAGCCGCCCTTGATCGTCTCCTTCGGGAACCGCTCGCGCGCCAGCTTGGCGATCCTGCGGCCGTTGAGGAAGCCCTCGACCACCATGCCGAGCAGCATGACCGTGGTGCCCAGCGTCGCGTACTGCTGGACGGCGGGTACCGGAACCAGCAGCGACACGAACACCAGGATCGCCAGCGGCATGAAGAGGCCGAGAATGTTGCGGCGCGAGTCGACGAGGTCCCGCACGTAGGCCTTGACCGGGCCGCGGTCACGGGGGAGGAGGTAACGCTCGTCACCGGCCATCATCCGTTCGCGGCGTTCCTTGGCAGCGGCCCTGCGCTCGTCCTTCGTCACCGGGTTCTGCTTGCGCAGTTCCCGGTTGCGCCGGATGGCCTCGCGGGTGGTGCGAGGTGGCGGAGCGACGGGGCCGCGCCGCTTGCCCTCGGCCTCCTTGCGCTTCGGAGTCGCCCTGCCCTTGGCGGGCGTGTAGCCGCGCGGCGCGTGAGAATCCGTTTCGATGTCGGCGTCCGGCCCGTCGTCGGCGGCGGCATCGTCGGATTGGGTGCTGTTGCGGCGCAGGAACCTCACCTCACCAGGGTATTGCAGGGCTCGCCGCTGATGTTCAGCCGGTCCGGGGATGTGTCACCATGGAGGGCAGGGAACAGAACGGGAGCCGGGTTTGTTGACACCGGTAACCGCCCTGCGGACAGACCTTAGAGGGAGAGTCATGACGACCGCTGAGCAGACCGGCAACACCACCGCCGAGGAGACCCACGGCGTCATCTTGACCGACGCCGCTGCTGTCAAGGCGAAGGCGCTGCTCGATCAAGAGGGCCGCGACGACATGCACCTGCGTATCGCCGTGCAGCCCGGCGGCTGTGCGGGTCTTCGCTACCAGCTTTTCTTCGACGAGCGCACGCTCGACGGCGACCTGTTCCGCGACTTCAACGGCCTGAAGGTCGCGGTCGACCGGATGAGCGCCCCCTACGTGCAGGGTGCCCAGATCGACTTCGTCGACAGCATCGAGAAGCAGGGCTTCACCATCGACAACCCCAACGCGGGCGGTTCCTGCGCCTGCGGTGACTCGTTCCACTGAGTCGAACTGCTTCGCCGAAGCCCCCGGTCACTCACCGTGACCGGGGGCTTTTCGGATCGTCGGAAACTCAGACGGCCAAGGAGGCGGCGGGGTCGCCCACCTTGGTCCAGCCGCTTTCTCCAGGGGCCTTGCGCCAGACGCCACCGCTGTTCAGGCCGTATATGGTGCCGTCGTTCGCGACGGTGAACTGGTCGCCAGGGCCACCTACGTGTTCCCACTGGAGCTCGGCGTCGAGGAAGCGGTAGGCGTCGCCGTTGTAGGGACTCGTGGCGACGAGGTTCCCACCGGTGTACATCTTCGCGGCGGGGCCGCCCACCTGAATCCAGTCGAGGCCGCCTCTCCACGCGAAGATCCCGGCGTCGTTCTGCCCGTAGAAGTATCCGACCGTGGTGATGGCGAAGTCCTGGCCGGGACCACCGATCCGGGTCCACGGTTGGAAGGGCAGGCCCGCGTAGAGGTAGACGTCACCGTTCGTGATGCTCGTCGCGACGAGCAGGCCGACGCCGCCGGATCTGATCGAGGCCGCAGGGCCACCGAGCTTGCGCCACCCGGTGGTGCCGCCCCACCACTCGTAGATGCCGGTGCTGTTGAGTCCCTGGATGATTCCGGCGTCGTCCACGGTGAACTGCTGGCCGGGACCCCCGATCCGGTGCCACGTGGTCGTCTCGTGTTCGTACCAGAAGATGTCGCCGGTCGTCGGGCTCGTCGCGTAGACCTGACCGCCGCCGGCGTAGATCTCGGCCGCGGGGCCGCCGATCCGCGACCAGGTCACACCGTCGAACATCAAGACCTCGTCGCGCTCGGGCGTCAACGCGTACAGAGTGTTCTCGCTGACGGCCGCGGTGCGCATCTGGGGGAGGGCTTCCGCGGAGCGCGGGGTGACGATCTCGGTCAGTGAGCGCGGCGTCTTGTCGTCTTGTCCGGCGGCGGCAACCCCCGGGGTCGGCAGAACCAGTGCGGCCATGAGCGCTATCGCCGCGCTGACGATCCTTCGTCTTCCCATGTGGTTCCCTCCAGAGATTTCGTGCGGTACGCGCCCAAACGAACCTTGCTCCGGTCCAGGCGACCTCGGATCTCGCTAGGACCTGTCCTCAAAGCGGTTGGGATTGGAGACCGCGGGACTGGTCAGGCGAGTGAACTCTCGAACGGTACGGAGATGGCGCCCTCGCGCCCCAACCTCTCGATCCGCGCCGCGGAGTAGCCCAATTCACGCAACACGGCTTCCGTGTGCTCCCCCAGTGCGGGCACCGGGCCCATGGGCAGCTCGACTCCCGCGACCGTGAACGGCGGGAGCAACCCGTGCACGGCCCCCGACGGCGTGTCCACCTGCCGCCAGCGGTCGCGTGCGGCCAGCTGCGGATGCGCCAGCACGTCCCCGATGTCGTTGACCCGTCCGGTCGCGACTCCGACGGCGTCGAGGCACGCGACGAGCCGATCGGCGGGCAGCCGTGCCGTGTGCGACGCGACCAATGCGTCCACCGTCTCGCGGTGGCGCACACGTGCGACGTTGGTCGCCCACTCCGGATCAGTCGTCAGGTCTGGTCTGCCGAGGAAGTCCTCGGCGAACCGCGTCCACTCCCGGTCGTTTTGCACCCCGACCACGACATCGACACCATCCTGGGCGGGGAACGCGCCGTAGGGCACGACGCTTGGATGGGCGAGGCCCATCCTGCGCGGGGGCTGCCCGGTGCCCTGGGTGTGGTAGAGCTGGTAGCCCATCCACTCGGCAGTCGCCTCAAGCATCGAGATCTCGATGGCAGCGCCCCGGCCACTCACCGCCCGGCCCACCAGCGCGGCCAGGGTCGCCGAGAGCGCATACATGCCCGCCGCGATGTCGGAGGCCGGCATCCCTGCCTTCGTTCTGCTGTTCTGGGTGCCGGTCGCGGAGACCAGCCCGGCCTCGCACTGAATGAGCATGTCGTAGGCGCGCCGGTCCCGGTAAGGGCCGCTGCCGCCGTACCCGGACATGTCGACCGTCACCAGCCGGGGGTCTCTGTCCCGCAGGTCGGCGGCGCCAAGGCCGAGCCTGGCTGCCGAGCCTGGGGCGAGGTTTTGCAGGAACACGTCGGCCGTGGCGACGAGATCCGCGACAACCTGCCGGCCGCCCGGTGACTTCAGGTCCAGCGCCATCGACTCCTTTCCCCGGTTGAGCCAAACGAAGTGACTCGCCATTCCGTTGACGCTGGTGTCGTAGCCACGCGCGAAGTCGCCGCCGTCCGGGCGTTCCACCTTGAGCACACGCGCTCCGAGATCGGCGAGATGGCGCGTCGCGAGTGGCGCGGCCACGGCCTGTTCCAGCGCGACGACCGTGACGCCGGACAGCGGCAGATCGACGCTGCCGTCTCGTTCGGTCACCGGCACCGCAGGTCACCTCGCCTCTGAATCGAGCGTGACCGGGGATGCTCGCTCGCCGCCATCAGCTGGTTTGCCACTCCGCGGCCGACGCTCCCGGTCGCACCGGTCGTCAAGATCGTCATATTTCCTCCTGGATGCGTGCCCCTGGTCGAACACCCGTCGGTGCCCGACTCTTCTCCGCCCAGTTCGAATCCCACTCGCAGCAGCCGCGCCTACCGGTTCTCAAATGGTTTCCGAGGAAACCAGGCAAGCATCGGCCGTACGACTTCGGAGGGGGCAACGGTGGAGAAGCTCTGACGATGTGCACCCCGCGTCGACGCGGCGGCAAGTGCCCGGCACTTCGTTGAGAACCACATGAGCACCCTGTTCATCCGCCAGCGGGACAAGACCGCCTTGGCAGCCGCCGGTTTCACCGTCGACTACGTCGAGGACTCCACTCAGGCCGCGGCCCGTTCCACGGCATACGTGACTAGACAGGAGGAAACATGACGGACACGGCGGAAGTACTCGTCGTCGGAGCGGGACTCGGTGGGCTGTCGGCGGCGATGTTCCTCGCGAGGCGTGGGGTTCGCACCGTGATCGTGGAGAAGCATCCGGGTACCTCGATCTATCCGAAGGCGGCCGGACAGAACCCTCGCACCATGGAGCTGCTTCGCATCGGCGGACTACTCGACCAGGTCAGTCAGGCCAACGACCTTCGCGGCCAGCAGGGTGATTTCACCATCAGGGTCGCGGAAAGCGTCGGAGGCAAGGTGCTGCACACCTTTGCCGAGAGTGTCGACGACATGATGGCCGCGACCGCTCCGTGTACACCCCAGGGCTGGGGTTTCCTTGCGCAGGACCAGATGGAGCCGATCCTGCTGGCTCAGGCGGAGAAGCACGGCGCCGTCGTCCGGTACGGCACCGAGTTGGTGTCGTTCGAGCAGGGCCCGTCAGGCGTCGACGCGCTGGTGCGTGACTCGGAGACTGGCAAGGAGTCCGTCGTGCACGCGGATTACCTGGTCGCCGCCGACGGTCCGGACAGCCCCGTGCGCGAGCGACTTGGTATCTCCCGGCACGGACATGGAGTGTTGTCGCACTTCATCGGGGTCATCTTCGAAGCCGATCTGTCCGCCGTGCTACCGCCCGGCTCGGTCGGGTGGTACTACCTGCAGAACCCGGCGTTCACCGGGAACTTCGGTCCGACCGACAAACCGAACCGGCACACGTTCTTCGTCGAGTACTCGCCCGAGCGGAGTGAATCACCCGAGGACTTTCCGCCATCCCGCTGCGTCGAGCTGATCCGGCTCGCGGTGAACATGCCGGAACTTGAGCCGAAGCTGTTGAACATCCAGCAATGGGAAATGGCAGCCCACATCGCCGACCGCTGGCGGGACGGCCGGGTCTTTCTCGTCGGTGACGCCGCGAAGGTCACGCCTCCGACCGGCGGGCTCGGCGGCAACACCGCGATCGGAGACGGCTACGACATCGCGTGGAAGCTGGCCGAGGTGGTGAAAGGCGCGGCCGGCACCGGGCTGCTGGACAGCTACGAACCGGAACGCAAGCAGGTGGCGGAACTGGTGGTCGACGAGTCGATGTCTGTCTACGCGCACCGGATGGCGCCGCACCTGATCGGCACGGTTCCGGCGGGGGTCGGATATGCCGAGGTGCTTCTTGGGTTCCGCTACCGGTCGGGCGCGGTACTGATCGACGACCCGGATCCAGCCCCGGTCGAGGACCCGTTGCGCCCCAGCGGTCGTCCCGGGTTCCGAGCTCCACACGTCTGGATCACCCGCGCTGGTTCTCGTATGTCCACTGTGGACATGGTTGGTGAGTGGATGTTGATCGCCGCCGACGAGAGATGGCGGGGGGCGGACGCCAGGGTCCACACCTTCGTGGTGGGCACTGACTTCGAAGAAGACGACCCAGCTGGACGTGTCGTGACCCGTTACGGGATCGGTGAGTCCGGGGCCAGCCTCGTCCGCCCTGACGGGATCGTCGCCTGGCGGACCGCGTCCCCGGTTCCCGGGGCATTGCCTGCCGTGCTCGACAAGCTTCACGTGCGTCAGCTCCCCGGGAGTGCTGGGCCACACCGCTGACTCGTACGTCCGAGTGTCCATGTGTTCCATGACGACGACACGCACTACCAAGAAGGGGATCAGTTCATGATCAACACACCGCTGCCCATCGTCCCGCAGGACAGCACCGACCCGAAGGAGGTCTTCGCCACCGCCCTCGCGCGCGCGGTGGAACTGCCTCCGAGACTCGCGACCGTGATGACGGAGATCGAGACGGTCGCGAACAACGAGGGCATCCCGGTCATCGGCAGACTGGAGGGCACGATCGTTCAGACGCTCGCCACGCTGCGCGGCGAGCGGGCCACGAGGGTGCTTGAGCTGGGTACGGCGATCGGCTACTCGGCGCTGTGGCTCGCGCACGCACTGCCCGAAGGCGGCAAGGTCACCAGCATCGAGCTGGACCCGGAGCGCGCCGCACGCGCGGCCGACTTCATCGATCGCGCCGGGTTCGCCGACCGGGTCGAGATCATCGTCGGCGACGTGTTCGAGCTGCTGCCAAACCTCGGCGTCTACGACCTGATCTTCCAGGACGTGATGAAGCACCGGTACTTCGGTGGTGATCCCGCGCTCGCGACCGAGCTACTGCGGCTCACCAAGTCGCACCTCGAAGCGGACGGCGTCCTCATGATCGACAATGCCTTCTGTGGCGGCGGAGTCGTCGCGGGGGACATCGGTGAGCCGTCCAACGAACTGGCGGGCGTACGACGGATGAACGAGGTGCTGGCAAGCGACCCCGACTTCGCCAGCGTCATCGTGCCAGTGCGGGACGGCCTCTGGGTCGCGCACCGTAAGTCCTGAGCAGTGTCTGACTCAGACAGTCAGCCCCTCGACATCTGATGAGGAGCGGTGGTAGCGCGCGAGGTGTTCCGCGGTACGTGAATCACGCGCGGTCAGGAGTTCCCGAGGCGTTCCCGAGTGGACGATGCGGCCGCCTTGATGACCGGCGCCCGGGCCGACATCGATGATCCAGTCGGCACGAGAGATGACATCGAGGTTGTGCTCGATGACGATGACGGTGCGGCCCGTTCCGACGATCTCGTCGAGCAGAGCGACGAGTCGATCGGTGTCGGCCATGTGCAGTCCCGAGGTCGGCTCGTCGAGGACGAGAATGTCGGCGTCGGCGGCCATCTCGATGGCGAGCTTGAGCCGCTGCCGCTCGCCGCCGGAAAGTGTGGTGAGTCGCTGGCCGAGCCCGAGATAGTCGAGTCCTACGCGACGGAGCCTGTGCAGCATGGGCAGAACACTGGTTTCGCTGAAGAAGTCGCTGGCTTCTTCGACCGAGAATTCGTAGATCTCGGCGATGGTTCTTCCACGCAGCCGGTGACTGAGAGCTTCGTCGGTGAAACGCTTGCCGTAGCAGGTCTCGCAGACCGATTCGACGCCGGCCATGAAGGCCAGGTCGGTGTAGATCACTCCCTGGCCCTTGCATTCCGGGCAGGCTCCTTGGGAGTTGGCGCTGAAGAGCGCCGCGGGCGCTCCGGTGGCCTGCGCGAATGCTTTTCGAATCGGGTTGAGAATGCCGGTGTAGGTAATGGGTGAGGACCGGCGCGAGCCGCGGATGGCCGATTGGTCCACGAACGCGGCCTGTTCGCGGGGCAGGCAGCCATGGATCAGTGAGCTCTTTCCCGATCCGGCAACGCCGGTGACGGCGACGAGGACGCCGAGTGGGACATCGATGTCGACGTGCCGAAGGTTGGTGACTGCCGCGCCGCGGATGGGCAGCCACCCTGTGGGGACACGAGTGTGGGTCTTCAGAGCCTGGCGCTGTTCGAGATGGGCGCCGGTGCGGGTGCCGGAGCGGCGCAGGCCCGCGATGTCTCCCGCGTATACGACATCGCCTCCGTGGATGCCCGCCCCGGGCCCCATGTCGATGATGTGGTCGGCGATGGCCATGACCTCGGGTTTGTGCTCGACGACGAGCACCGTGTTGCCCTTGTCGCGCAACTGTTGGAGCAGGTGGTTCATCCGCTCCACGTCGTGCGGGTGCAGTCCGGTGGTCGGCTCGTCGAAGACGTAGGTGACGTCGGTAAGGGCGGAGCCGAGGTGCTTGACCATGCGCGTGCGTTGCGCCTCACCGCCCGACAGCGTCGAAGTGGGCCGGTTGAGGTTGAGGTATCCGAGCCCGATTTCAGCGAAGGTCTTCAAGGCGTGCAGCAGGACGGCGGAGAGCGGGGCCGTACCCGCCGGCAGGTCGAGCCCGGCAAGGAATTCCGCGAGCTCGTCGACCTGCATGTCCACGCAATCGGCGATCGAACGGCCACCGAGCCGCACGGCGCGGGCAGTGGCGTTGAGTCGTGCGCCGCCGCACTCGTCACAGATCTGCTGGGTGGCCACCCGCTCGACCGCGGCTCGTTGCGCGGGTTGCATGGAGTCGCGGTCTTGGAGCAGGCCGGTGCGCAGCCTGGTGATCAAGCCTTGATAGGTCAGATTGACGCTGCCCGTATTGATCTTGCGCTCTTTACCGTAGAGCAGCTCATGCAGATCAGCTTCGGCATAGTCACGCAGCGGCAGGTCCGGATCGAACAGTCCGGTCTCCGCGTAGAGCTTCCATTGCCATGAGCCGACTTTGAAGTGGGGAAAGTCGATGGCGCCGTCGTTGAGCGACTTGCTCATATCCACAAGGGCGTCAGGATCGACCGCGGTCACGCGGCCAAGACCTTCGCAGGCCGGACACATGCCACGCGGGTCGTTGAAGCCGAACACGTTCGGCGATGCCACCCGTGGGGTTCCCGCGCGGGCGAACAGCAGGCGCAGCATGGTGTAGGTGTCGGTCGCCGTGCCCACGGTGGAGCGGGAGTTGGCGCCCATTTGCTCTTGGCCCACGATGATGGCTGCTGTCATGTGACGTAACGCGTCGACGTCGGGTTGCGGAGCATGCGGCATGAGGCCTTGGACGAACGCGTCGTAGGTCTCGTTGATCAGGCGGCGAGACTCGGCCGCGATCGTGCCGAAGACAAGGGACGACTTGCCCGAGCCGGACACTCCAGTGAAGACGGTCAGTTGCCGCTTGGGTATGTCCAGGTCGATCTCGCGCAGGTTGTTCTCCCGCGCTCCACGAACCTCGATGAACTCTGCTGTCGCACGTCGTTGAAACATACGCCCACCGTACACGCATACAGTACGGTGTACGTTATCACTGGCGATCGAGGTTCGCCTGGATGCCGTCGAGGATGGTGTCGAGGCCGAACGTCAGCGCGTGATCGGGACTCGCGCTCGCGGCCTGAAACTGCTCGCCCACGGTGTTTCCGACACGTGCGGACACGGCCAGATCTCCGTCGTCCATGACCTGCTCCAGCGCGGGCGCGACGATGGCCCACCAGTCGGTGTCGCTCATCCCGGAGTCATCCTGAGTTCGCACGATGTGACGACTGGACCGGGCGGTGGCCTCGACGTGGCTGAGGATCATCGACAGCGTCGAGTCCATCGAGATGTCCGAAAGGCCGATTCCGTCAAGGGGCCGCAATTCGGTCTCGTACTTACGACTGAGGTTCGGTCCGAGGGCCAGGCGTGAGGGCCGCAGGTCCAGCAACCAGGGGTGGCGAACGTAGAGGTCCCAGTTGCGCCGGGCGACATAGCGCATGGCCGCGCGCCAGTCGCCCTGGCTGGTCGCCGCGGCCACGTCGTTGCCGTACGGCTCGGCATAAACAGCGTCGACCATCAACGCGATCAAGTCGTCCTTGCCCGGCACGTGAGCATAGAGCGACATCGTTCCCGCCCCGATGTGCTCCGCGACTTTACGCATCGACACCGCGTCGATACCTCGGGCGTCGGCGACCTCGATGCCCGCGCGGACGATCACCTCGACACTCAACCCCGAGCGCCCTGGTGCCGGATGGTGCCCCCATAGCAGATAGATGCTGCGCACGAGGTCGAGGGCGGGTGAGCGTGTAGTCACTGTGGCTTGTCCTTCCGGCGCCAGGCCTTGCGTTGTATCTCCCGCCAAGCGTACCGTACGCTGATATAGTACACCGTACTGTTCAGGTGTACGAACAACGAGAATCAATGCGGTCCGTGAAGGAATGCCTGATCAGGCATGGCTGAGTACCGCAAGTTTGGGTGACTGTTCACACCGGGAGAGAAAATTGGAATCGCAGTCGGATTTAGCGATAAGGACCGAAGGGCTGGTCAAGGTCTTCGGGAAAGTCCGGGCGTTGGACGGGGTGGATCTGACCGTGCCGGAGGGCATGGTCTACGGCTTCCTCGGCCCTAACGGAGCCGGGAAGACCACGGCCATCCGCACGCTGGCCACCCTGCTCAAACCGGACGAAGGCACCGCGCGGGTCTTCGGGTACGACGTCATGAAGCAACCCGAGGAGGTTCGCCGGGTAGTCAGCCTCACCGGCCAGTTCGCGTCGGTGGACGAGGCACTGACAGGCGCGGAGAACCTGGTGCTGGTGGCGAGGTTGCTGGGTCATTCGTGGGCGGAATCGCGCAAACGCGCGAACGTATTACTCGAAGCCTTCGGTATCGACTACGCGGGCGATCGACTGACGAAGAACTACTCGGGCGGCATGCGGCGCAGGCTGGACATCGCGGCAAGCATCATCGTTTCCCCGAAGTTGCTCTTCCTCGACGAGCCGACCGCGGGACTGGACCCGCAGGGGCGTAATCAGGTTTGGGATGCCGTCCGGGCCCTCGTCGCGGTCGGCACCACGGTCTTGCTGACCACCCAGTACCTGGAGGAGGCAGACGCGCTGGTCGGCAGGATCGCGGTCATCGACCACGGAAAGATCATCGCCGAGGGAACCCCGAATGAGCTGAAGGCTTCGGTCGGCAGCGGGGCGGTGCAGGTCAGACTGTTCCGCGCGGAGGACCGGCCAAAGGCGAGCGAGCTGCTTGCCGAGGCCCTCGGTGTACCGGTCGAGCTCGCATCCGACCCGTTGGCCATTTCCGCGAGGGCCAACGACCCGGAGCAGGTCGCCGCGGCACTGGTCATGCTGTCCAGATCCGGTATCAGGGTCGCCGACTACGCGCTCGGCCAGCCGAGCCTCGACGAGGTTTTCCTGGCACTCACCGGGCACAAGGTCGATGTCAGCCCCGGCTCCGAAGCAGGCAACAAGAATGAGGAGGTTGCCGTATGACCACCGCCACCAATGACGACACGATCGTCGAACCCAAGCCGGTCCTCGAGAACGCACTGCGCAACGCGCTGGCGACCCACGCGCGACCCAAGAGGCCGGGCCCGTTGTCAGCTTCGCTCACTCACCTGTGGCGAGCGGTGTCCACGTTCCGGCACCACCCGGGCCAGTTGCTGGACATGGTCCTGTTCCCGTTCGTCTTCCTGCTGGTGTTCACGTACCTGTTCGGCGGCGCGATCGACGGCTCCACCACCGTCTATCTACAGCAGTTCCTGCCGGGGATCCTGGTGCAGACGGTAGTGATGATGTCGGTCTACACGGGGACCGCGCTGAACACCGACATCACCAAGGGAATCTTCGACCGGTTCCGTACGCTGCCGTTCTGGCAGCCGGCAACCATCGTCGGCAGCCTGCTGGCCGACATGGGGCGCTACATCGTGGCACTCGGCCTGACGATCGGGCTTGGAATGCTGCTGGGATTCCGCCCGGCGAGCGTGGTCGGCTGCATCGCCGCGGTCGCGGTGCTGATCGTATTCGCATTCGGCGTGAGCTGGATTTTCACGACGCTGGGCGTCGTAGCCAAGTCACCGTCGACAGTCGCCTCGACGAGCATGATCGTGGTGTTCCCGCTGGTATTCGCGAGCAACATCTTCGTCCCCACCGCCTCCATGCCCGGCTGGATGGCGGCGTTCGCGAACGCCAACCCGATGAGCCACGCCGCTACCGCGGCGCGTGGCCTCATGCACGGCACCGCTACGGCAGGGCAGGTCGCCTGGGCACTCGGGCTGGCCGCGGCGCTGGTCGTGGTGTTCGCGCCGCTCACCATGATCGCCTACCGCAAACGCAAGGACCGCTGATCTATCGCCGCACTGGCGGCAATGCTGCCGGTGCGGCGAAGGAGCGGTGGGTCAAGAGCTACGGCGCCAATAGACACTGCTGTCGTCAATGGTGACCATCTCGTCGGTAATACCGTGCTTCTCCCGGTACTCCAGGACCGCTTCCCTGCAAGCCGGAATGACGTAGTCGTCGATGATCACGAACCCGCCAGGCGAAAGCCTGGGGTACAGGTTGGCCAGGGAATCCATTGTGGACTCGTAGAGATCGCCGTCCAGTCGCAGCACCGCGAGCTTGTCGATCGGCGCGGTGGGCAGCGTGTCCCGGAACCAGCCCGGCAGAAAAGCCACCTGATCGTCGAGCAAATCGTAGCAGGCGAAGTTCTCCTTGACCTGGTCCAGCGAAATGGCCAAGTGATCGTTGTACTTGTGCAGAGCCAGCTCGCGGTCGCTCGGGTGGCTGCTCCCGTCGGTGACGGGCATGCCCTCGAACGAGTCCGCCAGCCACACCGTGCGGTCCTTCACCCCATGCGCCTCGAGAACTCCACGGGCGAAGATGGAAGCACCGCCACGCCACACGCCCGTTTCGATCAAGTCACCGGGAACGTTGTCGGCCAGCACCTTTTCCACACAATATTGCAGATTGTCGAGGCGCTTCAAACCGACCATGGTGTGGGCCACCATCGGCCAGTCCTCCCCATTGGCCCGGTTGTGTTCCGAGTAGCCCTCCCCGAAGTAATACCACGACGCTTGCTGCGCCCCATCCTTGTAGATGACATTGGTGAGGACCTTCTTCAACAGGTCCAAATACAGCGTGGTGCCGCTATCCATCTGTTCGTCTCCCTGTTGGCGTCAGCCCCATCCGCCAGGATGGCACCCTTAGCTAGTAACGCCCTCAAGGAAGCAGGTGAACCTCACGCGCCGGCCGCCTTGGCCAGTAACTCAGCGCGGTCTGTGCGCTCCCAAGGCAGGTCGAGGTCTGTCCGGCCGAAGTGCCCGTATGCCGCGGTCGGCGAATAGATCGGCCGCAACAGGTCAAGGTCGCGGATGATGGCGGCCGGACGAAGATCGAAAATTTCCCTGATCGCTCGCTCAATCCGGGTTGGGTCCACTGTCGCGGTGCCGAAGGTATCCACGAACAGCCCGACCGGCGCCGCCTCCCCGGTCGCATACGCCACCTGTACTTCGAGCCGGCGCGTAAGGCCGGCCGCGACCGCGTTCTTCGCGATCCAACGCATCGCATAGGCCGCCGAACGGTCCACTTTGGATGGATCTTTCCCCGAAAAGGCACCGCCACCGTGCCGCGCCATTCCGCCGTAGGTGTCCACGATGATCTTCCGGCCGGTCAGGCCCGCGTCGCCCATCGGGCCACCGATCACGAACCGGCCGGTCGGGTTCACCAGCAGTCGCACCTTCTCGGTGTCCAGCTCAAGCCCTGCCAACTCCGGAACCACCACCTGCTCACGTACGTCGGTCGCGAGCATCGAGTCCGGATCGACCCCGTCCGCGTGCTGGCTGGACACCACTACCGTGTCCAGCCGCACCGGTTGGTCTCCCGCGTACTCGATTGTCACCTGGGTCTTGCCGTCCGGCCTCAGATAGGGGAGCGCTCCGTTCTTGCCGACCGCGGTCAGCCGACGGGACAGCCGGTGGGCCAGCGCGATCGGCAACGGCATCAGCTCCGGCGTCTCCGTGCACGCGTACCCGAACATCAGGCCCTGGTCACCTGCCCCCTGAAGAACGATCTCGTCCTCGGCTTCGACAGCGGTCGCCACGCACGACTCGTGGGAGTGATTCACGCCCTGCGCGATATCAGGAGACTGCGCCCCGATCGCGATGTTGACACCACACGAACGCCCGTCAAAACCTTTTGCCGAAGAGTCGTATCCGATATCGACGATCTTCGCGCGGACGATCGACGGGATGTCGCTGTACGCCTCGGATGTCACCTCGCCCACCACGTGGACCTGCCCGGTAGCCACCATCGTCTCCACTGCCACCAGGGAGCAAGGATCCATCTCCAGCAACGCGTCCAGAACCGAGTCCGAGATCGCGTCACAGATCTTGTCCGGATGCCCCTCGGTCACCGACTCCGAGGTGAAAAGGCGTGTCGACATAGTGCTCCTCCGTCACGGATGGGCGGATGGATGAGATCCGACCGCGCCCAGGACAGTCACCTCCGCAAGCTTGGCCGGGCCTCCTCAAGACCTCGTATATTCGCCGCGGAGCAGGAGCCGGTTCGACCCGTCCGGCAAAACTGATGGCATGTACCGGTTCTCTGGCGCGTTTCTAGGGCTACCGATGAGCATGGGTGCGTTGGTTCGGAGAGATGGGGTGACGTGGAGAAGCTGCTGTCGATCGCGGACGGGGTCGAGGAAGACACGAGAGCGCGGCTCGATGACGTGGACGCCTCGCTCGTGCTGAGAGAGATGGTGTCGCGAGCCGCGTTGCTCGTCGGCCCCAGCATGCCGGTGACCATTCAATTCGATCTCGCGGCAGCGGACAAGAAGCTCGGCTACCTGGTGACCATCGGCCCCGGCGAGTCCAAAGTAGAGTCTGGATGGTCGCAAGACGCCCCAGCGCGGATACGGCAGGACCTCGCCGAACTCGTGCGGTCGGTATTCGGGCCGGTCGGTGGCGAGCATGCCACCCGCGAGATCGAACTGATGGAGAACCCCGGGCCGAAGACCATCGACCCCGACGCCGTGCTGGACAAGCGGCGAGCCACGGCACTGGCCGTGCACCAGTTGCTGAAAGCCTGCTCGCCGAGGCAGCTGGACCTCGACACGCTGGCGCTGCACTTCGGGTCGGACAAATGGGCCGACCATTGGTATACGCCACACTATGATCGGCACTTCGCGCCCTACCGGGAACGCCGGGTCAAGCTGCTGGAGATCGGTATCGGCGGGTACGAAGCATCCGACCAGGGCGGCGAGTCGCTGCGGATGTGGAAGCACTACTTCCGGCGTGGCCTGATCAATGGCCTGGACATCTACGACAAGTCGAGCCTCGACGAACCAAGGATTCGGACGATCAAGGGGTCCCAGGCGGATCCGGACTTCCTGATCGAACTCGCGGGCCGGATCGGCCCGCTGGACATCATCATCGATGACGGCAGCCATCTGAGTGCCGATGTGATCACCTCGTTCCAGGCACTGTTTCCGCTGCTGGCACCGGGTGGTCTCTACGTGATCGAAGATTTGCAGACCTCGTATTGGCCCGGCTGGAACGGGGGCAGCGACGATCTGAACGACCCCGGTACGTCACTTGGTTTCCTCAAGACGCTGGTCGACTCGCTGCACCATCAGGAACGAGCAGGTAGCCGCCCGTCCGCAATGGACAAAGAAGTCGGTGCGCTGCACATGTATCACAACATCGGGTTCGTCGAGAAGAGCGTGAACGCCGAACAGTCCTCGGCAGCCTGGATCCCGCGTGACCTCGACCCGATGACGTGGATGTACCCGCCGACGGCAAACGAAGACACGGAGTGAGGAACCTGGTTGGGGAGCGACCGATACCGTAGGAGATTCCCGTGTATGGAGCCGATCTGGCCGAGGTCTTCGAACTGATCCATCGCGGCCGGGGTAAGGACTACCTCGCCGAGGCCGAAGTGGTGACAAAGTGGATCCGGTCGCGCGTCCCGAACGCGGTCTCGCTACTGGACGTCGCTTGCGGGACCGGATCGCACCTGAAGGCGTTCGCAACGTTGTTCGATCACGTCGAGGGCCTGGAGATCTCCGAACCATTCGTGCGGACCGCAAGAGAAACCGTGCCAGGGGCTGAATTGCACCTCGGCGATATGCGTGACTTCGATCTCGGCCGGAGGTTCGACGCGATCAGCTGCATGTTCGGCTCGATCGGATACTTGACCACCACGCGGGAGCTGACCGCGACGCTGACCAGGTTCGCCCACCATCTCGTTCCCGGCGGAGCAGTTGCGGTCGATCCATGGTGGTTCCTGGAAAACTACGCCGACGGCTACGTCTCCGGATCGGTGCTCCAAGTGGATGGCATGACCATCTCCAGGGTGTCGCACTCCAAGTTGGAGGGCAACGCGTCCAGGATGGACGTGCACTACGTCGTCGCCGACTCCGTCAACGGTGCCCGGCATTTCGTCGAGAATCACCTGATCACGCTGTTCACCCGTGAGCAATACGAAACCGCCTTCGCCGCGGCCGGTTTCGCGGTCGACTACATCGAGGGCCTGCACTCCGGCCGCGGCCTGTTCATCGGCGCCCGCAAGTAGCGTCGCCGGCTCACCCCCCGACGCATCCGAAATCACACCGTCCATGGTGGGCGGGCAGAACCCGTCCACCATGGACCCGCCGCGCTCGGTGCTCGGCTACGTGGTACCGCCTAACCCGCGCGGTGCTGGGTGGTCAGCCGCTCCAGGACTGGAACAGTCTCATTCGGACTGGCGGCGGCAGCCATCACGTCCCGCAGGCGTTGCGCGCCCTCGGTGAACGAGGGCTCCTCCAGTACCCGCACCAACTTCTCCCGCAGCTTTTCCACGGTCAGCTCGAACGAAGGGATATGCAGCCCCGCGCCCAGCTCCTCAAGCCGCTGCGCGCGGTAGATCGCGTCCCACATCCAGCCCATCGCGACCTGGGGAACCCCGTAGGCCGCGGCAGTCGCCCAGGTACCGGCGCCGCCGTGGTGCACGATCGCCGAGCAGCTCGGCATCAACGCGGCCAACGGAACACGGTCCACAACGCGGGTGTTGCCGGGAACCTTCGGCACTCCTTCGAGTTCCTTTTCGCTGAGCAAAGCGACAACCTCGATGTCGAGGTTCTCGATCGCCTCGAAGAGGTCCGCCACCTTCACCGCGTTGGGAAACTCCGACTGCCGGATCGTTTCCCCCAGCGTGAAGCACACCCTCGGCCGAGTGGGTGCGACTCGCAGCCAGTCCGGCACCACAGCCGGTGTCGGGCCATTGTATGGCAGGTAACGCATCTCCACGGTCGGAAGGCCGAGCGGAAGTCGTACACCGACGGGCATCTGATCGATGGTCCACTGCCCGGTGACGACTTCCTCGTCGAACTCACACCCGTGCCGCTCCAGCACGAGTGTCAGCCATTCCTCCAACGAGTCGTCGTATTGCTCGGGTTCCTTCGCCGCTCGTTGCAGGAAGACCTTGCGAACGCCGTAGAAAGTGTCCGGAAAGGACAGTATGCGCGCGTGCGCGGCACCGGCTGCCCTGGCCGCCACGGCACCGGCGAAGGTGAACAGCTCCCAGATGACCAGGTCCGGCTTCCAGTTTCTGGCGAAGTCGACCAGTTCGTCCACCATGGAGTCGTTGTTGATCTGCATGTAGTACGTCGCGGTCAGCAGGGAGTTGGACGCGATGTGAAAATCAAGGTCCAGCAGCTCCGGTCGGTGTTCGAGAAAGTCACGGCTCGAATGCTGGGCATACATGCTCGCGCCCACCCGCCGCGTGACCTCGTGCATCCTGTGGTCGCTGCCGACCGGAATCGCGGTGAGGCCCGCTTGCGTGATGCTCTCGGTCAGCGCGGGCTGGCTCGCCACCCTTACTTCGTGTCCCGCGGTTCGCAATGCCCAGGCCAACGGAACGGCACCATTGAAGTGAGCGTCCAGCGCGAACGACGTGATCAGGATTCGCATCGGATCCTCCCTTGACTATGCGTTGCTGACCGGGAACCGCAGGACCCCGCGCGTGACCGGGGACCGCATCCGGCGCAATACGCGCTCGCGATGGCGCAGCGCCGGGAAGCGGGCTGCCAGGGCGCCCACCGCGACCTCGGCCTGCAACCGGACCAGCGGCGCGACGAATCCGCCGTAGAGTCCGCCAAACAGGCTCAGCTGGTCTACTTCGGACTTCCGGATGATATCGAATCGTTCCGGTTCGGCGAAAACCGCCGGGTCTCGGTTGGCGGCTCCGACCACCACGACAAGCTGAGTATCAGCCGGGATCTTCTCTCCGCAGATCTCGACGTCCTTGGTGGTGATGCGGTGCTCCAGCCGGACGGGCGAGTCGAATCGCAGGGTCTCCTCGACCGTTCCGCGGGCGAGGCCGGGATCGCCGCGCAGCACCTGCCACTGGTCAGGATGGTCGAGCAGCGCGACCACCGAGTTGCAGATCAGGTTCACCGCCACCTCGATACCGGCCACCGTCAGCAGCAGGCCCGCCGCCAGCACGTCTTCCGCGCCGCCCGTGCTCGGCCGCTGTTCGCCGAACAGTTGCTGTGTGCCGAGCAATTCGCGGAGCTCGGCAAGGGAGGTCATCAGGGCACGAGCGACCTTGTACTGCGGCGGGCACAATCCGCTGTCCAGCGCGATGCCGACGCTGGAGGCAAGTTCGGCGAAACGGTCCCGTTCGTCAGCCGGAATGTTCAGGATCTCCGCCACCAGCGTGGTCGCGACAGGTCGTGCGAAGTCCGCCATCATGTCGAACTCGCCGGGCAAGCTGCCCGCTGTCCGCTCGACGATCCGCTGCACGGCGGGGTGGTGTGCCCGCACAGCCTCGGCGCCGAGCAACGGATCGAAGAGTGTGCCGATCCGCTCGTAGTCCGCACGCTTGAGGTTGAGGAACGCGTCGTCCAGCGGAACGATGTGGCAGAGCTTCGGGTTGTCCCAGATGTCCTGGAACATGTGCTGCTGCGGGGACTCGTCCTCACCCTCGTGGCGCAGCTCCAGCCGCGGATCCGCGAGAATGTCGCGGGCGTGCGGGTAATGCCCGGTCACCCAGGCGCCGGTCTCGCTCTTGTAGAGCGCGCCGCGCTCGCGCACTCGCGCGTCGAGCGCGGCCGGGTCATCGCTGCCCGCCCTCAGGAGCAACGCGTACGGGTCTCCCTGCGCACCGAAGATGAACTGGAAGCCGCGAACGGTCAGCAGGTGACGACCGAGGTCACTGTTGGTCGCGGTTCGTGCCGTGGCAGACGTCGTTGACGTGGCAGACATGGATCTTATTCCCTTTCGCCGGTGAGTGTGTGCGCGATGATCACGTCAGCCAGCGGCGCGTGCACTGGTGTCGGCAGGGCGTGCCCCATGCCCGGGATCTCGGCCACCCGAGCTCCCGGAATCAGGCTGGCGAGGTGTTGGCCGTGTGGCGGCGGCGCGGCGGGGTCGTTCGGAGCCTGGATCACCAGAGTCGGCGCGGTGACGGCGCGCAGTTCCTCTCCCCGGCTCTGTGGCGGCAGACCGACCATGTAGTGCGTGACGGGTTCCTCCCACGTCCCGGCGTGGTCCATCGCGCGCTCCTCCCAGCGCCGGTATTCCTTGTCGTCGAACGGAATTCCGGGGCCGTTGAGCAGGCGCCACTTGTCGACCTGTTTGGCGAGCATGGCCTCGCGATCCTCCGCGGGCTGCTGGACACGGGTCAGCATGTCCAGGAATCGCTGGGTCGGCACCGGCAAGCCGTTCACGTGTGTCTTGCCCTCGAACGCGGCCTCGATGGCCGCGTCGAAGTCGGTGTCCAGCGCGCCGCCGAGCATCAGTATCAGGCTCCTGACGCGGCCGGGGTGGTTGAGTGCCATCACCTGGGCGAGCGAGGTGCCCATCGAAAGGCCGACAACGTGTGCCTTGCTGACCTCCCAGCCGTCGAGCACCGCGACCGCGTCCGCCGCCATGTCGTCGTAGGTGTAGGGATGCTGTTGGTAGTCCCGGAAAGAGGACCTGCCGGTATCCCGGTGGTCGTACCGGATCACGTGCAGGCCGCGGTCGGCCAGTAGCTGGACGAACTCGTCCGGCCAGCCGTAGGCGGTCAGGTTGCCACCCATGATCATCAACAGTGCCGGGTTGGCCGGGTCACCGAAGTCCTGGCTCCACAGCTTCACATCTCCCGATGAGACAACACGTTCGCTCATGCCTTCTCTCCATTCGGCGCGAGAACCAGCAGGGAAAGGTCGAACGGGACCGAAGGAGAAGCCACCTTCTCTGCCGACTCGACGGTCAGCCCCGCCGAACAGGCGAAGGTCGACCACTCGTCCCTCGTGCGCAGCCTGCCGCCGAGGAAGACGAGCATCCGCATGTCCAGGATCGTGAACTTCTCATTAGACGCGTCCTCGGCAAGGTCATCGCGTTCCAGCACGACGATCCGCCCACCTGGTTCCAATGCGTCGGCGCACCGGCGCAGAATGCGTCGCGCTTCGTCGTCCGACCAGTTGAGCAGCACGAACGACAGGACGATCACGTCGGCTTTGACCGGCAGGGGCTCGAAGAAGTCAGCGGCCACGGTGTTCATCCGGTCATCGAGCCCTGCCGTCCTGAAGTGTTCGGCGCCCCGCTCGCTGACCAGTGGGAGCTCCAGCAGTGTCCCGCGAACATGGGGTGCGATTTTGGCGATGGCGGCGAGGAATCCACCGATGCCACCGCCGACATCCAGTACGTGCTTGGCATTGCTCCAGTCGTATGCCGCGGCGGGCGCGTCGTAGGCCAAGTCCTGGTCGCAAGCCATCAGAGTGTCGAACGACTTCGCAAGCTCCGGGTTGGCGGCAAGGTCGTCATAGAACGGCTGCCCGTATATCGACTCGTAAGTCGGCCTGCCCGTGCGGACCGCGTCGAGCAGCCGGACGAATGCGAGGTCCGCGCGGGCCACGGCGTTGGTCAGATCGAACCAGGCACGCTGCTGGGCAGGATGGTCATCGGCCAGTAACCGGCCCGTCGTGGTCGGCTCCAGCTGATCTGGCCCAGTTTCCCTGAGGAGCCCGACTGCCACGAGGTGCCGGACGATGCGTAGGAGCGCGTTCGCATTCGTACCCGTCACCTTCGCCAGCTTCGCCGGGCTGTCGTGTCCCGCGTTGATGTGGTCGACCAGCCGCAAGGTAGCCGCGACGCGCACCGCCATCGGGGTATGCAGGCTGCCGAGTCGCAACAGGACGTCCAGTTCTCGCATACTCTGCCGCGCGGCCTCCGCACTCACCATCAACGACGCTCCTCAGGGTGTAATCGGGTCCAGTCCGATGGTCGCCAATTCGAATCAGGTGAATCTCGCCCGAGATATTTGGTCCGTCTTCGACCTTTATCAACCGTCGTAATTGTTGGCTGAGCCAGCCGCGGGAAACAAGGGATAGCCGACGTCCTCCGGATATTTCGCTAG